>CANBQJ010000092.1 GCA_947371645.1 Burkholderiales bacterium | reverse complement strand
GGCGTGCATGATGCCCCACACGGTGCCAAACAGGCCGATGTAAGGCGACACCGAGCCCACCGAGCCCAGGAAATCCAGCCGCGCCTCGATCACGTCCATCTCGCGCTGGTAGGCGGCGCGCATGGCGCGGCGAGCGCCGTCCAGCAGCGAAGAGACTTCCACCACGCGGCGCTCGCGCAGCTTCATGAACTCGCGCATGCCGGCCACGAAGATGCGCTCTTGCGGCGAGTTGGGGCCCGAGCCCCGGGCGGCGTCCTGAAACAGCTCCTGCAGGGTGCGGCCGGCCCAGAACTCGTGGTCGAAGCGCTGGTTGTCGTCGCGCACGCGCCGCAGGCCCATCAGCTTGGCAAAGATCACGCTCCAGCTGGCCAGCGAGACCAGCAACAGCAAGGCCATCACCAGTTGCACCACCAGGCTGGCGTGCAGCACCAGGGTGATGATGGACAGGTCTTGGTTCATCTGAAAAAGCTCCAGGGTCAGGCTTGAGGGGAGGGGGCAGGCAACACCGCCATGATGGCAGCTGGGATGCGGCCCGGGCGCAAGCGCCCGTCTGCTGATTTTTGCACCCAGCCGACGCGGATTTCACCTGCAGTCAACAAAGACTCGCCCAGCCAGACGCCTTGCTCGAAGGTCAAAGACGCGCGACCAGACTGGGTCAGGCGGACGGTGACCAGCAGGTGGTCGTCCAGGCGGGCCGGCTGCAGGTAACGCAGGTGGGTCTCGGCCACGACGAACATGCCCTCGCCCGAGGCCCGCAGCGCTTCCTGCCCAAACCCTAAAGCAGAAAGCCACTCGGTGCGGGCCCGTTCCATGAACTTCAGGTAGTTGCCGTAAAAGACGATGCCGCCGGCGTCGGTATCTTCCCAGTAGATGCGCACCGGGTGCTGAAAACCGCCGTGCGGGGCCAGGGTCGACGTGCTCATGGCACACATTATCTCGCCAGACGTTCACATCCCGTGACCAAGTGTGAGGTTTGCCCTAGTTGGCCGCACCAAGGAGGTGCCCCTAAGCTCAACTCATAACAATCACAGTTCAGGGATAGAAGATGCCAAACTCCGTCAGCCTTGCCCAAGGCCAAAGCCCCACCGAGGGCGACGACCTCATCACCGGCACCTCCAGCGCCGAAACCATCAACGGGCTCGGAGGCAACGACACCATCGATGGTGGCGCCGGCAACGACACCATTTCCGGCGGCTCAGGCAGCAACCTGTTGCGGGGCGGTGCTGGCGCTGACACCTACATCTACACCACCGGCACCACGGTCATCGAAGACAACGACCCTGGCACGGTCAACATCCTGAAAATCGCAGGACCTGCTGGCACCGGCGGCGGTTGGACTAACCGCTACGAGACCTTCGAGCGCCAGAACAACGACCTCTTGATTCACGTGGTCGCCGACTCGGACACGCTCTCGGGCAACGGTGACATCACCATCCGCGATTACTTCAACCCTACGCGCCCGACACAGGTCATCATCGACCCAGCCACCTCAGATTTTTACGTGCCCGACACCTACGGCCGCGACCAGGTCAACGCCTTGGTCCTGGCCACAGAAGGCGATGACGTCATCAACTGCCTGAGCCAGCCCACTGGCACCGCTTTGGACACCACGGACGATTCCCTGAACGCAAAAGGTGGCAACGACATCGTCCGCGCAGGCGCCGGCAGAGACGCCATCTTCGGCGGCGATGGCAACGACTCGCTCTACGGCATGGCCGGTGGTGATTACCTGCAAGGCGGCAATGGCAATGACCTGCTTGACGGCGGTGCGGATGTGGGCAGCAACGCAGGGGACACCCTGATCGGCGGCACTGGCAACGACACCCTGATCGCCGAAGGCGAGGGCGACGTGCTGTATGGCGGCGTATCGAATTTTGCCCCGGGCACAGGCATCGACACCTTCGTGATCAAGGGCCTCACCGGCAAGACACAGATCGTCAACGAAAGCGATGCCAAGAAGCCTGGCGATTCCGCCACCATCCTGTATCTGGGCGGCAACGCCCAGCGCCCCGTCACGCCAGACCAACTGGTGCTGAGCAACCAATCGGGCAACCTCATCATTTACGAGCACGGCACGCCCATCAATGGCATGCCGGCCAACTATGTGCAGGTGGACTATTACTTCGACAGCGGCAACAGTTTGTCGGCTGGCCGCTCCACCATTGAACACATCGCCTTTGCCAATGGCGTGATCTGGTCGCAAACAGAAATGATGGCGGCGCTGAACACAAGCTCGGCGCTGAATGACATCCTGACGGGCACCACCGGCGCCGACACCGTGGACGGCGGCGCTGGCAACGACATCATCTCCGGCGACGCGGGCAATGACCTGCTGCTGGGCGGCATCGGCGATGACCACATCGATGGCAACGCAGGCCAGGACACCCTGAACGGCGGCGAGGGCAATGACACATTGCAAGGCGGCGAAGGCAATGACCTCCTGATCGGCCTTGATGGCGACGATTGGCTGCTCGGAGGGGGAGGCAACGACACCCTGGACGGCGGCACGGGCAAGAACCTGTACGAAATTGGCCTGGGCCAGAGCGTGATCCGGCAAGCTGATTTTGCGGGCATCACCTACATCAACATCAATGAACTCCCCCCCAACCCCAAAGACCTCACAGTCAAGCAAGTGGGGGACAACCTGGTCGTCAATTGGGGAACGCCACCCAACTCCCCGCCCATTTCCGTGACCGTCACGGACTACTTCAAGGCCGGCAACGCGAACATCACCGACACCAATTTGGTCATCAGCTATGGAAGCACGACCTTGTTCTCGGGCAACCAGGCCACGTTACTGGCCCGCTTTCAGGCAACAGATCAAAACGACATCATCGACTGCGCGAGCCAGAGCACCAACACGTTTCGCATCGACGATGACCTGTGGGCCGGCGCTGGCGACGACCTCGTCCGTGCCAACTCAGGCAATGACCACATCCGCGGGGAAAATGGCAACGACTCCCTGTACGGCGGCGCCGGCGACGACACGCTGGAGGGCGGCAACCAAAACGACGTGCTGATCGGCGATGACGGCGACGACACCCTGGACGGCGGCGCCGGAGATGACCTGCTGGATGGCGGCCGGGCAACCCGCGGGGACGTGCTGCGGGGCGGTGACGGTCAAGACACCCTGATCGCCGAAGGCCTGTCCGACACATTGGACGGTGGTAGCGGCGCAGACACCTTCATCGTCAAAGGGATCTACAAGGGCGTCACCATCGTGGACGACCATGTCAGCGGAGATGGCGACCGCCTGATCTACGAAGGCGACCAAGGACCAGGTGCAACCCAGACCTACACCGCCGATGACCTGACGTTCTCGCGTGTGCGCACGTTCAATGGCGGCAGCGACTTGCTGATCACCGACAAGCGTTCCACAGACCACCCCGTGGTCCGCATCGTTGACTATTTCGACGACGAAACCGTTGCGGGCGTCCTGCGCTCAGGCCCGGACACCATCACCTTCACCAACGGCCAGGTGCTTGACCGCGATGCCGTGCTCAAGTTGGTCAATGTGCCCACAAGCCAGGCAGATTTCATTTCGCTGGACGGTGCCAACGACACCCTGGATGGCGGGTATGGTGACGACATCATCCTGGCCGGCGATGGCAACAACCTCATCCGTGGCGGTGATGGCAGTGACACGATCACGGCAGGCGCCGGCAACGACACGCTGGACGGCGGTGCCGGCTGGGACAGTTTGACAGGCGGCGCCGGCAACGACAGCTTGCTGGGCGGCACCCTTGGGGGTTGGTTGTACGGTGGCGACGGTGACGATGTGCTGGATGGCAGCTTGCGCGCAAGCAATCCCTTGGGCAAGGTGTCCAGCTTCTTTGACCCAGGTAGCGGGGCCGATCAGATTCGCGTCAGCCTGGCCAAGGGCAATGCGACGATCTCCGACGCCCGGTACGACCATGGTCGCCCTGCAGTCTACGAAGCCCCTGAAGACCTGGACGTGGTCTACTTCACCGACGCATTCACGCGCGCCGATGTCAACTTCACTCCAGAACGCGGTCTGCCCGGCAACGGCATTGTGATGACCGTCAAGGCCAGCGGCGCCACCCTGACGGTCGATGGGTTTTACCTCCGGGGCACCAGCAGCATCACTGGGCAAGTGGACGAATTCGTCTTTGCAGATGGCTCGCGCATCACCGCCGAAGAGATCGCCGCAGCAAGTCGGCAAGGCACTGACCAGGACGATGGTCTGACGGCGGCTCTGGGCGGCTCTCGCCTGGATGGCGGCAAGGGCAATGACAACCTCACAGGCGCAGACGGCAATGACACCCTGATCGGCGGAGAAGGCAATGACTGGCTGGTCGCTGCCATCGGCGGACGGGATGAACTGTATGGCGGTGCCAGCAACGACTACCTGCAAGCGGCGTCGGACTACAAAGACGGGGCAAGCTACGACGCTGGCGCTGGCAATGACGGCGTGTACGGTGGGGCTGGCGATGACACCATCGTGGGCGGTACTGGTAACGACTACCTGTCTGGTGGCAGTGGCCACGACATCTTCCGCATGGCTCGCGGCGATGGCAACGACACCATCCTGGCTCAGTCCGACGACGTGATTGAGCTGGGCTCAGACATTGCCGCAGGTGACGTGTCCATCACTTTGATCCCACCACCGGCGGGCGACCCACGCACCGCCGACAAAAGTGGCATTCAGATCACGGTGAACACCAACACCATCATGCTGTACGGCGACCCCACCCGGGGCGCTGAGCAGTGGGACCAAGTCATCCGATTTACCGACGGGTCCGCGCCATTGACCAGCGCAGAAATCATCGCTGGCGGCAGGGGCTTGAACTTGCAAGGCACATCAGGCGCCGATGTGCTGACCGGCGGTACGCACAGCGACACACTGAGCGGCCTGGCCGGCAACGACACGCTCAGCGGCGGGCTTGGGTCCGACACCTACCTGTTCAACGCGGGCGACGGCCAGGACCTGATCCACGCCGACACCGCCGACCAGATCCAGCTGGGGCAAGGCTTGAGCCGCTCGTCTCTGGTGATTGGCCGCATGGGTGCCACCGCCCCGGGCACGGTGGTCCTCGGCTTCCAGGGCAGCACAGACAGCATCACGCTCGACAACGCCGGCCAGTGGGGCGGCTTGAAGCTGAACTTCACGGCCGATGGCAGCACGCTCAACGGCGCCGAGCTGCTCGCCGAAGCCAGCAAGCCCCTGGTGGTCGACCTCACGCTCAACGGCACCGCCGGGCAAGACGAACTGGTGGGCGGCGCGGGCAACGACACGCTCAGCGGCAGGGCAGGCAACGACACCCTCAGCGGCGGGCTTGGGGCCGACACCTACCTGTTCAACGCGGGCGATGGCCAGGACCTGATCCACGCAGACTGGGCTGACCTGATCCAGCTGGGGCAAGGCTTGAGCCGCTCGTCTCTGGTGATTGGCCGCCTGGGTGCCACATCCCCAGGCACGGTTGTCCTGGGCTTCCAAGGCAGCACGGACAGCATCACCCTCGACAACGCCGGCCAGTGGGACGGCTTGAAGCTGAAGTTCACGGCCGATGGCAGCATGCTCACCGGCGCCGAAGTGATCGCCGAGGCCAGCAAACCCGTTGTGAGCAACCTCACGCTCAACGGCACCGCCGGGAAAGACAAGCTGGTGGGCGGCGCGGGCAACGACACGCTCAGTGGTCTGGCCGGCAATGACACGCTCAGTGGCGGTCTGGGCCATGACCTGCTCATTGGCGGCAAGGGCAGCGACACCTACCTGTTTGCGCGAGGGGATGGGAAAGACACCATCGTGGACACCGACAGCACCTGGCTCAATGCCGATGTGCTCAAGGTCAGTGGCGCCACGGCCAACCAGCTGTGGCTCAGCAAGGTGGGCAACAACCTCGACATTGGCATCGTGGGCACCCAGGACCACATGATCGTGCAGGACTGGTTCAAGGGCGGCGCCAACCAGGTCGAGTCCATCACCACCTCGGCTGACAACAAGCGCCTGAGCGCTGGCAAGGTCAATGCGTTGGTGAGCGCCATGGCCAAGTTCTCTGCGCCGGCCGATGGGGTGCTGACCTTGCCTGCAGCCACACAAGCCGGCTTGAGCAAGATCCTGGCGAGCAGTTGGAACTGAGGCTGAGCCCGGGCTAACGCAGCTCGGGCGACTGCACGGCGAGCAGCGTCACGCGCTGCTCGCCGTCTTGCTCCTGTACGCGCAACCACCACACCGCGCCTTTGCGCACCGACCAGGCCAAGTCTTGCCCGGTCATCAGCCGTGCAGCCAGCACCCCAAGGGCGGGCTGGTGCCCTACCAACAACACCGGGTCTCTGGACGTGGGCCAGCGTGCGACCTTGATCAGATCGTCCACGCTGGCTTGGGGGTCAATGCCAGGCACGGTCTTGAACGTCCGGCCCAAGGCCTGCGCAGTCTGCAGCGCGCGCTGCGCTGGGCTGGCCAGCACCCGGGTGGACGCCGGCAGGCGCTGGTTGAGCCAGGCGGCCATGCGTTCGGCCTGGCGCTCACCTTTGGGCGTGAGGCCACGCGCCAGATCCTGGGCGTGGCTCAACAACGGCCGTTCGCCTTGCGCGATGCGCTGGGCATTGGCCTCGTCCGCCACCCACCCCGTCGGGCCCACGTGGGCCTGGGCGTGCCGCCAGAGGATGAGGTCCATGACGAAGCCCCCTTCAGGACACCGCGCGGTAACGGCCCATCAGCGCCTGCTGTGCGCTCAAGGGCGGCTTGAAGCCGGGCTCCACACGTGTGTAGCGGCCGTCCGCGCCCTGCTGCCAGGCGTCTTGCGTGTCCAGGAGGTAAGGCACCAGACATTCGTCGATCACGCGCTGGCGCAAGGCCACATCGCGCACCGGCCAGGCGGCTTCGATGCGGCGGGTCATGTTGCGGTTCATGAAATCGGCGCTGGACAGGTACAGCACCTCGTCGTGGTCGCCCTCACCCCAGCGGAAGTACAGCACCCGGGTGTGCTCCAGCATGCGCCCCACCACCGAGCGCACCCGGATGTTGTCCGTGAGGCCCGGCACGCCGGGGGGCAAGACGCAGGCACCCCGCACGATGAGGTCGACTTGCACGCCCGCGCGGCCAGCTTCCACCAGAGCGTGGATCAGGCGCTCGTCGGTCAAGGCATTGCACTTGATGACGATGCGCGCTGGCAGGCCCGCCTTGCAGGCGTCGCGCACGCGCGCGATGTAGTCCATGCACTGCTGGTGCATGGCCAGCGGGGCCAGCATCAGCTGCTTGCTTTTCTGCACCGTGGACAGGCTGGCCAGCTGCTGGAAGAGCCGATCCACGTCACCGGTGATGTCGGCATGGCTGGTCAGGTAGCCCACGTCGGTGTAGAGCTTGGAGGTGCGCGGGTTGTAGTTGCCGGTGGACAGGTGCGCGTAGCGGCGCAGGCGGTTGCCCTCGCGGCGGGTCACCAGCATCATCTTGGCGTGGGTCTTGAGGCCCACGATGCCATACACCACCTGGGCGCCCAGGGCTTCCAGGCGCTCGGCCCAGTTGATGTTGGCCTCTTCATCAAAGCGGGCCTTGAGCTCCACCACGGCCAGCACTTCCTTGCCACGGCGCACAGCCTCCAGCAACAGCTCCATCAGCACGGACTCGCTGCCCGTGCGGTAGATGGTCTGCTTGATGGCCAGCACGTCCGGGTCTTCCACGGCCTCGCGCAGGAACTGGACCACGGCATCGAAAGACTCAAACGGATGGTGCAGCAGGCAGTCGTGGCGGCGGAGGTGGTCCAGCATGCCCGTGGTGGGCAGGCTGACGGGCCAGCCCGGCTCGTAGTGCGGGAAGCGCAGGTTGTTGGTGTCGACCTGGTCGATCAGCTGCGTGAGGCGCACCAGGTTGACGGGGCCGTTGACCTGGTAGAGCGCCTGGTGCGACAGCCCGAACTGTTCCAGCAAGAAATCGGACAGGTCCTTGGGGCAGTTGTAGACCACCTCCAGGCGCACCGACTGGCCAAACTGGCGCGTGCTCATCTTGGAGCGCAGGGCCACGCGCAGATCCGTCATGTCGTCTTCGTCGACGTCGATGTCGGAGTCACGCGTGAGGCGGAACTGCGAGAAAGCCTCGATCTTGCGCCCGGGGAAGAGCTCATCCAGGTGCGAACGGATCACGCTGGACAGCAGCACGAAGCTCTGCGTGCCGTGGGCGATGTCGGCGGGCACGCGGATCACGCGGGGCAGCACACGCGGGATGCGCACGATGGCGATGTCGTTGTCGCGCCCGAAGGCATCGCGGCCCCCCAAGCGCACGATGAAGTTCAGCGTCTTGTTGGCGACCTGCGGGAAAGGGTGGGACGGGTCCAGCCCGATGGGCACCAGCAGGGGCTGCACCTGCTTGTGGAAGAAATCAGCCACCCAGGCGCGTTGGGCCTCGTTGCGGTGGGCGTGGTTCAGGATGTAGATGCCCGCGTGGCGCAGCGAGGGCCCCACCACCTCATTGAAGATCTGGTACTGGTCTTCGACCAGGCGGTGGGCCTCGTCGGCCACGTCCTTGAGGTATTGCGCATCGATGCCCGTGCCGTGGGTGCGCGAGGCCTCCAGCACATCTGCATAACGCACCTCGAAAAATTCATCGAGGTTGGATGAGACGATGCAGATGTAGCGCAGGCGCTCGAGCAATGGCACGTCGTCGCGCTGGGCCTGGGCCAGCACGCGGCGGTTGAATTCGAGGATGGCCTGTTCGCGGCTCAATAACTTCAAGCGAGGGGCGTCGGACACCGTTGGGGAACCCTTGTTCTGATGCAAGCTGCACGTTGAGGAAGACAACGCGGCGCTTCAAGTTTATGCCCCCTCACTACACATCTTGATGACAGTTTCGTGACGTTGCGTGAAGTCCATCAGGTGGGCCCACCCCTCAGTGCGCCGCTTCCCAGTTGGGGCCCGAGCCCACCTCAGCCAGCAGGGGCACGCGCAAGCGCGCCACCTCGGCCATCATCCGCGGCACCTCGGCGCGCACCCAGTCCAGCTCGGCCTCGGGCACCTGGAAGACGAGTTCGTCGTGCACCTGCATGATCATCAGCGTGGCCCGTTGCTCGGCGTCCAGGCGGTCCTGCACGGCCACCATGGCCAATTTGATCAGGTCGGCCGCAGTGCCCTGCATGGGCGCGTTGATGGCCGCACGCTCGGCGCCCGCACGGCTGGGGCCGTTGGGGCTGTTGATCTCGGGCAGCCACAGGCGGCGGCCAAACACGGTCTCCACATAGCCCTGTGCCTTGGCCAGGGCGCGTGTTTCGTCCATGTAGCGTTTCACACCGGGGTAGCGGTTGAAGTAGCGGTCGATGTAGGCTGCGGCGGCGCTGCGCTCGATGCCGAGGTTCTTGGCCAGGCCGTGCGCACTCATGCCGTAGATCAGGCCGAAGTTGATGACCTTGGCGTAGCGACGCTGCTCGCTGCTGACCTGGTCTGGCGCCACGCCGAAGACCTCGCCGGCCGTGGCGCGGTGCACGTCCATGCCTTCGGCAAAGGCCTTGAGCAGGTTCTCATCTTGCGAGATGTGGGCCATGATGCGCAGCTCGATCTGCGAGTAGTCGGCCGACACGATGAAGTGCCCCGGCGGCGCGATGAAGGCCTCGCGGATGCGGCGGCCCTCTGCCGTGCGCACAGGGATGTTCTGCAGATTCGGGTCGTTGCTGGACAAGCGGCCGGTGACGGCCACGGCCTGCGCGTAGTTGGTGTGCACGCGGCCGGTGTCGGCATTGATCATCAGCGGCAGCTTGTCCGTGTAGGTGGACTTGAGCTTGGCCATGCCACGGTATTCGAGGATGCGCGCAGGCAGCGGGTAGTCTTCGGCCAGCTTTTCCAGCACCTCTTCGTTGGTGGAGGGCACGCCGGTGGCCGTTTTCTTGACCACGGGCAGGCCCTGCTTCACAAACAAGATCTCACCCAGCTGCTTGGGCGAGCCCAGGTTGAAGGGCTGGCCGGCCAACTCATAGGCTTCCTGTTCCAGCGCCAGGATGCGCTGGGCCAGCTCGCTGCTTTGTTGCTGCAGCAAGGCGGGATCGATCAGCACGCCGTTGCGCTCGATGCGTTGCAGCACGCGCGAGGCGGGCATCTCGAAGCGCTGGTAGATGTCCTGCAGCTGACTTTCAGCCTGCAGGTGCGGCCACAAGGCCAGGTGCACGTCCAAGGTCAGGTCGCTGTCTTCAGCTGAATAGAACGCGGCCTTGTCCACCGGCACCTGCGCAAACGGGATCTGCTGCGCGCCCTTGCCCGCCACCTCTTCGTAGTCCAGGCCCGAGCGGTTGACGTGGCGCATCGCCAGCTCGCTCAGGTTGTGGCGGCGGTGGGCTTCGAGCACATAGCTTTGCAGCATGGTGTCGTGTGCGTAGCCCCGCATGGTGATGCCGTGGTTGGCCATCACATGGGTGTCGTACTTGATGTTCTGACCCACCTTGTGGCGGTCCGGGGCTTCCAGCCAGGGTTTGAGGCGCGCCAGCACCTCGTCCATGGGCAACTGCGCAGGCGCATCCGGCCCTTCGTGGCGCAGCGGGATGTAGCAGGCGCTGCCCACCTTGTCGCTGAAGGACAGGCCCACGATGCGCGCCTTCATGGGCTCCAGCGAATCGGTTTCGGTGTCGAAGGCCACCAACTTGGCGGCGTAGATCCTCGCCAGCCAGCCCTCGAAATGCGGCCAGTCGAGGATGGTCTGGTAGTGCGTGTCCACCTGCTTGTGGGTGGAGGCCACAGGTTCAGCGGCCTCATCGCCCTCGGCGTGCGCGCCAAACAGGTCGCCGGTGTCGCTGGGTTTGTCGGGCTTGGCTGCTTTCACGGCCTTCGCTGGCGCCGCGCCGCCGCCATTGAGCAGGCGCTCCACCTCGGCGCGGGCCGACTTGAAGCCAAAGCGCGTGTAGAAATCCAGCAGGCCTGGCAGGTCGGGGGCCTTCAGCGCCAGCGCGTCCAGCACGGGCCACTGCGGCACGTGGTCGGTGAGGTCGCAGTCCAGCTTGACGGTGATGAGCTTGCGGCCTTGCGGCAGCCAGTCCAGGGCCTTGCGCAGGTTCTCGCCCACGACGCCCTTGATGCCGTCGGCGGCGGCCACGACACCGGCCAGCGAGCCGTGCTCCTGCAGCCACTTCACGGCGGTCTTGGGCCCCACCTTCTCGACACCGGGCACGTTGTCCACGGTGTCGCCGATCAGGGTCAGGTAGTCGATGATGAGCTCGGGCGGCACGCCGAACTTGGCCACCACGCCGGGGATGTCCAGCACCTCCGGGGGCTTGGCCATGGTGTTGATCAGCGAGACCTGCGGGTTGACCAGCTGGGCCAGGTCCTTGTCGCCGGTGGAGATCACCACCTTGTGGCCCGAGGCAGCGGCCACGCGGGCCAAGGTGCCGATGGCGTCATCGGCTTCGATGCCAGGCACCTCCAGCACGGGCCAGCCCAGCAGCCGCACCACCTCGTGGATGGGCTCGATCTGGCTGCGCAGCTCATCCGGCATGGGTGGGCGGTGGGCCTTGTAGGCGGGGTACCACTCGTCGCGGAAGGTGGGGCCTTTGGCATCGAACACGCAGACGGCGTGCTCGGCGTGGATGTGCTCACGCAGCCAGCCCATCATGTTGACCACGCCGTGGATGGCCCCGGTGGGGACACCCGCCGGACCGCGCAGGTCGGGCATGGCGTGGAAGGCGCGGTAGAGGTAGCTGGAGCCATCGACCAGCACCATGGTGGGCTGGGGCTCGGGCGCCGCAGGTGATGACGCTGAGGAGGGCGTCTCGGGGCGTGTGTCGGGGGATTGATCCGGGGCGTTCATGCCCCGGATTGTGAGGCCATCGCCCCCGGCTGCAAGGGCTCAACGCCCTGGCAGCCTTCAGAACAAGCAGGATCAGAACTGCGTGTTGGCGCCGATGTACAGCAGGTGGCGGCTGCGGCTGCTGGCGAAGTAATAGTCGAAGCTGGCGTCGACGCTGAAATACTCGTTGACGGCCAGAGCCAGGCCCGCGCCCACGTAAGGTGCCTCTTCGATGCGGTTGATTTCTTCCGTGCCGCCGGTGCGCAGGAAATTGGTCTGGCGGGTCTGCATGCGGCCCCAACCTGCACGCAGGTGGTTGGTCACCGAATGCAGCAACTCGATGTGCCAGTCGATGCCCACACCCCAGGCGCGCGACGCCACGCGCTCACGGGCGTTGACCGGGTTGCGGGCGTTGTCCCAATCGCGGTTCACGCCGTTGAAATAGAGGTAGCTGACTTGTGCCGTGACGTCATTGGTGACGTCGTAGCCGGCATACACCTTGTGGCCGAAGGACAGGCGGTCGCAGCCTTCCTTGTTGGCGCCAGCGCAGGTGCGGTGAGCAGGGGCAAAACCACCGCCGATGCCGAACGACACGCCCAAGGGCGCCGAGCGAATCTCGGGGTCTGCGTGGGCCACGGAGGCAAGCGCCAACACAGCCGGGACGGCAAACAGGGCGGCAACCTTGCGGGCACTTGAGTTCAACAAGCCTTCAACTTTCGAGATCATGATGTTTGCGCGTCTCCGCCTTCGGTGTTTGCACCCCCACATGCCGCGGGGCCAATGTTTTCAATCGCATGTGAAGTCTGCCACAGCGGCTCCTACAATCTCACGTTTGCCCATTCACGCCGCCTGAGGGTTTACGCTGAAGCAGCCGAAACTCTCTGCGATGTGGCCCTTCGTCCACGCCGACTTTCCCTGCCCCATGGCCGTTTTCACCGAAGTTTCCCCCCCTGAGGCCGCCGCCTTGCTGGCGGGCCTGAACCTGGGCACCTTGCAGGCTTTGGAGGGCTGTGCGTCGGGCATCGAAAACACGAATTACTTCGTCACCACAGACGCCGGCCCCTACGTGCTGACGCTGTTTGAGCGCCTCACGGCCGCGCAACTGCCCTTCTACCTGAACCTGATGCGCCACCTGGCCGACCGGGGCATCCCCGTGCCCGCGCCGCAGGCCGATGCGCAAGGCCGCATCCTGCACAGCCTCAAGGGCAAACCCGCTGCCGTGGTGACCCGCCTGAAGGGCCGCAACCAGCTCAGCCCCCAAGCGGGTGATTGCGCGCAGGTGGGCGCCATGCTCGCCCGCATGCACCTGGCCGGGCAAGACTACGCAGCACACCAGCCCAACCTGCGCGGCCTGGCCTGGTGGGTGGACACCATCCCGGTCGTGCTGCCCCACCTCACGGCCGAGCAGGCCGAGTTGATCACGTCCGAGCTGGCCTTCCAGCAGGACCTGGCCGCCAGCGCGGCCTACGCCCGCCTGCCCCACGGCCCCATCCACGCCGACCTGTTCCGCGACAACGTCATGTTCGACGGCGCCACGCTGGCCGGCTTCTTCGATTTCTACTTCGCCGGCTGCGACACCTTCGGCTTCGACATCGGCGTGTGCCTCAACGACTGGTGCATCGACCTGGCCACGGGTGCGCTCGACCCGGTCCGCGCCCAGGCCTTCGTGGCCGCCTACGACGCCGAGCGCCGCCTCAGCGACGACGAGCTGGCGCTGCTGCCGGCCTTGCTGCGCGGTGCGGCCCTGCGCTTCTGGACGTCTCGCCTGTGGGACTTCCACCTCCCCCGTGACGCCGCCATGCTCCAGCCCCACGACCCCACCCACTTCGAGCGCGTGCTGAGCCTTCGCCGCCAACACGCCTGGGCCTACCAGCGCAAGGTGGCCTGAGCCCATGAAACTGCGTCTGGTGAAGGCCTCTCAAGGCCTGGTGTGGGTTCGCCAAGGCCTGCTGGCCCTCAAGCAGCAGCCCTTGGGATTCATCGGCCTGATGGGGATGATGGGCATGGGCGCCGTGCTGCTGCTGACCCTGCCTGCGCGCGTGGGCGCCTTGCTGGTGGTGGGCGTCATGCCCGTGGCCTGGATGGCCTTCATGCTGGCCACGCGCCGCGTGATGACCGGCCAGCG
>CANBQJ010000091.1 GCA_947371645.1 Burkholderiales bacterium | reverse complement strand
CTGGCCCTGGGCATGCGCGCGCAGACCGTGCGCACCAGCCACTACGCCTTGTTGTCGCAGCCGGCCAGTGGCGGCGGCACCGCCAGCGTGTACGCCCACGACGGCTTGCGCGACCACACCTCCGGGTGGAGCGCCAGCTTCATCCTGAGCTTTTGAGGGGCACGGCCATGAGCCTGCGCAGGCCTGCCCTCCCCCTGCTGGCCGCCGGCCTGGCCCTGGCACTGCTGGCATCGTGCGGCGGCGGTGGCGGTGGCGATTCGCAGGTCAACCGCCTGACGCCCGCGCCCAGCGCCGCACCCATGAGCGTGAACGAGGGATCGGTCTGGGCCGGGTTGCCGATCACGATCAACGGCAGTTGCGCCGGCACCGGCAGCGTGCGCTACCGCTGGGTCTTCGACGACGGCAAAGAGCCCCTTGAGGGCACGCAAGCCAGCGTCAACCACAGCTTTGACTCAGCCGGGCCGCACACGGTCCAGCTGACGTGCACCGACGACAGCGGCCAGTCCACGGTGACCACCTTGCACCTGCAGGTTGAAGAGGCCGCGTTCAAGACCGTGGCCGGGCTGGACTGTGCAGGCGGCCTGCCGGGCCAGGGCTGGTGCCGGCAAAGCCCACGGGTCATGTCCCCCTGGATCAGCGAGGTGGCGGTGCTGGGCCAGGACGTGTTGCTGGCCCTCAGCACAGCGGGACAGGTGCTGCGCAGCACCGACAGGGGGGTCACCTGGCTCACCGTCGATGTCCCGGGTGTGCATGCCTTGGCCATTGGCAGCGCACCGCCGGCGGCCAAGGGCACGGTGGGCAAAGTGGCTTGGGCGCTGGGCGGGCCGGGTGGCATCTTCAAAACCACAGACGGCGGCCTGAGCTGGGCGCGCCAGGACAGCGGCATCGACACCACCCTGTACCACCTGCATGTGGTGAACGAACAGACCGTCTGGGCGGCCAACGACCAACGGGTGCTGCGCACAGTGGATGGGGGACAGCATTGGGAGCCCCTGTTCGCTGCGGCGACCGAGCGCCGGCCGCCGACCCATGCCTTTGTGGCCTGGGACGCCGACCACGCCTGGCTGGGTTTGGGCAACACCATCTGGGCGACGAAGGATGGCGGCAAGAGCTGGCAGCCTTTCACTGTCCCCCAGGGTGCCGTGAACACCCTGGCAGCAGGCAACGCAACGACGCTCTGGGCCGGCACCCTGGGAGGCATCGTCTACCAGTCTGCAGATGGCGGAGCCAGCTGGATCAGACGGGACCTGGGCTTGCCCAGCCGCACTGTGGTCGGCCTCATGGACCTGCTGGCCCCCGACGCGCAAACCGCCTGGCAACTGGGCTTTTCGGTGCCGGCCGATGGCAGCGGCAACAAGGCCCTGGCCGCCTACACCACCGACCAGGGCCAGAGCTGGCGCACAGTGATGGACCTGCCCCAGGGCTTGCGTGTGAACACGGCAGGCCTCTGGCAGGGCCAGGTCAGGTGGTTGTTTGCATCCGGTGAGGTGTTCGACGTTGTGGACGGCCGCGCCAGCCACCTGTCGGGCAGCGCCCAACAGGCCTTGCTTCCAGCGGACATCGTCGCCAGCAGCGACACGGACGCCTGGATGGCCACCCTGGACGGCCACATCCTGCGCACCCTGGACGGTGGCCTGACCTGGGTGGACAAGCCCTGGGGCAATGCAGCCATGGCCTTGCGCGGGATCAGCGCCAGCAGCGATCGGTCGGCCTGGGCCGTGCTGGGCACAGCAGGCCTGGTGGGCACCCGAGATGGCGACACCTGGCAAACGGCGCTGGCCGATCAAGGGGCGATGCTGAGCGTGCACAACGTGACGCCCACCGTGGTCTGGGCAGCGGGCAATGCGGGCGTGGTCTGGCGCAGCACGGATGGCGGCCAGCAGTGGGGCGCCCGAAGCACCGGCGCCAGCGCCCCCCTCATCGCCATCCGGGCCCGCGACGCAAGCGAAGCCTGGGCCCTGCGCCTGGACACCCGCACCAACCAAGGCACGGTGCTGCGCAGCACCGATGGCAACACCACCTGGGTCCCGGTCAGCCCACCCGGGCTGGCATCGGTGCAATGGGCCAGCGTCAGCCTGCCCGGCGCGAAGGGGGTGTACCTGCTGGGCAACCAGCTGGACGATGCCAGCCGCCCCGCACAAGCGGTCTTGCTGGGCAGCACCGATGGCGGCGTGGCATGGGCCAGCATCGCCCTGCCCCCGCAAGCCCAGGGCCCGGCCACGGGCTTCACCGCGCTGGACGACCAGCACTTCTGGCTGCTTCAAGGCGGTGAGGTCTGGCGCAGCAAAGATGGTGGCCAGCACTGGCTGCTGCAAGCCTTCACCAACGAGGCCTGCGGCCTGCTCAGCGCGTCCCCCGTCAACCCCAACGTGCTCTGGTGCGCCGGCAACAAACTGGGCACCATCTACCGCACCATCACCGGGGGCACGCTCCAGCCCTGAGCCGCACGGCGGCGCCAGGCCGTTGTGCGCTCGCTCAGTGCACCGGCGGTGGCGCCGACACCACGCGCCCGGCCAGGGCCGCGCGGGCCGCCACATCCCAGCGGGCATCCAGGTCCAGCTGCATCAGCAGCTCACGCGAGACCTCGCCGTCCAGCCTGTGGCCGGCACACCAGCGGCTGCCTTGCGCCCACGTGCTGCCGTGCTGATCCAGCAGCGCACGCGCCCGGGCGGCATCGGGCATCCAGACATCGGGTGCCATGTCGCGCTCGAAATCGTCGGCACCTTCAGCCACCGGCAGGCGGCGGCGTTCGCCGCGGATGTCGTGGCCGGTGATGCGGGTGAAGGCCTCGCGCGCGGCCACGGCCAGGGGCACGTCGTCTTCGGCCATCCACAACAGCAGCGCGTTCAATGCCGAAGGGTGACCAAATCGCGCCAACAAGCGGCAGCGGGCCGCCGGGTCGGGCATGGCCAGGGCGGCCTGCTGGATCTGGGGGGCATCTTCGGGCGCGCCCAGCACAGCCAGCCAGTGCAGCGCCACCGCATCGCCCTGCCCTGCAATCTGGCGCAAGGCCGACCAGGTCTGGGGCTGGGCCGTCCATGCGGCCAGGGACCAGGCGGCGTGGCGCACCTCGGGCGAGGCGTGGGCCACGCCCTGTTGGAGCGGACGCGCGGGCGCTGGCTCGGCCGATGCGACATCGGCCAGCAGGGCGGCGCGCCAGGCTGGCGCAGCCACGCCCGGGTCCGCCTCCTGCAGCAAGGCGGGCAGCCTGGGGGTGTTCGGGTCCAGTTGCCGGTGGTTGGACAACACCACGGCGGCGGCCACAGCCGTGCTGGCCTTGGCCTGGCCCAGCGCAGAGCGCAGCTCGTCGGCCGTGCGCACCGCTGGGGCCAAGCCCAAGGCGTCCCTCAACCCAAGCAAGGTGGCGCCCTTGGCGCGAGAAAACTCGATGAGCACCGCGCGCGCGCCTTCAGGTGTGTCCTGCCGCAAGAGTGCGTAGGCGGCAGCAAAGGCTTCGTCACGTTCGGCAGCGGCCAGCAGTGGTGTCAGCAGAGCGAGCAGTTGCGGCGCTGGCGCCACCAGCAACCCCTGCACATGGGCCTCTATGCGCTCGTTGACCTCTGCATAGGTGCGCAGCGTGTGGCGCTCTGAGGCCAGGGCCTCGCGCCGCTGGCTGGAGAGGAAGGCCAGGTCGTCCAGGTGAGTGAGCAAGATGTCCGGGATGAACCGGGCACGGGTGCGTGTCATGCCGGGTCGGTTCAGTTGATGGCCACGGTGCCCGCACGGATGCGCTGCGTGCCCTTGGCGCGGATCAGCACGTCCTCTCCGCGAACCAGGACCTGTCCGTTGGGGCGCAGCTCCACACTGCCCTCGCCTGATTGCAGACTCAAGCCGCCAGGGGCCTGGATGACGAGGGGCTCCGGGGCCTGGTCAGCGGCCTGCTGACGTCCGATGCGCCCCATGACCACGGCAGCTTCGGCACCGCAGGGCGGCAACACCAGGACGGCGTCTCCGGCCACCAAGGGCCGCATCAGCACCAGTACGTCCAGCACCTCGCAGCGCCACACCAGCCCTGCATGGGTCACCATGACCCAGCCTTGCGGGTCGATGCCCGTCACGCTGGCGCGCACGGGGGGCAGCGATGGTTCAGCCGATGTGGCCACGGTGGCCTCGGGCAAAGGCACGGCGCGCAATTGACTCATGTCGACTCCTTGAGGGTCAGCTGACCCATTGTTCGGGTGGCAGGAAGGTCAGGGTGTTGATCCCTGCGGCTTCGATGGCCTGCTTGACGCGGTCGTGCACAACCACCCCGTTGACCGACTCGGCCAGCCTGAACAGCAGCGCACCCCGGGCCTTGTCCGCATCGATGGCCACGCCATCGAAGTCCACGGTGATGAGCGGTCCGTCCAGTGCCTGGTAGGTCGAGCGCGACAGGTCGGCCACGGCCAGCACACCGATGATGTTGAAGGCCTGGTGCGTGGCGTGGGTCTCGCCTGTATCGAAGTCCTGCACCTCGGCGTCGTAGAACTCGACATTCGACACGCCGGCGGCCTTGATCGCATCGGCCAGGCGCCGCGACATCAAGGCGATGGTGGCATCGTTGAACTCCTTGAGCAGACCCGATTCACCCTCATCGATGGTCACCTTCACCGGCAACGCAGGCGGCGCGGCGAAGCGCTTGCCCGTTTTCCAGCTGCGCAGCACGCCACCGCCCATGTCGTCCGGGATGTAGTCCAGCAAGGCTGGCTGAACGCCAAAAGGTGCTTGGCAAATGAGCATGTGGTACATGGGTGCGCGCGTGAAAACGGGACGGGTGAGGGCTCGGGGTTGACGTCAACCCTCGAGGATCGGAGGCGAGTAGCTGGACACCATGTGCATGCCCTCCAGGTAGGCGCCCTTGCCCCAGTCTGAGGTGTAGACCTGCGGGTGACCGCGTTTGCCAACCAGGTAACGGGAGAAGCGGTCGGACACCGCATTGAGCCGATGGGCGAGGCCAAAGTGCGTCGGGATGCCTTCTTCCTTGACTTTGTCCAGGCGCTGCTTGCACTTGGGGCAAGGCGGCTCGGTGTCGTACTTCTTCTCCTGGTAAAGGGTGGCGAGCTTGTCCAGCGCCGCGGTGACGATGGTGCTGTACTCGCCATGGCTGTCGTGGAACTGGGCGTTGAACACGTAGGTCGCACCCATCACATACTGACCCTTGCGGTTGTCGTCAAAGAAGGTGTGCCGCAAGCCGGAGAGCTTGCGGCTCTCCGGTGGCGCTGGCGGTGGCGGCTTGGCGCTGGCGCGCTCATTGTCCAGGGCGCTGGGGGCCGACACCCATTCCGCCGTGCCACCGGAGCCTCCGCCGACCGCGTAGTTGCCTGGCAGCCAGACGCCGTTTTCCAGGCCATTGACGTCGTAGCCCACGTCGGCCCAGACCTCGCCAGATGCCGAGCCGCCGCCAGCGCCACCCAGTGTCTCGGTTTGCTTCTTGTAGACCAGCCACTTGTGCAAAGCCCTCGCCTTCTTGAGCGAGGCCTGAGCCGGTATCAGGTGGTGCGCCGCACAGGTCACCGGGTAAGTGTGGCCGTCCACGGTCACCGGCCAGCTGTCGTCGGCAGAGGTGCTGGGGTAAGGCCGGGCCTCTGGCGACCCACTGCGGTTCGGCGCGTAGGTGATCGAGCTGGTACCCGCCGCCATGTTGCGCCCCAGCGTGCCCCCATCGCCCACAAAGTTGTTGGTGCTCTGAATGGGGGTCAGGTCGTCGTGGTTGAGCGGGCACTCGGGATCGCTGCCGTCCGAGATCACGCCGATCGCCACCGCTTCACCGATCTGTGTCATGGCTTTGCTCCCGATCTCACCCGCAGATGTTTTTCTTGTTGTGCCACAGGGGGTCACCCATGCGACACACGTTCTTGCCCTCAAGCATGACGTTGAACGAGTACATCATGAACTCGCATTCCTGCTTGAACACGCCGCTCATCAGCCCGCCCACGCTGCCCGCCTCGTCGCCTGCGCTCATCATGTACTTGGCGCCTTTGACCATGACCATGTTGCCGTCTGCCTCGACCTGGGTGGTGCCTTGTGAGGTGTCCGACGCTTTGCCGATGTTGGGGTAGGGAATGGGGATGGGCGGCGCCGGCGGTGCAGGGGTGTTGCACACATCGGGGAAGGCCATGCTCATGCCGCCGCTGCCCTTGTGGGCAAAACCGGTGATGTTGTGGACGGTACAGGGCATGTGGGGCTCCGGGTTCAGTGGGCACGATCAAGCAGCGAGGCCGCCCGTTCGCCGTGGTCGGAAGAGGCGTACACCAGGCACGGCGCGGCACGGTAGCCCTGCTGGACACCATGTGCGGCCAGTGCAGCCAACGTGGGGCCGTGGGCTGCACCCAGGTCCCCGAAGCATTCGGCCGGGTGTTCCATCGTGTGGTCCGGAAGGAACGCCTTGGCCTGGCGCAATCGGGCCACGCCAAACTCGCGGGCCCAGTAGCGTTCGCCGTTGAAGCTGCCGTAAACGGTGCCGATGGGCGCAGGCGGCGGTGCTTCTTGCATCAGGCTGGCGAAGGCCATGGCCAAACCTTCACCCAGGTAGGGCACGTCTTCAGCGTACAAGTGGCCCGCCTCCTGCCCCAAGGTAGAGCCCAAGAGGCAGGCCATGGGCTGAAGGTGGTGGCGTGTAGCCACGTCAGCGAGGGTCAGCAGCAAGAAGGCGGCGCCTTCCGAGGGGCTGAAGCCATCGCTGTTGACCTCGTTGCGGATGCGGCCCTGCAAATCCAGGTTGCCCAGCACGTACAGATCGACCAGGCTGTCGACACCACCCACCAGGATGGCTTCGCAGTCACCGCGTTGCAGCCGTACACGGGCTTCTCGCAAGGCCATCAGGCCAGCCGCGCGGCCACGCGGCACGGCCAGGCTGCGCGCCACGTCGATGTGTCTGGGACACTGCTGACCCAGCCGCGACAGGAAGCCCTGCGGGTCCAGGGGCTGCAGGGTGTGCTGCTCTGGCAGGCCCATCAGCAAAGGCAACGGACCAGCCTTGGCCGCCAACCAGCCAGCCATCGCTTCTTCCAGGGCCACATGGGCCAGGCGCAGCATGCGGGCTTCGCGGTACTGCAGAGGCAAGGGCAACAGCGGCTCGGCCAACTCGGGCAGGCCATCATCGGGCACCGTGCCCACGATGAACGGCTCAAAGCGGCGGTCCAGCCAGGGGATCTCGCGCAGGCGTGCCACGCGGGCCCGCGCCGAAGCTGCGGTCTCGGCCAGGCTCAGGCCAATGGGCGTGATGACCCCGGCGCTTGCGATGACGATGTCGGGTGTGGCCACGTCAGGCCCCCACTGCCGCGTAAGCCGAAGGCATGCGCCCCAAGCCCATCAAGGGGCTGGCCGGGCGGCCATCCGCCGCCCAGGTTCGGCTGAGCACCGTGACCTTGTTGAGCTTGAGCAGTTTCTTGTCCACCGCCAGGGCACAACGCCACAGCAACTGGATGCGACCGGCGTCGGGCTCGATCAGCACCGTCTCCAACTGGGGCACCTGCGGGCGCTGCGCCCCGTCAAAATCGAACACCACTTCCAGGCCGCACTGCGGCAAGGTGAAAGCCAGAGGATCGCCCAGCGTGAAGCCCATCAAGCGAACCGGCTCGCCGCCTTGCAGATGGCCAGGCGCCACCAGTTCGGGCGGCGCCACCTGGAAATAGCGGGCGTCAAAATCCAGGGGCAGGTAAGGCGCGCGGCCCTTGACCCAGGCCTCGTCGTAGGTGCCGGCAAAGCCGCGGCGCGGCAGCCAGATGGGCGCGACCGGGGCCAGGCAGGCCGGGATGGGCCGATCTCCAGGCTCTCGGATCAGCGTAGCAGGGTCTTCCAGGTTGGGCAGGGCCTGGCCTTCGACCGGATCACAGCCTTGGGCGATGAAACCCCGGCCCACCGGGTTGCGTGCTTCGTGCTCCGGTGGGTTGTCGCCACGTTGTGGTGCCAAGCCGCCAAAGGCCAATTCCCAACGGATGGGCATGCGGCTCCAGGGTTGGGGCTCGGAAATACGCCAACCACCCAAGCCCCGCCGCCAGGTGCGGTCGCCGAACACCCGCAACACCCTTCGCACGGGCCCGACCATCAGGCCCACATCGGCCATGCGGGTGTCCGGAGCGGGTGCAATCGCTCGACCGGACAACAGGATATCCGTGGCCGGCTTGAGCAACGCGATCTCACCCGCCGCACGCAGGCTGGTGGTGCCAGGGTCACCCCAATGCACATCGGTGGCCAGCAGGGGCAATGCGGGCACCAAAGGCACCGTGCCTTCGGGTGTGAAGCGGAACGTGCCCTTGACCACGGCGTATGCGGTCTCGACGCCATGGGGGTCGGGGAAGACCGTCAGCGAGGCGGCAAACGGTGTTTGGTTGACAACCTGAAGCATGGGGGGACCTGGTGGGCGGCCTCAGTTCGTCGCGACCTTGGAGCCCTTGAGCACCAGGTCACTGCTGGCCTTGACATTGACCTTGCCAGACCCAGTAACCGTGACATCCTTGCCCTTGATCGTGATGGTGCCGTCCTTCTTCATCGTGATGCTGGCATCACCCGTCTTGAGGGTGATCTCGTCGGCTGCTTCCAGGAAATACTTCTTGCCCACCTGGAGCAGCTCGTCCTTGCCTATGCTGGTCTCACGCGCATCGGCCACGGTGCGGGTCTCCTTGGCACCCACCGTCACCTCGAGCTTGGCGCCCACGTCGAGCTTGCGGTTGGCGCCCACGGTGATTTCGTGGTCGGCCCCAATCGAGGTGCTCTGCTTGGACGCGACCGATACGCTCTGGTTGGCACCCACTGACAGCGATTGCGCCGCACCCACGGTGATGCTCTGCGCGGCGCCCACAGAGATGGACTCGTCTGCCCCCACTGAATGGGTGCGCTTGCTGGCCACCGACACCGACTCGTTGGCGCCCACGCTGCGCGTGCGGTCCTTGCCGACCGTGATGCTCTCGTTGTTGCCCACCTTTTCGGTGCGGTCCACCCCGATGGTGATGGTCTCGTTGTTGTCGACCGTTTCGGTGCGGTCGTGCTTGACGTGCACCTTCTCGTCGTGGTCAATCGTCTTGGTGCGGTCGTGGCCCACCCAGTGCGTCTCGTCGTTCTCGACCTCGATGTCCTGGTTCTTCTCGGCGTGGATCCACAGCTGCTCGCTGCCTTTTTTGTCCTCGAAGCGGATGGCGTTGGCGTTGCCATAGGCCCCGCCCTTGCTGGAGCGTGTGAGGATGCCGCTTTGCGTGGCGTAGGCCGGCAGGTCCCAGGGTGGCATCTGCTCGGCGTTGTAGACGCGGCCGGTGATGAGGGGCTGGTCCGGGTCGCCTTCCAGGAAGCTGACGACCACCTCTTGCCCGATGCGGGGCGTGTGGATCATGCCGAAGTTCTTGCCCGCCCAGGGGTGGGACACACGGACCCAGCACGAGGACTTGTCGTCCTTCTTGCCCAGGCGGTCCCAGTGGAAGTGCACCTTCACGCGGCCGTATTTGTCGGTGAAGATCTCGTCGCCCGAGGGGCCCACCACCACGGCCGTCTGCGGGCCCTGCACAAAGGGCTTGACCGTCTGGCGCGGCGGGCGGAACTGCTGCGCGGAAGGGATGGCCTCGAAGCTGGTCTTGAAGCTGGCACCGGCCGCGCCGGCGGCAAACACCGCCACCTGCGCCTCGATGCGCACGCGGGTGAGCAGGTACTTGGCGTTCTGGTCGCTGCGCGGGTGCTTGGCCAGGCTGAAGGTGTGGCCGGCCTCCAGGTTCATGGCATTGCCTTCACCGATGTAGCGCTGGAAGCGGCTCTGCGCGCCATCGAGCAGGTCGTCGGCCAGCTGCTTGCCGTCGGCCGACACGATGTAGTCGCCCTGAAAGTCGAAGCGCTCGGCGCCAGCCTCGGGGTGCTGGCGGCTGACCTGCGCGTCGACCGCCAGGGAGGTGGAGGGGCGCTGGAAGTCGTAGCTGGTCAGCGCCACCTTCTCGGTCTGGATCTCTTCGTCGAAGCGCCACTGGGTGATGAACTGCTCATCGGGCGGCGCCGAAGACGCGTCTTCGATGTGGCGGATGCTGGCGCTGCCGGCCACCGGGTCGTGGGCGCTGATGGCGTCCAGCAGGGTCAGGGTGTGCTTGCCGGCGGCGTGCGCCACGTACCAGTAGATGCCTTCGTGCTCCAGCAGGCGGCTGATGAACTGGAAGTCGGTTTCGCGGTACTGGACGCAGTAGTCCCAGGTGCGGTAGCTGCGAAACAGCTTGAACTTGAGCTGGGCCACCGCCGGGTGGTCGTTGCAGACCTGCTTGACGATGTCGGGCACCGTCATGGCCTGGAAGATGCGGCAGTCTGCGGTGCGGGTCAGGAACCAGGGCCAGGGGCGGACTTCGGCGTGGTAGGCGTGGTACGGCCCCCGGGCGCTGCCATGGCCGAAACGGGTGACATGGCCGTGGAAGTAGCGCTTGTGGTCATCGGCGT
Organism: Burkholderiales bacterium; assembly: GCA_947371645.1. The sequence goes on along the minus strand of CANBQJ010000091.1, from coordinate 3,484 downwards.
CCACCAGGGTGACGCCGACGGGTTTGCCCAGCAGCTTGGCCGCCGCGATGTCGTTCTTGGGGCTGAGCAGGTTGAGCTGGATCAGGCCCATCTGGCTCAGGCCCTCTTCGACCGTCATCGATTCGATGAACAGGTCCTCAGGGGGCAAGGGAGACTGGAACGTGATGGCGGCGGGCATGCCCGGCAGTAAACCGCAGGGCGACGGGGGCGCAAAGCGACCAAAGTCACCCCTGGCTCAGATCAGGGCTGCCGGCGCGCGGCCACCAGCCAGCCGTGCACAGGCTTGCCGCCTTCCTGGCGCAGCACCACGGCCTCGCGCTCCAGCAGGCGCAGACCGGCCTGGGCCAGCGCCGCGGCGATGTGGTCGCCATGGTGGGCGTAGCGGCCATGGGGCTGGATCTGGTGCAGGGCGCGGCTGTCCTCGGGCAAGGCTTCCACCGTGTAGATCAGGGTGCCGCCGGGTTTGAGCGAGCTGGCGGCAGCCGCCGTCACCTCGGTGAGGTCGCCGAAATAGCACAGCGTGTCGGCCGACAACACCACGTCCCACTGTTCGGGCGAGAGCTTGAGGAACTCGGTGAGCTCGGCCTTGTACAAGTCCTGGTAGACGCCCTTGGTCTGGGCGATGTCCAGCATGCCGCGGGACAAATCGACCCCGGCCAGGGTGCGGGCCCAGGGCGCCATCAGCGGGCCGCACAGGCCGGTGCCGGCGCCGGCGTCCAGCATCACGAACTGGCCTTGGGGTGGCGGCAGGTGGCGGGCCAGCATGTCGGCGCACCGCTGCGGCGCCTGGTAGCCCAGGCGCTCGTTGAGCACGTCCTCGAAGCTGGCGGCAAAGCGGTCGAAGGTCTGCTCCACATAGGTGTCGTCGGCACGCTCGGGCACGCCTTCACCCGTGCACGCCGAGAACATGTGGCGGGCCATGGGGTTGTCTGGCTCCAGCGCCAGCCACTGGCGGTAGACCTCACCGGCTTCGCCGATGCGGCCCAGCGAGTAGTAGGTGGTGCCCAGCAGGCGACGGGCGTTGTCGTTGCCTGGCATCAGCTCCAGGGCACGCACGTAGTAGTGGATGGCCTTGGGGCGGTCGCCCAGCTCGGCATAGAGCAGGCCCAGGTTGTTGTGGGCGTTGAGGTGGGTCGCCTCCAGGGCGATGGCGCGCTCATAGGCCGCCTGGGCCTCTTCGAAGCGGCGCTCCGCCTTGTACAGCGCGCCCAGGTTGTTGTGCAGGTCGGCGTTGTCCGGGTCCAGGGCCGACGCACGCTGGTAAGCCGACAGGGCCTCAGGCACGTCGCCGCGGGACATGTGGACGTTGCCCAGGTTGTTGTAGAAGCCCGGGAAATTGGGCACGGCATCGATGGAGGCCTGGATGTGGCGCAAGCCTTCGTCGCTCTTGCCCATCTGGTGGCATTGCACGCCCAGCAGGTGCAGCGCATCGGGGTGGCCAGGCACCACGCCGAGGATGCGCCGGCACAGCTCTTCGGCCCCCTGGAACTGGCGCTCGCGGTGCATGGCAATCGCCATCTGCAGGGCGTCTTCGATGGTCAGTTCAACGGGCTCGACGGGTTCACCGGGCCCGCAAGGGCTCGTGTCCGGGTTGACCTTGGCGGCTTGGTTCATGGGGCTTTGCTTCAATCCACTTGTGCGATGCAGTGGACCTGAGGGCACGCGGCGAGCCTAGCGACCAAAGTCATGGCGCAGGCCCATCCCGGACGAGCCCCGTTGACAAAGCCTCAACCGTCGCTCCACTCGGTGCTGACGAGCTGGTCAATGACTTGAGATGCGACGCGGTTGAGATCGACCACGGTGCCGCAGGCGGTCGGATTGGCAAAGTCCAGCATGATGATATTGGGAATGAAGCCGTTCCACTCATGGCTTTGCGTCGTCTGATCGTACCTCGCGTGCCCCATGTGGTTGCGGATCGAGTCTTCCAAGCCGGATTTCCAGATGGTCGTCAACTCCTGGGCGTGGCGATCAGTCCAGAGTTTCTTGTTTCTCTTCTCGATGTTCACAGGAAGTGAAAACGGATTGCCCACCGAACTGGTGAGTGTCCAGTACATCATCCCCATTGCGTTTTTGCTGGTGCCGCGCATCGTGCGGCCCTTTTTCATGTTCTTCTTTTGTTTTGAAAGGTTGGTGCTGTAATAGTTTGTCTGGCTGAATTTGCCAAAATACTGCAGACCGCGGTAGTTATCGTTGTATGGCAGGATATTGCCGTCCTTGTACAATTCGCGAAAGGCAAACACGCCTTCGATGTCGGCCATGCGCGTCAGGTCGCGCGTCGGCATCGCTGACCTGGAAATGTGATCGCGGATCAAGACGGCATCAGACTCGCTCACGAGGACAATCAATTTGCCCTGCAACTGGCTCACCTGCTGGCTGTTGAGGTTGTGTGCCACGCCAGCGGCTCGGTACAGCATGTTGCCCATGACCTGGACACAGGTGTCAAAAATCAGGGCGATGTTCTGCGACTTGGAAATCTTGAAGATCAGGAATTCCGACGGGTTCCAGGTCAAAAAATCCTTGGCCTGCTCAAGCATGGATTCCAGTCGGCCACCAAACCCGCCGAAACCACCCTTGAGGTACTGAACACCCTGCGGGGTCGTCTTTTCCTTGGCGACAGCCTTGTGGAAAGCCTTGAGCTGAACCTGCCCGCCTACGAGCTCCCCAGCAATGCGGATGTCAAACCAGCGAATACCGTAACAAGATTGCTGGAAAATATTCAAGTCCTGCGTCAAGCCCGTGCCGCCGATCTGGCTTTTGTCGTAGATGCCGGCGTCGTGTGCGCCAGGAATCACGATTTGGTTGAGCAGCTTGTCTTGAAGACCGCCCAGGAAATTATTCAATGCCATGTTGGAAACTCCTAAATCGATGACGGATCGCGGCGATGGGCGCAGGCGTCGTGTGGCGCGAATCAGCCGAAAACGTATGCGAATGCGCCGTCCTGAACGGAAATCTGCACCCCACTCACAGGAGTTCCCACCATCATTTTTCCGAGGAACTCACGCGAAATGTCCGGCAGCATGGTGTTGGTCAGGATGGCGTCGATCATCCGGCCGCCCGATTCGCTCTCGGTGCAGCGGCTGACCACCAGCTTGACGACGTCGTCGGTGTAGGTGAAGGGGATCTTGTAGCGGGCCTCGACGCGCTTCTTGATGCGGCCCAGCTGCAGCTTGACGATCTGGCCCAGCATGGTGTCGCTCAGCGGGTAGTAGGGGATGGTGACCAGGCGGCCCAGCAGCGCCGGCGGGAAGACCTTGAGCAGCGGCTCGCGCAGGGCCTTGGCCAGGCCTTCCGGGTCGGGCAGCAGCTCGGGGTCACTGCACATGCCCGCGATCAGGTCGGTGCCGGCATTGGTGGTCAGCAAGATGAGGGTGTTCTTGAAGTCGATGACGCGGCCTTCACCGTCTTCCATCCAGCCCTTGTCGAAGACCTGGAAGAAGAGCTCGTGCACGTCGGAGTGGGCCTTTTCGACTTCGTCGAGCAGCAC
>CANBQJ010000090.1 GCA_947371645.1 Burkholderiales bacterium | reverse complement strand
GCGACCAGGCCGAACAGGGCCAGGATCACGATCTTCAGGTTGCCCCACTGGCCGAAGGACTCGGACAGCGGTGCCTTGGAGGTCTTGCCCTCGGCCTTCATCTTCTTGAAGGCGGGGGATTCGTTCATGCTCATGCGGATCCACACGCTGACGGCCAGCAATGCGATCGACACCAGGAAGGGAATGCGCCAGCCCCAGTCGGCAAAGGCTTCTTCACCGATGGCGGTGCGCACGCCCAGGATCACCAGCAGCGACAGGAACAGGCCCATCGTGGCGGTGGTCTGGATCCAGGCGGTGTAGGCGCCACGGCGGCCGTGCGGCGCGTGTTCGGCCACATAGGTGGCGGCACCACCGTACTCGCCACCCAGTGCCAGGCCTTGCAGCAGACGCAGGGCGATCAGTGTGATGGGGGCTGCAGAGCCGATCGTGTTGTAGCCCGGCAGCACGCCCACGATGAAGGTGGACGCACCCATGATCAGGATGGTGATCAGGAAGGTGTATTTGCGACCGATCATGTCGCCCAGGCGACCGAAGACCAGCGCGCCAAATGGCCGCACGATGAAGCCGGCGGCAAAAGCCAGCAGGGCGAAGATGAACGCCGATGTCGGGTCCAGGCCAGCAAAAAATTGCTTGGCGATGATGGCTGCCAACGACCCGTAAAGGTAGAAGTCATACCACTCGAAAACGGTACCCAGGCTGGAGGCGAAGATGACTTTCTTCTCCTCTGCCGTCATGGGCGCACTGTGAACACTGCTGTTGGCCATGATGAAGCTCCTCGTCATTGCGAAAAAGGGAGAACGCTTGTGACGTACTCACCCCTTAATCTAGGGGGGTTGTTAAAATGTGTAATGAGGGTGAACGCTGAGTTGTCGTGGGAATTGCACGATCGCATCTCCATTTCCGTATGGGTTTGGGCAAGGCTTCGCCCATACCCCAGGCTCGTGACCGGGGGAGAAATCTGTCTTTTGTGTTCGATCGAGATGGTGAGCAAACTGCGGCGATTGCACCGCGGCTTGCCACCACTCAATTGCTTTGTGCCAATTGGTCCAGGATGGCTGGGTTTTCCAGCGTGCTGGTGTCCTGGGTGACAGATTCGCCTTTGGCCACCACCCTGAGCAGTCGCCGCATGATCTTGCCGGAGCGGGTTTTGGGCAGGTTGTCACCGAAGCGAATGTCTTTGGGCTTGGCGATGGGGCCAATTTCATGGCCCACGTGGTTGCGCAATTCGGTCGCCAGTTGTTTGGCTTCCTCGCCAGTGGGGCGTGGACGCTTGAGCACCACGAAGGCACAAATGGCTTCGCCGGTGAGGTCGTCCGGACGGCCCACCACGGCGGCTTCGGCCACCAGCGGGTGCGACACCAGCGCCGATTCGATTTCCATCGTGCCCATGCGATGGCCCGACACATTCAGCACATCGTCGATGCGACCCGTGATCGTGAAATACCCGGTTTCGACATCGCGGATGGCGCCGTCGCCAGCCAGGTAATACTCGCCACCAAAATCCGGCGGGTAATAACTCTTCTTGAAACGCTCGGGGTCGTTCCAGATGGTGCGGATCATCGACGGCCAGGGTTTGCGCACCACCAGCACGCCACCTTGGCCCCAGGGCACTTCCTTGCCGGTTTCATCCACAACGGCCGCGTCGATACCCGGGAAGGGCAGCGTGCAGGAACCCGGCGTGAGCGCATGGGCGCCCGGCAGCGGGGTGATCATGTGCCCACCGGTTTCGGTTTGCCAGAAGGTGTCCACGATGGGGCACCTGCCACCGCCAATTTCGCGGTGATACCACTCCCAGGCCGCCGGGTTGATGGGTTCGCCAACGGTGCCCAGCAGGCGCAGGCTGCTGAGGTCGAAATTGCGCGGGTGCACGGCCGCCGTCGATTCCGCAGCCTTGATCAGCGCGCGGATGGCGGTGGGGGCCGTGTAGAAGATGGTGACCTTGTGCGACTCGATCATCCGCCAGAAACGCGCGGCATCCGGGTAGGTGGGCACGCCTTCGAAGATCACCTGGGTGCCGCCACACGACAGTGGCCCATAGGTGACGTAGGTGTGGCCGGTGACCCAGCCGATGTCGGCGGTGCACCAGAAGACGTCGTCGGGCTTGAGGTCGAAGGTCCACTTGGTGGTCAGCGTGGCGTGCAGCAGGTAGCCGCCGGTGCTGTGCTGCACGCCCTTGGGCTTGCCGGTCGAACCGGAGGTGTAGAGCAGGAAGAGGGGGTGCTCTGCCGAGACCCATTCGGGCTCGCAGGCCTCGGACTGCGCAGCCATGACGTCATGCATCCAGAGGTCGCGCCCGGCCTTCATGGTGACGTTGCCACCAGTGCGCTTGAAAACGATGACCTTGCGCACGCCGTCGCAGCCGCCCAGACCCAGGCCTTCGTCGACGATGGCCTTCAGCGGCAGGGACTTGCCGCCGCGCACCTGCTCGTCGGCAGTGATGACCAGGACGGCACCGGCGTCTTCAACACGGTCGCGCAGGCTCTGGGCCGAGAAGCCGCCAAACACGACCGAGTGGGTGGCACCAATGCGGGCGCAGGCCTGCATGGCCACCACGCCTTCGACGGACATGGGCAAATACAGCACCACCCGGTCGCCCTTCTGGACGCCCTGCTCTTTCAATGCGTTGGCCAGTCGGCACACGCGCTGCAGCAGGTCTCGGTAGGTGTGGAGCTTGACGGTGCCGTCATCGGCTTCGAATCGGACGGCGACCTTGTCGCCCAGACCGGCCTGCACGTGGCGGTCCAGGCAGTTGTAGGAGGCGTTGAGCGTGCCGTCTTCAAACCACTTGAAGAAAGGGGCTTCACTGTCGTCCAGGGTCTGGGTGAAAGGCTTGTGCCAGGCCAGCAGGTCGCGGGCGTAGCCGGCCCAGAACCCGGTGTAGTCGGCCTGGGCCTGGGCGCAGAGGGCGTCATAGGCCTCGCGACTGCCCACGGCGGCTTGCTGGGCAAATGCGGCAGGCACGGGGTAAAGCACAGCGGGCGTGGGGGTTTTGGTGTCAGTCAGTGTGGCCGTCATGGCGTGCTCCGTTCTTTTGGCGCTTGTGGCGCATCGTTGATGCTCGACTTGCCAAGCATCATGCGCCTGGCGTTGTCAACCCCTCAACCATGCCTTTGCCCCCGAAATTTGTTCCTAGGGGTATCCCTGTCCCAATCTGACACAGTGCAAGGCCGTCCGTCAACGAGCAATCGACGCGACGTGACAAAGACCACACGCCCGGATCGGGGCCTCGCACCAAACCGCAGCGTGCAGGGTGCTTGGACTTGTCTGCACCGGTACCCGACATCCTTGGCAAAATGGCGGACTTGTCCGTGCGGCACCGCACGCCCTCTCCTTCGCGCCCCACAAAGGCCAAACAAGGCCCAAGCCATGACGACCATTCGCCACGACGACCTCGTTGAAAGCGTCGCAGCCGCGCTGCAGTACATCAGCTACTACCACCCTGCCGACTACATCGCCCACCTGGCGCGTGCCTACGAGCGCGAAGAGTCGCCAGCCGCCAAGGACGCCATCGCCCAGATCCTGACCAACTCGCGCATGTGCGCCGAGGGCCACCGCCCCATCTGCCAGGACACCGGCATCGTCAATGTGTTCCTGAAGATCGGGATGGGCGTGAAGTGGGAAGGCTTTGGCAACCAGAGCATCCAGGATGCGGTGGACGAAGGCGTGCGCCGCGGCTACAACAACCCCGACAACAAGCTGCGCGCTTCGGTGCTCAGTGACCCCATCTTCGAGCGCAAGAACACCAAGGACAACACGCCTGCCGTGGTCTTCATGGAGTTGGTGCCGGGCGACAAGGTGGACGTGACCGTGGCGGCCAAGGGCGGCGGCTCCGAGAACAAGTCCAAGGTCTACATGCTCAACCCCTCCGACAACATCGTGGACTGGGTGCTCAAGACGGTGCCGACCATGGGCGCCGGCTGGTGTCCGCCCGGCATGCTGGGCATCGGCGTGGGTGGCACGGCCGAGAAGGCCGCGCTGCTGGCCAAAGAGTCGCTGATGGACGACATCGACATGTACGAGCTGCTGGAACGTGGCCCCCAGAACAAGCTGGAAGAGCTGCGCATCGAGCTCTACCAGAAGGTCAATGCCTTGGGCATTGGCGCGCAGGGCCTGGGTGGCCTGACCACGGTGCTGGACGTGAAGATCAAGACCTATCCGACGCATGCGGCCTCCAAGCCCATCGCCATGATCCCGAACTGCGCCGCCACCCGCCATGCGCACTTCGTGATGGACGGCTCCGGCCCGGTTTACCTCGACCCACCCAGCCTGGACCTGTGGCCCAACGTGCACTGGGCGCCGGACTACAACAAGTCCAAGCGCGTGGACCTCAACACCCTGACCAAGGCCGAAGTGGCCAGCTGGACCCCCGGCCAGACCCTGCTGCTCAACGGCAAGATGCTGACCGGCCGCAACGCCGCGCACAAGCGCATCCAGGACATGCTGTCCAAGGGCGAGCAGCTGCCGGTGGACTTCACCAACCGCGTCATCTACTACGTGGGCCCCGTCGACCCGGTGCGCGACGAGGTGGTCGGCCCCGCCGGCCCCACCACCGCCACCCGCATGGACAGCTTCACCGAAATGATGCTGGCCCAGACCGGCCTGATCAGCATGGTGGGCAAGGCCGAGCGCGGCCCCGTGGCCATCGAGGCCATCAAGAAGCACAAGTCGGCCTACCTGATGGCCGTGGGCGGCTCGGCCTACCTGGTGTCCAAGGCCATCAAGGGCGCCAAGGTGGTGGGCTTTGCCGATCTGGGCATGGAAGCCATCTATGAGTTTGACGTGGTCGACATGCCTGTGACGGTGGCCGTCGACGCCGGCGGCACCAGCGCCCACATCGAAGGGCCCAAGACCTGGGCGGCCAAGATCGGCAAGATCCCGGTCAAGACCGAGTGAGCACACCCGAGCTTGTCGACATCGAGCTTCAGGCGCGTGATGGCCTGAAGCTGCGCATCGCGCATCACCCGGTGTCGCCAACGCGCGGGGTCATCGTCTTCCTGCACGGGCTGTCCGAGCACGCCGATCGCCACAAGCTGATTGCCGCGCGCCTCAACCAGGCGGGCTGGAGCGTGCTGGCGCCCGATTTGCGAGGCCACGGACACTCAGGCGGGACACGCGGCGGCATCCAGCAGGACGACGATCCGCTGCACGATCTGGCCAGCGTGATGGACTTGTCCGCGCGCCTCTACCCTGGCCAGACGCAGGTGCTGATGGGGCACAGCCTGGGCGGCGCCATCGCGGCCCGCTTCGTTTCGGCGCTGGCCGAGCCACCTGAAGGTGCGCCCTGGGCCCGCCCGGTGGATGGCCTGGTGCTCTCTGCACCCGCACTGGAGCCCACCATGGGCATGCTGCAAAAAGCGCTGCTGAGCACCATGGGCAGGCTGATGCAGGACCTGCCCCTGCCGATTGTGTTCAAGCCGGAATGGGGCAGCTCTGACCCCGAGGTGATTCGCGAGTTCGAGCTGGACCCGCTGGCCCACAAGAAGGTCACGCCCAGGCTGGCGGCCTTCATCGTGCAGCAAGGCCTGATCACCATGAGCCGAGCAAGCCACTGGACGCGCCCGACCTTGCTGGTCTACACCCCAGCGGACAGGCTGATCTCGCCACGCGCCTGCCAGGACTTCGCCGCCAGGCTGCCCCAACGTTTGGTCAGCATCCAGAGCTTCCCGACGCTGGCGCACGACATGCTGCGCGACCGCGGCAAAGACAAGGTCTATGACGCCATCGTCGATTGGCTGGACACGGTCTTCCCGGCCCCGCAGGCCTCGCGCTCAGGCGGTTCGGCATGAGCCAGGACGATCCCTCAGCGGTGTCGCCGCGCCCGCGCAAACGCATGGGGCGGCCATCGCGAGATGAGGTGCTGGCAGGCCAGGATGCACCGACGCTGTTGCTGCATGCCGCCACAGCAGAGTTCGTCGAGCACGGCTACGAGGGCACCTCCACCAACCGGATTTCCGAGCGTGCAGGCTTTGCGCCCCAGACCTTCTACCGCTGGTACAAGGACAAGCTGGCGGTGTTCATCGCGGTCCACCAGGCCTGGGCCGAGGGCGAGATGGCCGAGCTGGACGCCATGTTGACCGAGGCCACGGGCAGCGCCCACCTGGCCGAAGCCTTCGTTGAAAGCCACCGCTCTTTCCTGACCTTCCAGCGCAGCCTCAAGCGCCTGGCGCAGGACATGCCCACTGTGCGTCACGCCACCGCGCAGACCCGCCTCATGCAGATCCAGCGCATCCGGGCAAGGCAACCGGGGCTGTCGCAAGAGAAAGTGGCCGCCTTGCTGATCTGCATGAACCACCTCTGCGAGGCGCTCGCCGAGGGTGAGTTCAGCGACCTGGGCCTCAGCGGCGAGCACGCCTATGCCCAACTCGCCGACCTGATCGACCAGTTGCGGCAACGCTGAACGCTGGCACCTACAGCCCCCGCCTGCCCCACCTCCAGACTTGAACGGCTTGCCGCGCTCCTGGGTTTTCCCCCTGTCGCCTCCCACGAAGTGAGCCCAACATCACTAATGTGATTCACAACTCACTTAGAGGAAAACATGAGCCCTTCCACATCACCCCTGTTCAAGCACGCGGCCTCTCTGGCCCTGGCCCTGACGGCAGCCCAGGCCCTGGCCAACGGCGCCTTGCCATCCCCTTCCGTGACCATCTCCGAAGGCGCACTGTCCGGCATCGCGCAAGATGACGGCGGGTCGCGCTTCCTGGGCATTCCCTACGCACAAGCACCCCTTGGTGACTTGCGCTGGCGTGCGCCCAAGGCCCCGACGCCCTGGAGCGGTGTGCGAGACGCCAGGCAGTTCGGGTCAAGTTGCCCGCAAACGGGCGACATGTTCGGGCCCGCCACCAGCAATGAGGACTGCCTGACACTCAATGTCTTCGCACCCCAGGGCAACGCAAGCCAGCCTCGCCCCGTGCTGGTCTACGTTCATGGCGGCGGCTTCTGGAGCGGCTCGGGTGCCTACTACGACGCCTCCACCATGGCGAAGAAGACCGATGCCGTCGTGGTGACCATCAACTACCGTCTGGGCGTGTTCGGCTTCCTGACCACGGCCAGCCTGACGGCCGAAGACAAGGCCCTCAACTTCGGCCTGCAGGATCAGTACATGGCCCTGGCCTGGGTGAAACGCAACATCGCCGCGTTCGGTGGCGACCCGGGCCAGGTGACGCTCGCTGGTCAGTCGGCTGGCGGCGCATCCGTCTGCATGGCGCTGACCTCGCCCAAGGCTGCAGGGCTGTTTCAACGCGGGATCATGCACAGCGCCACCTGCTCGATGGGCACGACACCCATGAGCAAAGCGCTCGCACGTGGCGCTGACATCGCCAACAAAGTGGGCTGCCCCGAAGGCCCCGACCAGATGGCTTGTCTGCGCGCCAAACCGGTGACCGACCTGTTGGCCGCTGCACAGATCACCACACCCACGGAAGCCATCAGCAACTCTTTCTGGCCAGCCACCGTCGATGGCCAGACCATCCCGGCAGCCTCGCTGTCGGCGCTGGCCAGCGGCAACTTTCAAAAGCTGCCGGTCATGCTGGGGACCACGCAGGACGAGGGCAAGGGGCTGATCGGCTGGGGGTTTCACGGCGCATTCGGGCGTGAAGTGACACAGACCGAATACGACGGTGCGATGAAGAATTTCGCTGGCGCGCTCGCCGGCAAGGTCGTCACCAGCATCTACCCCGCTTCCAAATATGGCAGCGTGGGCCGAGCGTTGGCGGCGGCGATCACCGATGTGGCCGTGGCTTGCCCAACCAACACGGTGACCCAATCGCTCGCCAGGCATGTGCCCACCTACGCATTCGAGTTCGCAGACAAACAGGCACCGCAGTTTTTCCAGGACCCCTTCATGCCCGAAGGCTGGGGGGCCTATCACGCAGGGGATTTGCTTTACCTCTTTCAGAAACCGGTGAGCGGGCTTGAGTTCCCTGGCTTGTCACCCTCGCAGTTGGCCCTGTCAGATCAGATGCTGAGGTACTGGCGCAATTTCATTCGGACGGGCAACCCCAATGAGGGGCCCACTGATTCCGGCCCCGGCACGAGCCTCAAACCCAACCCCAATTGGCCCCGGTCTGGCGCGGGTGGCACGCCCGTGCAGAGCCTGAAACCCGAAGGCATCTCCACGCTGAATGACGGCCAGTACGCCAATTCGCACAAGTGCGCGCTCTGGTCCAGCTACTACAGCCTGGGTGCGCAGTTCGGCCTGTACTGAGTTCTGCGCCACCACAGCCCCCACCGCACCGACGTGCGCGGTGGGGGCTTTCCGACGCAGGCGGCAGATCGGGTATCGTCTGCGGCGCAGTCCCTTGCCCAGCCCCGATGAAGAACCGTCACCACAACCCGGCCAAGCCCCACCACCGCCCGGACGGCTTCCAGAACAATTACCTGAGCTTTCGGGGCAAGCGCCTGCACGAGCTGCTGCGCTGGAAGTGGCGGGCCTGGCGTGAAGGCCACCCAAGGCCAGCGACCGAGCCCATTCCCGTGGTCGCGCCCGACCTGGCCACCATCCACGCCAACGCTCAGGCGGGCCTGGCCATGCACCCCATGGCGACCTGGATCGGGCACATCACGGTGCTGGTGCAAACCGGCGGGCTCAACATCCTCACCGACCCGGTGTTCTCCGAGCGCTGCTCGCCGGTGCAATTTGCCGGACCCAAGCGCCATACCCCGCCCGGTATGAGGCTGGACCAGCTGCCCCACATCGACGTGGTGCTGCTGTCGCACAACCACTATGACCACATGGACGAGGGCTCCATCCGCGCGCTGGCGCGCCAGCCAGGTGGCCAGCCGCTCTTCATCACGCCGCTGGTGCACCGCCAATGGCTGAACCGCTGGGGCATTCACCGGTTGGTGGAGCTGGACTGGTGGGACGAGCACGAACTGCCCGCCACCCATCGGCATCAACGCACGGTGGTGACGCTGACCCCGGCCCAGCACTGGTCGGCCCGAACGGCCACCGATGCCATGCGCAGCCTGTGGGGCGGCTTTGCGGTGCGCAATGCCCAGGCGCACCTCTTCTTTGCGGGCGACACGGCCTACTCACCTGACTTCAAGGACATCCGCCAGCGCTTCGCCCCTGAACACACCGCGGCACAAGGTGGCGGCTTCGATCTGGCCCTGCTGCCGATTGGCGCCTACGAGCCGCGCTGGTTCATGAAAGACCAGCACGTGAACCCTGAAGAGGCGGTGCAGATCTTCCATGACCTCGGATGCAAACGCGCGCTCGCTGTGCACTGGGGCACCTTCACGCTCACCGACGAACCGCTGGACGAGCCGCCACGCGCACTGGCCCTGGCCCGTCACGGTGCCGGCCTGACCGAGAACGATTTCGTGGTGCTGCCCATTGGCGGCAGCATGACCTGGCCGGTGCGTCAGGGCCTCTGACCCGGGTCACACCCGGCCTGCGGGCACCTGGCTGAGCAAGCCAGGCATGGACAAGACGCGGTCGATCAGGGCGTCCATCGGCAAGCCGAACACCGCCAGCTGCCCACCTTGCGACAAGGCGCTGAGGCCATGCACCAGGCTCCAGCAAGCGGCTGCGGCCACGCGCACGCGCTCATCGTGAACGGGTGCACCCAGCATGCTGGATGTGGCCTCCAGCAGCACCGTCATGCCGTCCACGGCACTCAAAGCCAGTTCGGGATGGGTGTCCGCACAGCTCAGGCGCTGGAACATCAGGCGGTACAGCGCCGGGTGGCTCAGGGCAAAGGCCACATAGGCCTGCCCGGAAGCCTTGAGCCGATCTTCTGCATGGGCCACGCCCGCAGCGGCGTCTTGCTGCGTGCGGGTGAAGCGCCGAAAGCCTTCGGCCGCCATGGCGACGAGCAAGGCGTCCTTGTCTTCGAAGTGTCGGTAGGCCGCGTTGGCCGACACGCCCACGTCTTTGGCCAGCTGGCGCAGGCTCAGGTCATCGGCTTCGGTGTGGGCCAAGGCGGCCAGACCAGCTTCAATCAGGCTGGCCTTGAGGTTGCCGTGGTGGTAGCCACGGGCACGGTCTTCCCCCGCTGTGGGCATGGGTACATCTGACATGTTGACATCGTACACATTTTGGCGTTGAATGCGTATGTTCACAACGCACACATTGAGGTGGAACATGAGCGAGAGCCTGCAAGCCGACACTGCCCTGCACTTTGACGGCGCCCAGCCCGAGGTCCAGGGCAACCCCTTCCTGATGGGGCCATTTGCCCCCGTGGCCGAAGAAATCGACAGCCGTGCCTTGCGCACACAAGGCCAGGTGCCGCCCGAACTGGACGGCCTCTACGTGCGCATCGGGCCCAACCCGATCAAGGCGCCGAACGCCGACAAGCACCACTGGTTCACCGGCGACGGCATGGTGCACGGCGTGCGCCTGCATGGCGGCGAGGCCAGCTGGTACCGCAACCGCTACATCGGCAGCAAATCGGCGCACCGCACGCTGGGCCGCGACCCGGTGCCCGGCGACACGCGTGGCATCTTCGACACCGTCAACACCAACGTCTTCGCGCACGCCGGCCGCATCTGGGCCAGCGTGGAGGCGGGCCCGGCGCCGGTGCAGCTCGACGGCGCGCTCGAATCCGTGCGCCACGGCCTGTTCGACAGCCCCACCAAACACCCCTTCAGCGCCCACCCCCATCTGGACCCGCTCACCGGCGACCTGCACGCCGTCTGCTACGACGCCGTGCAACACCGCCAGCTGCAGTACGTGCGGGTGAACGCCCAGGGCCAGGTCGACAAGGTGGTGCCGATTGCCGTCAAGCACGGCCCCATGGTGCACGACTGCGCCATCACCCGCAGCAAAGTGGTGGTGATGGACCTGCCGGTGACCTTCTCGTGGTGGTCCCTGCTCAAGCGCGAAACCTTCCCGTACCACTGGAACCCCAAGCACGGCGCACGCGTGGGCCTGCTACCCCGTGAAGGCTCTGGTGACGACATCCGCTGGCTGGACGTGGACCCCTGCTACGTCTTCCACCCCTGCAACGCCTACGACCTGCCCGATGGCAGCGTGGTGATGGACGTGGCGGTGCACGCCTTCATGTTCGATGAATCTCGCACGGGGATCGAGGCCAACACCATGCCGCGCTTCGAGCGCTGGACGATGCCGGCCAAGGGCACCAAGGTGCTGCGCCAGGTGCTGCACACCGCCGAGCAAGAGTTTCCGCGCCTGGACGAGCGACTGGTGGGCCAGCCTTACCGCTGGGCCTACACCGTGGGCTTCGAGATCAACATGCGGGGCGGCCAGAGCCTGTACAAGCACGACCTGGCGGGCGTGCCGCTGGCCCAGCCCGCCAGCTCACCGGTGCCTGTGCAAGTGCCCACGCAGGTCCACCACTTTGGGCCTCAGCGCAAGCCTGGCGAGTTCGTGTTCGTGCCGCACCCGCAAGGCACTGCCGAGGACCACGGCTGGTTGGTGGGCTACGTGGCCAACCTGGAGACACAGCTGGGCGAGCTGCACGTGCTGGACGCCCGCGACGTGTCCGCACCGGCCGTGGCCGTCGTCACCCTGCCGGGGCGTGTGCCCATGGGCTTCCATGGGAACTGGGTCGACGCCAGCGCGGTGCGCGACGGGCTGCGCAACTGAGTCACGCAACCGGTTCAACCGTGGCGCGCCCACCTGTGGCGGTGGGCGCCTGCGTTCAAGCCTGACGCTGACGGCGACGCTTGACGGCGGCCACGCCCACCAGGCCCAGGCCCAGCGTGGCCCAGGTGCCGGGTTCGGGCACCGAGGTGACCACACCGTACACCGTGCCACCAGCTGCCACTTCACCGATTTGCTGCAGGCTGCTCGTCACCTGAGAACCGTCGGACACGACATCAATCGGCACGGCGGCCAGGGCATCGGCGGTGCCACTGTTGGACTGCCCCTGCACCGACGCGGTCATCGACAACTGACCATGCTGAATCAGGTTGGTGTTGTTGGCAAAAACCAGCGACAACGAATCCTGCTTGTCAAACGTCGTGTTGGCGGGCGTGGTCACGTACATGTACGTGCCCGTCAGCGGGTTGTAGCCATAGCTGGTCGATGCGTAGTTGCTGGCCGACCCGTTCAGCCCGCCACTGAACGTGCCGCTGCCGGAGCTGGTGGCGCCGCTGTTGTTGAAGCTCAGGTTCATCGAGACAGAAGCCGAGCTGGTGTCCGACGAGCCGCAGTAGTAATAGTAGGAATTGCACGTCGTTCCGCTGCTCACCGAGCCAGACACGGCCGCATCGGCATGGATGACCAACAAGGTGTTCGCGCCAAGTTCGATGCCTGCGGCATAGGTGCCCTGGTTGTTGCCTGTGGACGAGTTAGCCGTGGCGCTGAAATTGACAGCACTGCCCCCGGCTTGCCCGAATGCGGCCACCGCATAGGGCAGCACCGTCGCATAGGCCTGACCGGACGTCAGGGCAACGCCAGAGGTGTGCGCCAGAAAGGGCTGGGCGCGGGTCAGCGATTCGGCACCGTTCTCGCGGCCCAGGTTGTCGTTCACCAGTGTCGAGGTGGCGGTGGAACCATATTGGCCCACGCCCGCCACGAAGTTGAACGACGGCGCGATGTCGTCGTTCGGGTTCAGGTCGTACAGCGTGAAGGTCAGGTTGCTGAGCGAAGCCGTCGCTTGGGCATTGGCCCAGGCGGCAGAGGCAACGGTGCAAGACAAGGCGGCCAGTGCGACCGCGCGCAATGTTGAGCGCATCAGGGAACTCCCTTGGTTGAATGGATGCGTACATCTTGCAACAGTCATGTCGATGCCAACATGTCAGCCCCGCCATAGGGCGTACCCGCCCCCCGAAACACAGGGGCGGGTTGACGTTTTCAACACACAGCCTTGTCGCGGGGTGAAAGGACGAGGAAGAAGAGGCGTCAGTGCGTGCGCCGACGGCTTGCCGTGGCCACGCCGACCAGGCCCAGTCCCATCAGGGCCGCCGAAGAGAGCTCAGGCACATTGCTGATGCTCCAACCATAGATGGAAGCCGTGTACGCCACATGCCAGATCTGGTCTTCGTTGCTGTCGTTTTCTGCAAAGTAACCAAGGTACTTCAGAGAAGAGCCTTCTCCTTGCAAAGACATCGGCCTGTTGACGCTGGCGACGTACGCCACCTGTCCATCGGGAGCGATGAAGGACGCCGTCGCCTGTATGCCAGCCCCAAAGGGCTGACAACCTGACCCGGTGAGCTGATCACAGCCAACGGGCTGCAATGACGCCCACAAAAGCACGTTGGTTTGCACCAGGACCACGCTGCGCGCACTCACCACGAACTCGGTCAGGAGCGGACTGCCGACATCCTGCCCGATGGACGCCGAAAACCCACTGGGCAAAGGAGAGTCCACGTTGCCGGTCAAAACGAGAGTACTGGTCGACACCGCTGCTGAAGCCGAGCCGCCAGGCAGTGCCACCCCGACAACGTTCCCATCCAGCCCTTGAGAAGCAGACGCTTCGCTGGTCCACACGTTTGCCTCGCCGCTGAACCCGCTGAACCGCGGGGTGAGGGACACCGGAGCATCCACCCCATTGCCATCGATGTTCTCGGCGGCGTAGATCTTGGGCGCATCCACCTGCACGGACACACTCACCCTCGCAGCGGCCGGCCACGACAACACCATCATCGCGGCACCTGTCCACGCCGCAATGGCACGCCTTGCATCGTTCATTGAAAGCCTCCCTGGGATCGCGGACGCCACGACCCGCCAGAGGCCCGTGCTGCAAGGGCCAAGGAGCGCAGAGGTGCGCGCGCCGCCCATCCCCGTGGTTTTAGAAGGCCTCCATCTTGCCGCAGACCTGCGCAGGTTGGCGTGACAGTGCAGACGAGACACAAGGCATCCCCCGCATCAAGGGGAGTGAAAAGCCGAGCCGCAACCCGTCGTTGCCGTCACGCAAAAACGCGTTGCGCCGGCCTCACGCCCTCAATGCACCGTTCGC
>CANBQJ010000089.1 GCA_947371645.1 Burkholderiales bacterium | reverse complement strand
GCAGGCGGTGGGGCCGGCCAGGATCCACAGGCGGCTTGACGTTGCGCCGGTGGCGCTTGTCTCGGTGATCGCCATGGTGCTCATGCGGCTTCGGCCACCACGGGCGGCGCGCCGTCACGCTGCACACGGCCCAGGGCCATGCGGCTGGTCACCCAGGCACCCAGGCCCATCACCATGGTCATGGGGAAGAAGGCATCGTGAAAGGCGGGCAGCGCCGTCCAGGCACTGAGCAAGGCGCCCACACCGACCGCACAACTGGACAGCACGAAGCCCGACAGGGCCGATGCCGCGCCCGCTTGCCGGGGGAAGGCCGCCACCACCCCGGTCTGCCCGCACGGCTGGTGAATGCCGTGCGCAAAGCCGTAGAGCCACATGCCGGGCAGCAGGGCCCAGGCAGGTACAAAGGCTTGCGTCGCCTGGTGGGCCTGATTGGCGGCACCATGGTTCAGCGCCAGCTGCCAGGCCACCACAGACGCCATGCCCAGGCAGGCCAGCTGCGACACCCGCCCGGCGAACTGCACGGTGGCCACCAGCCCTGAACGGGCCAGCACGCGCCTGCAGGCCAGCGTGCCCAGGATGTAGACCAATGAGATGCTGGCCATCAGCAGGCCATAGGCCCCCCGGCCGACGTGCAGGGTGTCGATGAACACGAAGGCCGACAAGGCCAGGTAGGCATAGAGCCCGCCATAGGTGGAGGCTGTGAGCAGGCTGTGGGCGCGAAAGACCGGCTGTGCCGCGATGTGCCGCCACTGCACCAGCAGGTCTTGCCAGGGCGTGACCTGGGTGCGGCGGTGGGCCGGCCAGCTCTCGGGCAGGCGCATGAAGACATACAGCCAGGTGATGGCGCCAAAGCCGCCGACGATGGCCAGGCTCAGGCGCCAGCCACCGTGCAGGGCGCTCTGGCTGCCCAGGATGGGGCCCAGCAGCGCCAGCGCACCCAGGCCACCCATGGCCTTGGCCATCACGCGGGCGCCGTCCTCGGGAGGGTAGAGGTCGCGGATGATGGCGCGGCCACAGACAACGGATGCGGCCAGCGCCGCCCCTTGCAGCGCGCGGGCGGCCACCATCATCGGCAGGTCACTGGAGAGCACGGTCATGGCGCTGGCCAGCACGAACAGGCTCAGGCCGCTGAGCAGCACGGGCCTGCGCCCCACGCGGTCGGCCACCGGACCCCAGAACAGCTGGGCCAGGCCGAAGGCCATGATCAGGGCCGACAGCGTCCAGGTGGTCGCGGCAGGCTGCCACCCCAGCTCACGCTGCATCTGCGGCAGCGCAGGGAGGTAGAGGTCGGTGGCGATGGGCTGCAGCCCCAGCAGCAGCGACAGCGCGATGACGATCGTCCAGGGCGAGGCGCGTGGCGTGCCGGGCTGAGGCTCAGAACCGTTCATCTGGCCTCAGGAAGCGCCACTGGCCCACTGGCAGCTTGGACAGGGTGATGCGGCCCATGCGCACGCGCTTGAGTCCCACCACCTTGAGTCCCACCAGCTCGCACATGCGGCGGATCTGGCGCTTGCGGCCTTCACGCAGCACCACGCGCAGCTGCTGCTCGTTCTGCCAGGAGACCTGAGCGGGCTTGAGCTGCTTGCCGTCGAGCTCCAGGCCAAAGCGCATGGCGTCGATGGCCTCGGGCGGCACCAGCTCCGACACGTTTTCGGCCTCGGGCTGTTCTTCCCACTGCACGCGCACCAGGTATTCCTTCTCCACTCCCGAGTCTTCGCCGATCAGGTGCTTGGCGATGCGGCCGTCCTGCGTGAGCACCAGCAAGCCGGTCGAGTCGATGTCCAGCCGGCCGGCCGGCGCCAGGTTGCGCAGGTGGCCACGGGTCAACTCCAGCGGCTGCTTGTCGTCGGCCCAGCGGTTTTCAGGGCGGATCAGGGTGATGGCGGGCTCGTGCCCATCTTCGGCCTGGCCGCTGACATAGCCAATGGGCTTGTGCAGCAAGATGGTGACGCGCAGCGCCTGCTGCGTGCTGGCCATGCGGTCGATGCTGATGTGCTGGTGCGGGAAGATGCGCGTGCCGAGTTCATCCACCACCTCGCCGTCCACGCGCACCCAGCCTTGCTCGATCCATTCGTCGGCTTCGCGGCGCGAGGCCAGGCCCTGTTCGCTCATGAGCTTGGACAGGCGCACGCGGCCATCGTCTTCGCGCGGTTCGGCCGGTTCGGGGTGACGGGGGGCAGGGCGCTGGTCTTGCTCATGGCGCTCATGGCGGCCATCCCGTCCGCCTTGAACCGGCCCGCCGCGTTGCTGGTCGCTGGTGGGGTAGGCCGCTGAGGCGCGGCGGTGGTCACCTCGCGGCGCATCCTGGCGCGGGCGATCGTCGTTGAACTGGCGCTCACCAGGGCCTGGGCCGCGAGGGCCGGTGGCACGCGGTGCATCACCGCGTGGCCTGTCATCTCGGGGCCCGTCGGTGCGCGGTCCGTCTGCGCGCGGGCGACGGTCGGGCGAAGGCGCATCCCGGCGCTCATCGGGGCGCCCCGTGGGTCGCCGATCATCCGGACGGCGGGGGGGGGCATCGCCATAGCGGGCTGGGGCGCGCTCGCCCTGACGTCCACCTGGGCGTTCTCCGTCACGTCCACCAGGGCTGTCGTCACGGCGGCCCGGGCCACGCTCGGCATGGCGATCTGGCTCGCCTTCATGCAGTCGGCCTTGCGGAGCGCGCCCTTCGGCCTTGGCCTGCTCGCGTTCGGCCGCTGCCTGGGCGGCTTCCGCTGCGGTGGCCCGAGGGCGTGGCGCCGTGCCAGAGCCGCGCACAGGCGGGCGACGGCGGGCGGAAGGCGCGTCGTCTGCGGGGGCGGCCTGCGGGCGCAGGCTGATCTTTTTGCGTTCGGTCATGGGGGCTGTTCTGGGCGGCAGGCAGGCTGCGCTGAAATAAGGGCGACTTGGCGGGTGAGGGCAGGCGTCAGCGCCCGCGCAGGAAGAGCACGTCGAGGTCGCGCATGCTGATCTGGCGCCAGGTCGGGCGGCCGTGGTTGCACTGGTCGGCACGGTCGGTGGCTTCCATGTCGCGCAGCAAGGCGTCCATCTCGGTCAAGGTGAGGCGGCGGTTGGCGCGCACCGCCCCGTGGCAGGCCATGGTGGCCAGCAGTTCGTGCTGGGCGCGTTGCACCACGGTGCTGGCGTCGGCCAGGGCCAGGTCGGCCAGCACGTCGCGGGTCAGCGCAGCGCCATCGGCCTGAGTGAGGGACTGGGGCAAGGCCCGCACGGCCAGCTTGCCCGGGCCGATGGGGGCCACGTCCAGGCCCAGCGTCAGCAGGGTGTCGCGGTGCGCTTCGGCCGTGGCCACTTCCTGGGCGGTGGCCGCAAAACTCAAGGGGATCAGCAGGGGTTGGCTCGCCAGCTGGTGGGCGACCAGTTGCACCTTGAGTCGCTCG
The DNA here is from genome assembly GCA_947371645.1 of Burkholderiales bacterium. Next base: position 10,535 of record CANBQJ010000089.1, on the reverse strand, counting down.
TAGACCACGCGCTCATGGGCGGCGTGCATGTCCACGATGACCAGGCCCTGGGCGTTCTCCGCCAGGATGTAGACGCCGGCGACCTGGGCCAGGGCACGGCCCAGGGGCTGGTCGCTGCCGGGGTCTGCTGAAGGGGTTTGGGCCTCTGCGCCTGCTGATGGCAGGCGCCATGGCGCGGCGCGCTCCTGGGCGGTGGATGCCGCTGACGGCCCCGTGGCAAGCGAAGGCTGGCCATCCGCCCACGCCTGTTCTGGACTGGCGGCGTCGGGCGAAGTGGCCGGCGCGGAAGCCTGCCAGGCCAAGGCCGATGCGGCGGGGGCCGAGTCGGCTGCAGTGAGCGCGGCAGGTGAAGGCGCCCCCTCGGCCTCGCGGCTCAGCGGCCAGCCCGCCCAGCGCTGCTGCGGGGCGGCATCGCGCACGAAGCCGTCGTTGCGAGGGGCCCAGCCCAGGCCGGTTTGCTGCTGGTTGGACAGGGGGGCTTGGGTGATGGGGGTGTCTGCAGAGGACAAGGGCAGCAAACCCGGTAGGCCATCAGGCCCCAGCTCAGGGCCGCTGGCCGGCACCTGAACCTGCGCCCGAGACAAGGCCAGCGCCGCGTCCACCGCGCGCCGCATGCCCTGGTGCACCTCGCGGCCGTCACGGAAACGCACCTCGATCTTGGTGGGGTGCACGTTCACGTCCACCAGCTCGGGCGGGATCTCCAGGAACAGCGCATAGGCTGGCTGCCTGGCGCCGTGCAGCACGTCCTCATAGGCCGAGCGGACGCCGTGCGCGATCAGCTTGTCGCGCACAAAGCGGCCGTTCACATAGCAGTACTGGTGGTCGGCGCGGTTGCGGGCGGCGTCCGGCAAGCCGGCGCGGCCGCTGATGCGCAAGGGGCCGGCCTGCCAGCTCACCTCGCGGCTGTCGCGCACGAAGTCTTCGCCCAGCACGTCGGCCAGGCGCTGCATGGGCGCGGCAGGGCGCCACTGGGCCGCCAGCTTGCCTTCGTGCCACACGGTGAAGCCCACCTCGGGGCGCACCAGGGCGTGGCGGCGCACGGCGTCCAGGCAGTGGGCCAGCTCGGTGGCGTCGGTTTTCAGGAACTTGCGGCGTGCGGGCGTGCTGAAAAACAGCTCGCGCACCTCGATGGACGTGCCCACGGCGCGTGCCGCCGGGCTCAGCTCGCCCGATCGCGCGTCCAGCCGGTGGGCGTGGTGGTCGTCTGCCGTGCGGCTGGCGATGGCCAGCTCCGACACCGAGGAGATGGCCGCCAAGGCCTCGCCCCGAAAGCCCATGGTCAGCACCTGCTCCAGGTCGTGCAGCGAGCGGATCTTGCTGGTCGCATGGCGTTTCAGCGCCAGGGGCAACTCGGGCACGGGGATGCCGCAGCCGTCGTCTTCCACCAGGATCTGGCGCACGCCACCGGCCAGCAGCTTGATGGTCACCTGGGTGGCGCCTGCGTCCAGGGCGTTGTCGACCAGCTCGCGCACCACGGAGGCCGGGCGCTCCACCACCTCGCCGGCGGCGATCTGGCTGATCAACTCGTCGGGCAGTTCGGCGATGTGGCGCCGCTCGGGTGCAGCCTGCTCGACGGCGTGGGCGGCGGCAGAGGAAGGGTGCGGGGCGGGCTCAGGTGACATCCGTGCATTTTAGGGGGCGGGCCTTCATCAGGGGTGAGCAGGGGCACCCCATAATGCCGGCCCATGGACATCGCGCACTTCCTCCTCGATTTCATCCTCCACGTGGACAAGCACCTGGTCGCCTTCGTGACCGACCACGGCGCCTGGGTCTATGTGCTGCTGTTCGCCATCATCTTCATCGAGACCGGCGTGGTGGTGATGCCCTTCCTGCCAGGCGATTCGCTGCTCTTCGTGGTGGGTGCGCTCTGCGGCCTCGGCCTGATGAGCCTGCCGCTGTCCATGGGCTTGCTGACGCTGGCGGCCATCGCCGGCAACCAGAGCAACTACGCCATCGGGCGGCGCATCGGCCCCAAGGTCTTCCAGTGGGAGCAATCGCGCTTCTTCAACAAGAAGGCTTTCGAGCAGGCCCACGCTTTCTATGAAAAGCACGGTGGCTACACCATCGTGGCGGCGCGCTTCATGCCGTTTTTGCGCACCTTCGCGCCCTTTGTGGCGGGTGTCTCGCAGATGAGCCGCAGCAAGTTCACCTTCTTTGACGTGACCGGCGGCACCCTCTGGGTGGTGGGCGTGACCCTGGCCGGCTACTTCTTTGGCAACTTTCCCTTTGTGAAGACCCACCTGGACAAGATCATCTGGTCGATGATCCTGGTGCCGGGCCTGCTGACCTTGCTGGGCTCCTGGCGGGCTTCACGCAAGGCGGCGGCCAGGCCCGCTGCCTGATCACATGGCCCTGTCGCGGGCCAGTGGCGGGTTCTTGGCAAAGTAGCGCTGGATGCCCTGCAGCAGGGCGGCGGCCAGTTCGCTCTGGTAATTGCCGTCTTGCAGCTTGGTCTCTTCTTCCGGGTTCGAGATGAAGCCCGTCTCCACCAGGATGGACGGGATGTCCGGGGCCTTGAGCACGGCAAAGCTGGCCTGCTCCACACGCGCCTTGTGCAGCCTGCCCACGCGGCCCAGCGTGCCCAACACGGCGTTGCCCAGCTTGAGGCTGTCCTTGATCTGCGCCGTGGTCGACATGTCCAGCAAGGCCTTCATCACGGTGCTGTCGTGCGCCTTGATGTTGACGCCGCCCACCAGGTCGGAGGCGTTTTCCTTGCGGGCCATCCATCGGGCTGCGGCGCTGGTGGCGCCCTTCTCCGACAGGGCGAACACCGACGCGCCGCGGGCCTGGGCGTTCATGAAGGCATCGGCGTGGATGGACACGAACAGGTCCGCCTGCACGCGGCGCGCCTTGATCACGCGCTCTTGCAAGGGCACGAAGTAGTCGGCATCACGCGTCAGCATGGCCCGCATGCCGGGCTGTTCGTTGATGAGGGCGCGCAGCTTGTGCGCCACCTCCAGCACCACGTCTTTCTCGAACAGGCCGCTGGGCCCCACGGCGCCAGGGTCTTCACCGCCATGGCCCGCGTCCAGCGCCACGATCACCAGGCGGCGGGTGCCCCGGTCTGCTGCGCTGCGTTCGCGCTCCTCAGCCAGGCGGGCACCGTCTTTGGCGTCCTTGCCATCCTTGTCGTTGCGATCGGCACCCCCCTTGGCCAGCGCACGATCGCCCGGCTTGACGGCGCCAGCCGGCGGGCGTTTGAGCCCCCCGATGAACTCACCCAGGGCGTCGTTCATCGCGTCCGCGGCCTGGCTGGATGTGGACGGCGAGCCCGCGTTGTTGGCGGCGTTGTTGGTGGCACCGCTGGCCACATTGGGCAGGGAAATGCCCGCCGACGCAGGCGGCAGTCCCGGGCCCGTCAAGCCTGTGGATGACGACGCGGGCGTGCTGGCGGCGGCCACCGTGGCGTCGACCTTGCCGCCGGCTGCACTGCCCTGGCTGGCCGATGGCTGCGCGGCCGAAGCCGCAGCGGTGGTGGGCGCGTTGCCCCGCTTTGCTGCGTTGGTGGCCGTCGTGGTGGGCGCTTGGGCCTGCAGGGGGTAGAGGTCAAACACCAGACGGTGCTGGTAGGCGGCCACCGGCGGCAGGCCAAAGACCTGTGGCTTGATGGGCTGCTTGAGGTCCAGCACCAGGCGCACCACGCGGGGCTTGTTCTGGCCCATGCGCACGGCGGCGATGTAGGGGTCGTCGGCCTGCACCTTGCTCACGAGCTCCTTGAGCCGCGGGCTGATCTCCAGCCCGTCGATGTCGATGACCAGGCGGTTGGGGTTGGGCACCGAGAAAAAGGTGGCGTTGAGCGGCGTGTCGGACTCGAGCGTGACGCGCGTGTACTCGTTGGCCGGCCACACGCGCACGGCCATCAACTGTGCGCCCCAGGCCAGTTCGTGCGGGCCCAGCACCAGCACGGCCGCGCCGGCAGACACCTGCTGGAGCCATTTGCGGCGGTCGTGATGGTCAGACATGGTGGTGCTCCTGAGGCTGGCTGGTCTGCCCCGCGTGCTGCCAGGCGGCCAGCAAGGCCAGGCCGGCCGCAGAGTTCGCCACGGCGTGCACCTGGCGGGGCTCGCCGGCTGGGTCGGGCTCCTCGCCTGTGGGCGCGACCGCTGGCGGCGTGAGGTGCAGGTCCAGGTCGGCGGGTGGCATCAGGCCGGCGGCTTTGTCCGGCCATTCCACGAGTTTCAGTCCGGCTGCGGCAAACAGGTCCCGAAACCCCGCGTCTTCCCATTCGGCGGGGTCATTGAAACGGTAGAAATCAAAATGCTGAACCATGCCCACCGGGGTTTCGTGCGGCTCCACCACGGCATAACTGGGGCTTTTGATGCGGCCCTGCACACCGAGCGAGCGCAGCAGATGGCGCGTGAATGTGGTTTTGCCCGCGCCCAGGGTGCCATGCAGATTCACCACCAGAGATTCTCCGCGTTGCAAAGCCGGCGCCAGCACCGGCGCCCAGGACGCCGCGGCCTGAGCACAGGCGTGCTCGGCCTCCCAGACCGTGTCGAACACGGCGGGGAATTCGCGGCTTGCTACGATGGTCACATGCTTCATCCAAGACAGTCGCCTGATGCCGCCGCGCCACCCACAAGGGAATCATGGGATGCGCAATCGGTGATGGTGCAATTGCACCAATGGGCGAAAGAGTTGGGATTTTCCCAGATTGGCGCAGCAGGTGTGGACTTGTCAAGTGCCGAGCCCGGTTTGTTGGCCTGGTTGTCCCAGGGTTTCCACGGTGACATGCAGTACATGGCACAGCACGGATTGAAGCGGGCCAGACCTGCCGAGCTGATACCGGGTACCGTATGCGTGATCACGGCGCGCATGGATTACCTGCCCGCTGACCTGGCCGAGGGGCAGGATTGGGTCCAAACGGAATGGGACCGATTGGCCGATCCGCAGGCGGCGGGCGTGTCCATGTACGCCCGAGGGCGGGACTATCACAAGGTGTTGCGCCAGCGCCTGCAAAAGCTGGCCGACCGCCTGGCCGAGGCCATCGGGCCCTTTGGCCACCGCGTGTTCACCGATTCGGCCCCGGTGCTGGAAGTAGAACTGGCCAGCCGCAGCGGCCTGGGCTGGCGGGGCAAGCACACCCTGCTGCTGTCGCGCGATGCCGGGTCCACCTTCTTTTTGGGCGAAATCTATGTGGACGTGGCCCTGCCGCTCACCGCCCCGGAGACGGTGCACTGCGGCCAGTGCCGCGCCTGCATGGACCTCTGCCCCACGCAAGCCATCGTGGGTGAACGCCAGGTGGACGCGCGGCGTTGCATCTCCTACCTGACGATCGAGCACGCCGGCCCCATCCCGATTGGGCTGCGGCCGCTGATGGGCAACCGCATCTACGGCTGCGACGACTGCCAGCTGGCCTGCCCCTGGAACAAGTTTGCCCAGCGCGCGACGCTGCCCGACTTCGATGTGCGGCCACAGCTGGCCGACCCGACCTTGCTGCAGCTCTTTGCGTGGGATGAGGCCACCTTCCTGCGCCACACCGAGGGCAGCCCCATTCGGCGCATCGGGTGGGCGCGCTGGCAGCGCAACATCGCGGTGGCGTTGGGCAATGCCTTGCGGATGGGTGATGGCGGCCCACATCCTGCGCCCAAGGCCCCCCTCAGGCTCGCGATGGTGCAAGCCCTGGAGGCCTGGTTGACTCGCCACAGCGCTGGCCAGAGCCCGATGGCTTCTGGCGATGCCGACCTCGTGGCCGAGCACGTCCGCTGGGCCTTATTGGCAGCTTGATGTGGGCGCGGAGGCTTGATCAGTTGACCAGCACCACCTTGCCCCGCACCTGACGCGAGCCCATCAGTGCAAAAGCGTCTTTCAGCTGCGCCATGGGCAGCTTGTGCTCGATCACCGGCTTGATCTTGCCCTCCATGTACCAGGCGGCCAGCTGCATCAGGCAGGCGGCGTTGTTCTGCGGCTCACGCTTGGCGAACTCGCCCCAGAACACGCCCATCACCGACGCACCCTTGAGCAGGGCCAGGTTCAGTGGCAGCGCCGGGATCGGTCCATTGGCAAAGCCGATCACCAGATGGCGGCCGCGCCAGGCAATCGAGCGGAAGGCCTGCTCGGTCAGCTCGCCGCCCACGGGGTCATAGACCACGTCCGGGCCCTTGCCTTCGGTGATGGCCTTGAGTTCATCGCGCAGGTTCTGGCGCGTGTAGTTGATGGTCGCGTCGGCGCCGAGTTCGGTGCACAGCGCGCACTTCTCATCGGTGGATGCGGCCGCGATCACCCTGGCGCCGGCAGCCTTGGCGATCTGGATGGCCGCCGTGCCCACGCCTCCGGCGGCACCCAGCACCAGCACGGTCTCGCCGGCCTTGAGCGCCGCGCGGTCGATGAGGCCGTGGTAAGTGGTGCCGTAGGTGCACAGGAAGGCTGCGGCGTCTTCAAACGAGAACACCGGTGGCAGCGGCATCAACGCGAATGCAGGCGCGATGGTGTGGGTGCCAAAGCCACCCGTGCCCGCAAAGCCCGCGACCTGCGTGCCCACCGCCAGGTGCTTGACGCCTTCGCCCACGGCCTCGACCACGCCGGCGAACTCGGCGCCAGGCACGAAGGGCAGGGGCGGCTTCATCTGGTACTTGCCCTGCACGATGAGCAGGTCGGGGAAGTTCAGGCTGGCGGCCTTGATGGCCACGCGGACTTCGCCTTTGCCCGGCTCTGGCGTGGGGGCTTCTTTCCAGTTCAGGGCGTCGGGGCCGTCCAGGGTCTCGCAGAACCAGGCTTGCATGGTGGGGTGTCTCCTGTGAGGTGCAGTGCTGTTTTCAGGTGTCAGAGCTCGCGCGCGCCGAAGGTGTCGCACTGGGCCATGTCACCGGCATCGAAGCCGCGCTTGAACCAGCGCACGCGTTGCGCGCTGCTGCCGTGGGTGAAGCTCTCGGGCACGACCCGGCCTTGCGATTCACGCTGCAGCGTGTCGTCGCCAATTCGGGATGCGGCGTTCAAAGCCTCTTCCAGGTCGCCCGTTTCCATCAGGCCCTTGGCCTGCTGGGTGTCGTGGGCCCAGATGCCGGCGTAGCAGTCGGCTTGCAACTCCAGCCTCACGCTGGCCGCGTTGTACTGGGCCTGGCTGACGCGGCCACGCAGGTGGTCCAGCTTCTCCGAGGTGCCCTGCAGGTTCTGAACGTGGTGGCCCACTTCGTGCGCGATGACATAGGCCTGGGCGAAGTCACCCGGCGCACCCAGGCGCTCTTTCAGGATGTCGTAGAAGCCCAGGTCGATGTAGACGCGGCGGTCGGCCGGGCAATAGAAGGGGCCCATGGCGGCCTCGCCCTGGCCGCAAGACGTGGCGGTGCTGCCGCGAAACAGCGTGAGCCGTGGCTTGGGGTACTGGGCGCCGTGGGCCTGGAACTGGGCCTGCCAGACGTCTTCGGTGGTGGCCAGCACCTGGCGCACGAAGCGGGCACCGGGGTCTTGCGCGGCCTGGGTTGAGGGGCCGTTGGGGCTGGGCTGCTGCACCTGAGCAGGTGCGTGGTTGCCGCTGGGCACGCCGCCACTGAGCATGTTGAGCACGGTCAGCGGGTTGATGCCCAGAAAATAACTGGCCACCAGCGCCACCGCGATGGTGCCCAGGCCCAGGCGGCCGCCGCCAAGCGGCAAACCGAACCCACCGCCACCGCGACCTCCACCGCCATCGGAGCCGGGCGCATCGCGGACGTCATCGACGTTGTCGCTTTCACGTTGTCCATCCAGCCGCATGCCTGCCTCCAACTTCCGAATGCGGCATCGTAGCAGCGCAGTCAAGTGCCGCCAGGGCGAGGCAGCCAGGGGTCAACTCGGCGCGGGCGCGGCCTGCCCAGGCCCGTCTGACTACAATCGGTTCAGCATTCTGCTCGGCCCGATTCCCCCATTCCCCTTCAGACCATGTCCCAAGCGCCGGATTTCCCGTTGCCAGTCGTCATCATCGGAGCGGGCCTGGCCGGGCTCACCGTGGCCCTCCATCTGGCTGAACAGACCCCCGTCATCGTGCTGGCCAAGCGCCAACTGGAAGAGAGCGCGACGGCCTGGGCGCAGGGCGGCATCGTGGGCGTGCTGGGCAGCGACGACAGCATCGGCTCGCACGTGCGCGACACACAAGAGGCCGGCGCCGGCCTGGTGGACGAACGCACGGCCGAGTTCATCGCCCGCCACAGCGCCGAGGCCGTGGCCTGGCTGGTGGCCCGTGGCGTGCCGTTTTCGCCCGACCCCGAGGGCCCGCTGGGCCTGCACCTCACGCGTGAAGGCGGCCACGCCGTCCGGCGCATCGCCCACGCGGCCGACGCCACCGGCAAGGCCATCCACGACGTGCTGCTCGACGAGGTCAAGCGCCATCCCAACATCACCCTGCGTGAACGCTGGATGGCGGTGGACCTGATCACCAACCGCCATCTGAAAAAATCGGCGGCCGAAGCCCAGCCTGACCAGCGTTGCCATGGCGTCTACGCCCTGGACATCGACACCCAGCGGGTGGAGACCCTGGCCGCATCGGCCGTGGTCCTGGCCACCGGCGGCGCCGGCAAGGTCTACCGCTACACGACCAACCCCGAGACCTCGACGGGCGATGGCATCGCCATGGCGTGGCGGGCCGGCTGTCGCATCGGCAACATGGAGTTCATCCAGTTCCACCCGACCTGTCTCTACCACCCGCAAGAGCGCAGCTTCCTGATCACCGAGGCCTTGCGGGGCGAAGGCGGCATCTTGAAGCTGCCCAATGGGCACCGGTTCATGTCCGACCACGACGAGCGCGGCGAGCTGGCCCCGCGCGACATCGTGGCCCGCGCCATCGACTTCGAGATGAAGAAGCACGGCGTGGACCACGTCTGGCTGGACGCCACCCACCTGGGCGAAGCCTTCCTCAAAGAGCACTTCCCCACCATCCACGCGCGTTGCCTGTCACTGGGCATCGACATCGCCCGCCAGCCCATCCCCGTGGTGCCGGCGGCGCACTACACCTGTGGCGGCGTGGTCACCGACCTGCATGGCCGCACCGACCTGCCCGGCCTCTACGCCGTGGGCGAGACCACCTACACCGGCCTGCATGGTGCCAACCGCCTGGCCAGCAACTCGCTGCTGGAGTGCGTGGTGTTGGGCCGCACCTGTGCCGAAGACGTGCAGGCCCAAATGCCTGCCGAGAGCCCCAAGGTGCCTGCCTGGGACGAAAGCCAGGTGACGGATGCCGACGAAGAGGTGGTGATCTCCCACAACTGGGACGAGCTGCGCCTGCTGATGTGGAACTACGTGGGCATCGTGCGCACGACGCGCCGTCTGGAGCGTGCCCTGCACCGCATCAAGCTCTTGCGCAGCGAGATCGACGACTACTACGCGGCCTTCCGCGTCAGCCGCGACCTGCTGGAGCTGCGCAACCTGGTGGACTGCGCCGAGCTGATCGTGCGCTCGGCCTTGTCGCGCCAGGAAAGCCGTGGCCTGCACTTCAGCCGCGACTACCCGCGCACGCTGCCGGTGAGCTTCCCGACCATCCTGTGCAAGAAGCCCAAGAAGAAGGATGCCTGGTTGCCTTGATCAGCGCCGGGCCCGCATCGCGTAGCGCGCCTGCACGAATTCGAAGGCGTACTTGACCGCGTCGCGGATCAGCTGTTCGCTGTCCTGGCGCTCTTTCTCGGTCATGTGGAAGGCCAGGTCCACCTGGTGGCGGATGTAGCGCGGTGGCAGGCGGTTGAGCGCCACGCAGGCCACGTCCGGGTGCTGGTCTTCGGTCAGCAGCGGGAAGTGGGTGGCCAGGTCGGTGATCTGGTCGACCACCAGCCGTTCGTAGTAGTTGTGCAGGGTCGTGAAATCGGCGGGCATGTCGGTCCTTGGCGCAACACGGATCCGGCCAGGCCGATGTGGCCCGTCCATCCAGGTCAGCGCAGTGTGAACCGAGGCCGCCGTTCTGAAGCGTGAAAAATCACGCCTCCATGGGTTCAGATGCGTTCCAGCACCCGAAGCGAGAAGTCCACCGCCTTCACGTCCTTGGTGAGCTTGCCGATCGAGATGCGGTCTACCCCGGTGGCGGCGATGCCGCGCAACTGGTCCAGCGTCACGCCGCCAGAGACTTCCAGCAGGGCGCGGCCCTGGTTCAGGGCCACGGCCTCGCGCATCATCGTGTCGGTGAAGTTGTCCAGCAGCACGCTCACGGCGCCTGCGCCCAGGGCTTCGCGCAGCTGGTCCAGGGTTTCGACCTCGACCTGGATGGTGATGTGGTCGCGCAGGGGCTGCGGCTGGGCCGCCACCAGGGCCTGCGCGTTGCGCACGGCGCCAGCCACGCTGCCCGCCGCGGCGATGTGGTTCTCTTTGATCAGGATGCCGTCGTACAGGGCCAGGCGCTGGTTGGCGCCCCCGCCCACGCGCACGGCGTACTTCTGGGCCAGGCGCAGGCCGGGCAGGGTCTTGCGGGTGTCCAGCACCACGCAGCCGCGCGGGTTGGGAGAAGCGCCTTCGATGGCCAGCATGTGCCGGTGCGTGAGCGTGGCCACGGCCGACAAGGTCTGCACGAAGTTGATGGCGGGGCGTTCGGCTGTGAGCATGGCACGCGCGTTGGCGCGGATGTGGCACACGGGCGTGTCGGC
>CANBQJ010000088.1 GCA_947371645.1 Burkholderiales bacterium | reverse complement strand
CGGCCATGCGCTGGGCGCCGTGCGATACGCGGCTGCCGTGCTGGGCTGGCAGGCCCACCTGGTGACGGGGCTCACCCATGCCGAACTGGCCGCCTGGATGGGCCTGGACCGCGATGCCGACTTTGGCCGGGCCGAGCGCGAAGAGCCTGAAATGCTCATTGCCCTGAGCCCCTTGCCCATGGACCCGGCGATGGCCGCCATGACCGCGATGGCTGTGGCCCAGGCCCCTCAGCCCTGGCCCGAAGGCACGGTCTGGCAAGGCCAGGCCAACCGGCTGGACGCGCACCCCATGTACCGCTGGCCCGTGATCGAGGAGGTGGCCCAAGCGTCCCGGCAGGCCCTGCCCGAACCCGACCCGATGACCGAGCTGCCACCGGCCACGCGCCCGTCTTGGTGGGCCGCGCTGGGCGCTGCACCTGGCGATGCACAGGCTGCGGCCAGGTTGATCCGTGAGCGGCGCAGCGCCCAGCACTTCGACCGCCGCGCCACCATGGGCCACGCGGCCTTCCAGCGCCTGCTGGCTGCCGTGATGCCCGCCTCAGGCCTGCCCTGGGACGCCTGGCCCCACGCCCCGCAGGTGCACGTGGTGGTCTACGCGCACCGCGTGGAGGGCGTGCCGCCTGGCGCCTATGTGCTGCCTCGCAGCGCCGAGGGCCAGGCCTTGCTGGCCGCGCACCTGCAGCAGGCCGCGCGCCTGAGCCCCGTGCCCGGCTGGCCAGTGGCCCTGCCATTGCAGACCTTGTCCGAGCACCCCACCTTGTCGGGCACCTTGCGCACGCTGAGCTGCCACCAGGCCATCGCCAGCGATGCCTGCGTGGCCTTCAGCCTGGTGGCCGACTTCCAGTCGCCGGTGCAGGCGCAGCCGGCTGCTTACCGCAGGCTGTTTCAAGAAGCCGGCCTCATTGGCCAGGCGCTTTATTTGCAAGCCGAAGCAGAAGGCCTGCGCGGCACCGGCATCGGCTGTTACTTCGACGACGCCGTGCACGAGTTGCTTGGCCTGCGCGACACGACCCTGCAGGTGCTCTACCACTTCACCGTGGGCCAGCCCGTGGTGGATTCGCGCATCAGCACCGAGCCACCTTACAGCGCCGAGCGCCAGTTGATCGACACGCCCTTGTCGGCACCCCTTTCCACTTCAGCAGGAGCCACCCCATGAGCGGCCAGAAATTCCAGAGACTGCGCGCCCCCGATGTCACCGCCTGGCTGGCGGCCCACCCCGGTGCCCTGGTGCTGGACGCCCGCGATGCCGCCCACCACGCCCGTGGCCACTGGCCCGGCAGCCTGCGCCTGGACGGCCGCAACCACGAGATGCTGCTGATGCGCGAGGCCAAGACCCGCCCCGTCTTCATCTACTGCTACCACGGCAACAGCAGCCAGACCTATGCCGACATGTTCGCGGACTTCGGCTTCCAGCAGGTGAGTGACCTGGTGGGGGGGTGGGAGGCCTGGGGGCAGTCGGGCCTGCCGCTGCCTGCTTCTGTGCCTGCTGCCGCGGCAAGCCCTGAGCCCCAGGCCACGGCACCGGACACCAACATCCCCGAAGCCCTGCGCACCTGGCTGAGTGCCGAAGGCTTCACCGATGCCCACGCCCCGGCCGCACACGGCAATTCGCCCTTGATGCACGCCGCATGGCGTGGCCTGGGCGACATCGTCGAGCTGCTGCTGGCACAAGGTGTGAGCCTCAGCGCCACCAATGGCGACGGCAACAACGCCGTGTGGATGGCTTGTGTGAGCAACCAGCCGGCCCTGGTCAAGCGGGTGGTGCAGGCTGGCGCGGCCATCGACCACCTCAACCTCACCGGCGCCACCAGCCTGATGTACGCCTCGTCCAGCAGCAAGCCCGAGGTCGTTGCCGCCTTGCTGGAGATGGGCGCAGACCCCTTCATCCAGACGCAGGACGACTACACCGCCATGGACATGGCCGCCAGCCTGCCCTGTCTGCAACTGCTGCGCGCCGCCACCAAGGCGGGCAAAGCCCAGAAGGCGGCCTGAACATGACCCACATCGTCTTCCATGAAAAGCCGGGCTGCGGGGGCAACGCCAAACAGCGTGCCGCCCTGGAGGCCGCTGGCCACACCCTGGAGCGCCACAGCCTGCTGGACGCTGGCTGGACCCGAGACACGCTCATGCCCTACCTGGCCGAGTTGCCCGTGTCCCAGTGGTTCAACCGCGCCGCGCCGCGTGTGAAGAGCGGCGAGATCGTGCCCGAGGCGCTGGACGCCGATGTCGCGCTGGCCCTGCTGCTGGCCGAGCCCCTGCTGATCCGCCGGCCGCTGATGCAGCGCCCCGACGGCGCGCGTCTGGTGGGCTTCGACACCGATGCGGTCGATCGCTTCGTGGGCCTGACCCCCGTGGCCCCGGGCGTTGCCGCCACCGCCGAGCGCCCCGCGTCGCTGGAGGGTTGCGCGGCCGTCAAGGCCCCGTGCCCCAGCCGCTGAACTGTCTCTTTGTCCAATTCACTGAACCTCACCCCAAGCACCCGAAGGAGCCCCACATGGACCTCGTCTACAAAACCACGATGCTCAGCCAGGGCGGCCGCACGGGCGTCGTGCAAAGCGAAGACGGCGACTTCAAGCAGAAGCTGGCCGTGCCCAAGGAAATGGGCGGCAAGGGCGATGGCCCCAACCCCGAGCAGCTGTTTGCCGCGGCCTTCGCGGCCTGCTTCGAGCAATCGGTGCGGCACATCGCCAAGAAGGGTCACGAGCCACTGCGGGGTTGCTATGTCGAAGCGGCCATCGCCGTCTACGTCACCCTTGACGATGCCTACCGCATGGGCCTGACCTTGACCGTGCACATGGCCGGCCCTTTGAGCCAGGGCGACGCCGACCACCTGCTGGAGCGTGCCAAAGGCATCTGCCCCTATGTGGACCTCACCAAGAACAACATGACCCTCAACCTCAGCGCCGTGCTGGACACGCCGGTGGCCGCCGCACAGGCCTGAGCTTTTCATCACAAGGACGACAACATGAGCACCGCAGCCGAAGGCTACTTTGTGGACTGGGACGGCAACATCCGCCCCACAGGCGACCCCGGCGGCGGCTACCGCTGCGACGTGGACACCGCGGCCCGCTACGTGGGTGTGATGCACAAGAACGGGGCCCTGGTGCACGAGGCCACGCTCTACAAGACCCTGGAAGCCGTGGCCAAGGCCGGCATCAAGGGCGAGTTGGTGGATGGCAGCCACCCCTGGGGCAAACAGGGCGCGGCTTGATGCCCTGATGGCCGTGTCGACAGGGCTCAGTCCGGCGTCATGTCGGGCTGAAGCAGCACCTCGTCCGGCAGGCCGCCGCCGCCTTCAATGACGTTCACCCCGCCCAAGGGGGAATAGCCGTCGTCGCCCTCCAGCAGCACCGTGGCATCGGCGGGGAGGGCGCTCAGCGCCTGAATCAACTGCTTCACGTTCATGAGGGGCCCCTTCAGGCTCATAGACACCACCGAGACCAGACACCGAGGAGACACACAAGATGGAGACCACCACCCGCTACTTCCTGACCTACAGCGGCCGCGCCTTGCCCCTGCAACTGGCCGAAGAGCTGCCCGTGGCCGCGCTGCGCAACCGCAACACCTGGTTTGAGGCCGAGTACGACCGCGGGGGCCGCATGTTGCGCGTCACCAAGCTGGTCTATGGCGAAGTGGAAATGCGCCATGACTACGACTATGCCGCCGATGGCCGTCTGCTGTCGGCACTGGTGAGCATGCCCGACGAAGAGCCTCAACGTCTGCAGCTTGCCGTTTGAACGGGGCAGCTTGAATAACCCAGCAAATGACTTGAGTCAAAGTCCGATCACGCTCCTGGGTTGGCCAAGGTTTGATGAACTGAGGGTTCCCGACGACCCCTCAACCCATCACACGGAGATGATCATGGCGCTTCCCACCTTCACCTTGCCCGCCGACACGCAAGCCGGCGCCCCCGCTGGTGCCTACGTGCCTGCCGAACTGGCCACCGCAGTGGAGCAGGCCCTGGCCAAGCTGACCTGGACCGTGCTCTACGGCAAGGTCAACGACGCGTCCAGCCTGGCTGTTGGTGCCGAGCAGCTGCTGGCCCGCTTGAGCAAGACGGGCCAACTGGCCTGACTTGATTCCGGCGTTGACCTGCATCAAGTCTTTGCGTTAGCCTCCGGGTCACCGATTGGCAAGGAGGTCAACTGTGAACAAGTATGGTGCAGAGTTTCTGGGTACGTTCTGGCTGGTGCTGGGGGGCTGTGGCAGTGCAGTCATCTCGGCCGCCTTCCCCCATGTGGGCATCGGCCTGCTGGGGGTGTCCCTGGCGTTTGGGCTCACGGTGTTGACCATGGCGTATGCCATTGGCCACATCTCGGGCTGCCACCTGAATCCCGCTGTCTCGATTGGCCTGTGGGCCGGTGGCCGCTTCCCGGCCAATCAGCTGGGCCCTTACATCGTGGCCCAGGTGCTCGGTGGTGTCGCCGCCGGTGGTGTGCTCTACGTCATCGCCAGTGGGGCCGCCGGGTTTGATGTGGCCCAGGGCTTTGCGTCTAACGGGTATGGCACCCATTCGCCTGGTGGCTATTCGCTGGCGGCGGCCTTCGTCACCGAAGTGGTGATGACCATGTTCTTCCTGCTGGTCATCCTGGGCGCCACCGATGCGCGTGCGCCTGCAGGCTTTGCACCCATCCCCATTGGCCTGGCATTGACGCTCATCCATCTCATCAGCATCCCGGTGACCAACACATCGGTGAACCCGGCGCGCAGCACGGGTGTCGCCCTCTACGTGGGTGACTGGGCGGTGGGCCAGTTGTGGTTGTTCTGGGCCGCGCCCATTGTGGGTGCCCTGCTGGGTGCCCTGGCCTATCGTTTCGTCGGTGGTCGGCAAGAAGCGACCTGATGCGGCCTTGATCGGCACAGAGGGGTCCCGGCCGCCGTGCCGGGGGGTCATCTAGAATCGCGACCTTTTCTCGCGCCTGGACCCCCGCAATGAACATCGTTGTCAACGAAGCACTCAAAGCCTACATCGACCCGTTGACACCCGAAGAGCATGAGTCTCTGGAGCGCAGCCTCCTGGCCGAGGGTTGCCGAGATGCCCTGGTGCTGTGGGGCGATGTGCTGGTGGATGGCCACAACCGCTACGGCATCTGTCAGCAGCACGGCCTGCCGTTTCAGACGGTGCAGAACCCGCGCTTCCAGTCCATGGCCGACGTGCACCTGTGGATGATCGACCAGCACCTGGGCCGGCGCAGCGTGTCGGACTTTCAGCGGGGCGTGCTGGCCCTGCGCAAGCGCGAGATCTTGTCTGAGCGCCGAGCGCGCCAGGCGGGGGCCACAGAAGCGCCGACGTCCGACCTGCAAGCCGACATGCCCCAGGCCATGGCCACAAGCGAGGCCCCTTGGCACGAGCAGGCGTCTGGCGCACAGGGCGCCGACGCGCTCAAGAGCCGCGCAGACATCGCCAAGGCCGCGCGCCTGAGCAACAGCCAGGTGGGGATGATTGAAAAGATCCAGAAGCAGGCCGCGCCAGAACTGGTCGCCGCCGTCAAGGCTGGCACCATCAGCATCAATGCCGCCGCCGCCGTCGCCACCTTGCCGGCCGAGGAACAAAAGACCGCGGCCTTGGGGGGCAAGGACGAACTGAAGCAGGCGGCCAAGCGCGTGCGCGAGGTCAGGCGCAAGGCGCCGCAAGACGACGATGGCCAGGCAGAGCGCAGCGATGCGGCGCCTTTGCAGGCGCTCCAGTTGCGTGTGGCCGAACTGACCGCCGAAAACGACGCGCTGCGTCGGCAGGTGGCCGAGCTTCAGGCCCGGCTGGGCTGAAGGGCACTGGCATTTGCCACCTGGCGCTTGCGTGCCCCAAGGTCATTGCGCCGATTGCCAGGCGGCGAGGGCCGTCGCGCCCGTCAGCATCACTTTCCAGGGCTCAACGGTGGCGTTGATCAGGCGCGATTGCACGGCAGGGTCAAGGGCCGCCAGCGCCTGGGCGTCGTCCTGGCTTGCCGCCATCAGGATGCCCAGGCCACCCTGCGTGGCCTTGAAGGGGCCGCCCAGCAACAAGACGCCACGCTGGCTGAGTTCGGTCATGTAGGCCAGGTGGGCTTGCAGCGGCTGTTCCATGATGGGTTTGTCTGCCAGCCAGCCGGGGCCAGGGCTGTAAAGGATGGCGAAGAGTTGAGGGGTCATCTGTGCTCCAAAGCGACACCCGGTGGGTGCCTTCGCACCACACTTTAGTGAGTTAAGCTCACATTTGAAACTCGCTTCTGGCTCAGGTTTTCAAGGGGAGACGCGACATGACCACCAGAGAGAAGAAAACGGTGACGGCCCCTGTGGCCAAGGTGCGCCGCCAGCCCAGCCAGGCCCGTGCGGCGCAAACCGTGCAACTGATTTTCGAGGCGACGGCTCAGGTTTTGCAAGAAGGCGGAGAGTCGGCCTTGACCACCAACCGCATCGCCGAGCGGGCGGGCTTGTCCATCGGCACCCTGTACCAATACTTCGACAGCAAGGAGGCCATCATCCTGGCGATCCTGTCGCGCACCCGTGAAAAGGTGCTGCGCCAACTGGACCAGCTGATGGGCGATGCGCAGCCTCAGCTGCTTGACCCGGTGCAGCTGCTGCGCGCCTACGTCAAGGTGTATGTCGGGGCCTTCGGCGTGGGCCAGGCGAACGAGCGCGAACTGGTGCGCCTGGCCTGGCGGCTGGATCGCCATGAGGCCATCGTGCAAAGCCTGAGGGAGGCCAGCGAGCGCCTCGCCATGCATTTGCAACGCTTGAACCACCCACAGGTGCGCCCACCGACCTCCACGATGGTCTTTGTGTTGACAAGAGGCCTGGCCGGCATCGTCCGGTCGGCGGCGCTGGAGGCATCGCCCATCCTGGGCACCTCGGCTTTTGAAGAGGAGCTGGTCAATGCGCTGTGGGGCGTGCTGACCGCCTGCGCTCAGCCCGCTCGGCGTGTGCCTGGTCAACGCCGAGGTGGGTCGGCCGTCCGCCCGGCTTCTGAAAATCCCCAGAGGCGATAGAGCCAGAAGCCTTCGTCGCTGGTGATGCGGCGGCGCAGTTCTTCAGGTGGGAAGCCTGTGAGCCGGCGGGTTTGTCGGCACAGGTGGGACTGGTCGGTGTAGCCAGCCTCGTCGGCCAGTGCCGCCCAGCTGACATCGCCGTGTTCTTGCGCCAGGATGGCCCGAAAGAAGGCCCGCTCGGACCGGCCGATGCCCCGCAGTTCACGCAGGGGCTGTCCCGTCCACTGCTTGATGCGGCGCTCGATCTGGCGGGCACTGCGGCCCAGGCTGGACGTGGAGGCGCGCAAGGTCAGGCCCTGGTGCCAGTCATCGAGCAGGTGGCTGCCCAGCACGGCGGGGGGCCTGACGGCCTGCCACCACGGCGTCAGCGTCTGTTCGATCAAGGCGACCCGCGCATCGTCGTCGGGCGCATGGAAGACGGCTTGCCCCAGTCGCTGCCAGTCGGCATTGAGCACCGTGTCTGCAGGCAGGATGCGGTTGAGGTGATCGCCGGGCTGGATGCCCGTGAGCAGCGCAAAGGCGTCAGGCAGCAACATGAGGATCATCAGCCTGACGGGTTCAGGGTAGCGCCCGACGAGCGGCTGGTTGAAGGGGCCGTGGAACATGAAGTTGAAGGGCAGTGGCACGACCGGGCCGGTGCCGTGGCCACCTTCGCCTGGCAGGATCTGCTCTGCCGCGCCTTGGAAGAACCAGCTGAGCCCACAGGTGGGCGTGGCCGGGTAGTGGTTGAGCACGGCCGGGTGGTCGATGCCCAGCCCTGTGGTGTCGCGCACGAACACGCCACGCACACAGTTGGCCAGGGCCATGCTGGGCAACCACAGCCGGGCCGCATCGGGGCGGTCCACGATGCCGCGGCCCGTCACGCTCTCGGTCGGTCGTTGCGCGTCAGACATGCCGGCCAGTATAGAAGCGGCACGCAAGTGCCTACACCACGAGCGGATGTCGGTTTCGTTCAATACCGCGAGGGCCAATTTGCCTAGATTGCCCGGCATGAACACACCTCGCACACAAGCAAGAGCCCGCCCAGTTGCACCTGCCAGGCCACCAGGCCCCCGCGACCGATGGGGCGGCATGGGGCTCATGCAAAGCATGTCCAATGACTTTGTGGGCTTCATGCAGCAACAGTCGAGACTGCATGGCGACATCTTCTATGCCCGGGTGTTGTGGGAGCACCTCTATGCCGTCACCTCTCCGGAGTTCATGCGCGCGGTGCTGGTGGACCACGCCGCGCACCTCGTCCGCCAGGAGCGGCCCATCGAGGTCTTCGCCGAGGTGCAAGGGAAGCAGAGCCTGATGGTCACCGAGGGCGAGCAATGGCAGCGCCTGCACCGCATCCTGATGCCCGGCTTCGCGCCCAAGCGCGTGGCAGGCTACGCCAGGCTGATGGCCGCCGCCGCCAGCCAATCGCTGGACACTGCCGTGCCACCCCAGGCTGGCGCCAGCGCCGTGGTTCAAGTCGACGAGCTGATGAACCTGTTGACGATGGACGTGATCCTGCGCACTTTGTTCAGCACCCAGGCCAACGCCCAGACCCATGCCGTGGCCCATGCGGTGAAAGCTCTGGACGAGATCGCGATGAAGGAGTTCTTCTGGCCCATGACCTTGCCCGACTGGTTGCCCCTGCCTGGCAAGGCCGTCAAGCGCAAGGCCTTGCACCTGCTCGACAGCCTCATCAAGGGCCACATCGCCACCCGCCGCCGTGCAGACCCTCACCAGGCGCCCAAGGATGACCTGCTGGCCATGATGCTGGCCGCGCGCGACGACGAGCCCTCGACACCTGGCGCGACCAGGCTGACCTTGAGCGATGCCGAAGTGCACGACCAGTGCAAGGTGATGTTCCTGGCGGGCTTCGAGACGTCCTCGACCGCTTTGCAATGGTGGACGTCCCTGATGGCCCGCCACCCAGCTTGTGCCGAGCGTGCCCGCGAGGAGGTGGACCGGGTGATGGGGGCCCGTGCGCCTTCAGCCGAGGACCTGCCGCGATTGCCCTGGCTGACCGCCACGCTGAAAGAGGCCATGCGGCTGTACCCGCCAGCGCCTTCGACCGTGACCCGGCGCACCACGGCCGAACTGCGTGTAGGGGAGTGGGTCATCCCCCGGCGATCGCTGGTGATGGTCCTGCCTTGTGTGGCACACCACGACCCTCGGCTCTTCCCTGACCCTGAGCGCTTCCAGCCCGATCGCTTCATGCCCGACGCCCCGCCCTTGCCGCGGGGAGCATGGATGCCTTTTGGCGCAGGCCACCGGGTCTGCATCGGCCAGCACTTCGCGATGCTGGAGATGACCATGGTGGCGGCCATGGTGCTGCAGCGATTCGGTTTGAGCGTGGACGGCGACGACGTCATGCCCACGGCCGAGTTGCGGGTGACCTGGCGGCCGCGTGGCGGTTCGCGTGTCCGTTTCACCCGGCGATGACCGCAGGGAGCCCCCGAGTTGTCCCCGGAACCTGTGGACAACCTTGGGGACATGCGCGGGGCAACTCGCGCGTCCCCAGGCGTAGCCCTCTCCTTGCTGCGAAATGAGGCAGCGGGCTCAACGGGGCCCGATTGCTCAGGCTTGGGGCACGGACGGGTGCGCATGCGTGGCAGATTGAATCACGTCGCTGGCGATCTTCGCTTCTTCCGCGGTCTGGGTGTCGGCCACCAGCACCACCTGACCTTGCGACACGGCATCGCGGATCAGTGCCGACAGCGGTGCCTCTTTTTTGTCGGCGCCCACCATGGCACCCACGGTCGCACCGACCGTCGCGCCCCAGCCCAGCAAGGCCAATGGGGCAAGCAAGGGGCTGGCCACGAACAAGGTCACGCTGCTGGCCACCAAGGCCAGCTCTGCCAGGGCACCCAGGCCTGCGCCTGCCGCCCCGCCGACGGCGCCATCCACCAGCATGTCCTTCAATGCCGAATCGCTGCCAGCCTGTGGCGAGCGATCGCCAGGGGCCACCGGCTCGCCGGCATCACCTTTGAACAGCTTCAAACGCTCCGGTGGCAGGCCACGTGAGCCCAGTTGTGCCCGTGTGGCCTCGGCATGCGCGAGGTCACTGAAGAACCCTGCAATGCAATGGGCTTGATCCTGATCCATGCGGTACCTCTCGAGTTCATGAAACGGCACAGGCCACAGCTTGAAGCGCGCCATCAGGCCGGTCTGTTGGGCAGGGCACGCACCGGGGCGGCATCAGGCGGCGTGGTGAGCGTCATCAGGATGTCGGCATACCAGGTGCAGTTCAGGCCCAGGGATTCGTCTTGCAGCACGTTGCGCTTGCCCACGTCCATGCGGGCCGAATGCACGCCCAGCAGCATCCAGGGCAGTTCCGCATCTGCCGGGTTGCCACGCTTCACCACGGGCGCGCCGCTGCTGCCATGGTGGGTGCGCGCGTCCGTCAGGAAATAGCCTCGGCCTTCAAAGCGCAGGCCAAAGGCAGAGGCGATCAAGGCCTGGCGCACGACGGGCAGGTGGTGCAGGGTGTCGTGAAAGCCCATGGGGAAGCCCACGATCAGCAGGGCGCTGCCCACTTCCACGTCCTGCAGCACACCCTGCAGGTGCACCGGGCTGAAGCAACGCAGCAGCACCGACGGGGGCAGGACCGCGCGTTCCAGCGCAATCACGGCAACGTCCACATCACCGCCTTCGTCACAGCCTTGGTGCCAGATGGCTTCACCCCCGCGATACAGGCAGATGGACAGCCCTGCGGTGTGCGTGAGGTTGAGCGGGTCGGCGTGCAGGCCGATCTCGATGCGGTCGGGCAGGTGCCCACTGGGCTCGTCGCGCAGCACATGGCGGCAGGTCACGAGGTAGATGCGGCCATCGCGCTCGAAGAAAAAGCCGGTGGCCACGGTGAGCGGCTGCCGCCCGAAGAAGGTGGACACCTGGGTCGTGCTCAACAAGATGGACTCGACCATGGCGTGTGGCTCTGCATGGCGCAGAGAGGGCAACGATGCGCTCAGCTTGCGCGAGGGACACCTGGCTGTCGGTGGGGTGCCGCACAGACCCCGCCTGGGATGGCGTCCATAACGGGTTCATGTTCAGCCCGCAGCCCAGAAAGAACAGCCATGCGCCAACTGCCCACGACCGACGCCCGGGCCAAGCCCCTCACCCAGCAGAAGACGGATTTCACGTCCGAAGGCTCCCCACCGCCAGGCCAGGTGTCTGGCGTCGTTCTTCCAACCACCACACCGGAACACCCCATGAGCAAACATGACCACCAGGCACCTGCACATTTGCGACTCAGCCCTGCGGCAGCCGAGCCGGCCAGCACGCAGCAGCACCTGTTCCTGAACAAGGTCTCGCTGGAGGCGGCCGCCCATCACCTGGACGATGGCGCCATCACGCCGCACTACGGCCCCTGGGGACAAGAGGTCATCCAGTTGCTCAATGACGCCTTGGCCACCGAACTGGTTTGCGTGCTGCGCTACAAGCGGCACCACTTCACGGCCATCGGCCTGGCGTCGCCCAAGATCGCCGAAGAGTTCATGGTTCACGCCAACGAAGAGACCGCCCATGCCGACCGGTTGGCGCGCCGCATCGTGCAACTGGGCGGCGAGCCTGACTTCGCCCCTGAATCGCTGGCGGCCCGCAGCCATGCGCCTTACGACGCCTCCAAGGACTTGACGGCCATGATCAAGAGCAACCTGTCGGCCGAACGGGTGGCCATCGAAGGCTACAGCCAGATGATCGACCTGATCGCCGACAAGGACTCGACCACCCGACGGCTGCTGGAGGACATCCTCAGCGAAGAGCAGGCCCACGCGGAAGAGCTCAAAGGCTGGCTCACGACTTGAGCGCCGCGGCGCCCACGCACCTTTCCCATCACCCTCATCTCAGGAGCTTGCATGAAAGCCCGCAGCAAATATGGCTCTGTCTACCCGGGCATCCGGCCAGCCCCGAAGGTCGCACCTGTGGCCGCCGCCAGCACGGCGGTGATGAAGTTGCCCCATGAGCGTGACGAGGTGTTGGACGAGGGGGGTGGGCAGGTGGAAAGCGAGCGTGTGTCCCAGGCCTATTGCGATGTCCGCCGGGGGCTGCCAGACACCGACCGCGGCGCCGAGGTGAACAAGACCTATCAAAAGCAAAAGACGCCCAAGAGCTGACCTCACAAGGAGCAAACCATGAACACATCACAGAAACACCTCGCCAGGGCTGCCGCGTCTGCACGCCTCGGCGTGTTGGTCTTGTCGGCCCTGATCGGGCCCATGGCCACCGCGGCCTCACTGACCTTGACGGGCGAACAGGAGGTGCCAGCGGTCATCACCTCGGGCAACGGTACGGGTGAGGTGGTCGTGGCCACAGACGGCAGCATCTCCGGGCAAGTGACCACCCATGGTGTGCCGGGCACCATGGCGCACATTCACCTGGCTGGGGTGGGCGTCAACGGCCCGGTGATCATCTCCCTGCTCAAAGGTGAAAGTGGCGTCTGGATGGTGCCCCCGGCGTCCAGGCTCTCGGTCGATCAGCTGGCCGCCTACCGTGCAGGCAAGCTCTACGTCAACGTGCACTCCGACACCCACCCCAGCGGTGAGATCAGGGCCCAGTTGTCGCCCTGAACGGTGCCGGAAGGGGGCGGCATGCATTACCCTGTGCGCCTCACTTCCCCACCTTGGGCGCACATGAAAGACGACACCAGTTCGGTCGCGATCTACTGGGACTTTGAAAACCTGCAAGCCGGTCTGGTGGAAGCCAGGATGGGCGAGGGCGCCTACGCCAAGCCCGACACCCGATTCAAGCCGCAAGAGCCCCTGATCGACGTGCAGGCCATCACCGAGTTGGGGGCGTCGTTCGGGCGCGTGGCCATCAACCGCGCCTATTGCAACTGGCAGTTCTTCGGCCGTTACCGCGATGCCTTGCTGCAAAACGCCGTGGAGTTGATCCAGCTTTTCCCCCCAGGCGCCTCGGCCAAGAACGGCGCAGACATCAAGCTCTGCCTGGACGTGGCCGACGACATCGGCCGCTTTGCCCACATCGAGACCATCATCATCGTGGGTGGCGACAGCGATTTCATGCCCCTGGCCCACAAGATCAAGGCCGTGGGCCGCACGCTCATTGGCGTGGGCACGCGCAAGAACACCAACCGACACTGGGCCAAGAGCTGTCACGAGTTCAGGTACTACGAGGGCCTGGTGCTGCCTGAGGCCGTGGCTGAGCAGCCCTTTGCCACGGCCTCCGATGCACCTGCAGTGCCAGCGCCGCCGCTGGACCCGGCGGCCGACATCCTGCGCCGTGCGGTGAAATTGCTGTCCGAGAAATCGGGTGAACCGTGGGTGACCAAGGCCTCCATCCCGCACATGATCAAGCGGCTGGACTCCACCTTTGACCCCAAGGAGCACGGGCACGACAGCTACTCCGGCATGTTCAAGGCCCTGCACGAGCTCATCGAGATCCGCCAGGGACAGTTCGATCATGAGGTCCGTTGGAGATAAGGCGGTTGGGGATGGACGCGAATTTCTGGCATGACAAATGGGCAAGGAACGAAATCGGCTTTCATGGCCGTGAAGCCCACCCCTTGCTGGTGAAACACATCGGCGCGCTGGCCTTGCCGGCGGGTGCGCGCGTGTTCCTGCCGCTGTGCGGCAAGACCCTGGACATCCACTGGCTGCTGGCGAGGGGCATGCAGGTTGCCGGCGCCGAGCTGAGCCCTCTGGCCATCGATCAGCTCTTTGCCGAGCTGGGCGTGGCGCCTCAGGTGGCCCGGCAGGGCGAGTTGACGCGCTACAGCGCCGAACACATCGACATTTTCGTGGGTGACCTCTTCAAGCTCTCGGCCGAAGCGCTGGGCCCCTTGGACGCCGTTTATGACAGGGCGGCACTGGTGGCGCTGCCGCCAGACATGCGTGGGCGCTACGCGGCACAGCTGATGGCCGTGACGGCCTGCGCGCCTCAGCTGCTCATCTGCTTTGACTACGACCAGGCCGAGCAGGCGGGGCCGCCGTTTGCGGTGCCGGAGGCGGAGGTCAGGCTGCACTATGGGCAGGCCTTTGACGTGG
>CANBQJ010000087.1 GCA_947371645.1 Burkholderiales bacterium | reverse complement strand
CTTCGGCCAGCGTCTTGAAGCCGCTGCCCTTGATTTCGCTGAAGTGAGCGAACAGGTCGGCGCCGCCGCCATCACGGGCGATGAAGCCGAAGCCCTTGCCCTCGTTGAACCACTTCACGGTACCAGTTTCAGTCGTAGCCATATCGATTTCCTTTCAGATGATGCGTGGCACATGCCAACGCAGTGCAGAAGCGCCAAGAGATTCACCCGCAAAGCAATCGACCAGAAAACACCGGCTGGGAGCCGGTCCATCAGTAGAGACCCAGAAAGTAACGGTCTTGAACAAACCTACCAATTGATAGTACCCCCTGGGCAGGCATAAAAACCGCCCCGGCCAAAATAAAAGCGAAACAAATGCCCAAAGGGTTCAGGCCCCGCTGAGCAGGTGAAGCATGGTGGCCCGCAACTGGGCCGCCCGGACGGGCTTGTGCAGCAGGGGCACCCCGCTGTCCCGGGCCGCCGTGAGCGCCGCCGCGTCCGATTCGCCGGTGACCAGGCAGGCCGGCAGGGGCCGTGCCTGGCGCTGGCGCAGGGCCTGCACGGTCTGCAGGCCATTGCGGCCATGTGGCAGGCGCAAGTCGGTGAGCAGCAGGTCGACGTCGGGCCCGACCATGGCCAGCGCCTCGTCGTGGTCGCCCGCCAGGCTCACGCGACAGCCCCACTGCCTGAGCAGCAGGGCCAGGCCATCGCGGATGGACACCTCGTCGTCCACCACCAGGATGTGCCGCCCTTGCAGCGGATTGACGGGCCCCGCACCATCCGGCAGGCGGGCAGCGGGTGCGCTGGCGCCGGGCTGGCGGTCAGGGCCTGCGCCGGCCGGCACCGTGGCCGCCGGCGCACCCGCCAGCGGCGGTGTGGCCGGCAAGACCAGGCTGAACACCGAGCCTTGGCCGGGCTGTGAACGCACGTCGATGTGGGCCCCCAGCAGCACGGCGCAGCGCTGCGCGATGGCCAGGCCCAGGCCCAGGCCATGCCGGCGATCGCGCTCCGGGTTGTGCAGCTGCACGAACTCATCGAAGATGCGGCGCTGGTCCGGCGGAGAAATGCCCACGCCACTGTCGCGGCATTCGATGCGCCAGGCCTGGCCGCCCTGGCAGCGGCGCACGGCCAGCATCACGGCGCCGTCGTGGGTGTAGCGCAAGGCGTTGCTCAGCAGGTTGCCCAGGATGCGCCGCAGCAGCACCGGGTCGGCCTGCACCCAGGCGGACCGGGCCGACACGCTCAGCCTGAGGCCGTGCTCGTGGGCCACCGCTTGCAGACCACGGGCCACGCTGCCCATCAGGGCATGCAGGTCGACGCTCTGCATGTGGGCCTCGACCACGCCGGCGTCCAGCTTGGACACGTCCAGCAGGGCATCGAACAGGTCTTCCAGCGCGTCGATGTTGCCCTGGATGTTGTGCACCACCTGCTGCGCCTGCTCGTCCAGCCGCAGGCCTTGCAGCGAGGCCGAAAACAGGCCCAGCGCATGCAGGGGCTGGCGCAGGTCGTGGCTGGCGGCGGCCAGGAACTGGCTTTTGGCCAGGCTGGCCACCTCGGCCCTGTGGCGGGCGGCATCGGCGTCGGCCTTCTCGACCGCCAGTTGGGCCAGCAGCTCCTGGTTTTCGAAGCGCACGCGCAAGGCGTCGCGGATGCTGACGTGCTGCACGCGGCAAAACATCGTCAGGATGCCGGCGTAGGCCATCGAGGCCAGGCCCAGGGCGATGAAGTCCAGCCTGCCCGACCAGGCCAGCTTGAGCATCACCGCCGAGAACACCGGCCAGATGAAGGCCATCACGGCGGGCTTGTTGTAGGCGTTGCCGGGCACGGCGCCACCGGTGATGCCGTAGAGCCCGCACAAGGTGAAGGCCACGGCCAGCGGGTGTTCGGTGTGCAGGAAGAGCGCAGCCGCCAGGGCCCACACGCCGCCGGCGATGCCCAGGTAGATGGTGTGCCGACGCGCCCACAAGCGCGCATGGGCCGCGTCCACCAGGCCGGCGCGGTCTGCCCGCCGGTAGCCCAGCAGCACCCACCAGCGGTGCACCTGGGCCAGGGCCTGCACGCCCAGCCAGGCCATGAGCTGGGCATGGCTGACCTGCTCCCACAAGGTGAGCACCATGTAGACGGTGACCACCATGGCGGCGGCAAAGGAGTTGGGGATCTGCTGGTAGAGCGTGCGCACGCAGGCCAGGTCGATCTCCTGCTCGATGCGTGCGTCAGCAAGGGGGGAATGTGGCGATGTGGCGGCCTGTGCGGCCAGGGTCGACGGGCCGCTCACGGCCGGGCCTGGGCTTCGGCGGTGGGCAGCAGACCCAGGCGTTGCGCCTGGAGCAACGCCTGCACACGCGAGCCCACAGCGAGGGTCTGGAAGAGCTCGGTGAGGTGGGCGCGGACGGTGCGGTCGGCGATGCCCAGTTCGCGCGCCATCTCTTTGTTGGACTTGCCCTGGGCCAGCAGCTGCAACACCAGGCGCTGGCGCTCGGACAGGCCTTCGATGGACAGCTCGGGGCGCACCTCGTCGCGGGCAGAGAAGTCGACTTCACCCGAGATGACGGCGTGGATGATGGACACGATGCGCCGCACCGGCCAGCTCTTGGCGATGTAGGCCGAAGCGCCCAGTTGCCTGGCCTGGTCGATGACTTCGGCGTCCACGCGGCCCGAGAGGATGACCCGGGGCAACCAAGGGGCGATGCGCCCGAAGTCGCGCAAGGCCTGCAGGCCGTCGCTCTGGCTGAGCACCAGGTCGATGAGGACGAGGTCGAACTCCTGCCCGCGCGACAGCAACTGCAGGCCCTGATCGATGGTCTCCACCCCCACCAGCGTGAGGCCGCGCTCCGCATGGCGCAGCGCGCTGGCCATGCCTTCATGGAACAAGGGGTGGTCATCGACCAGCAAGACGCGACCGTTGAATGCCTCGCTCATGTGGGGTTCCTGCTGCCTGCGTGAGCCTGTGTGGGGCACAGGATAAGGGCAGCAGGCGCTTTGCGCGCGGCCCCGTGCTTGTTCAGCGCGTGTCAGCCTGCGCGGCGGCGTGCACGCACGCCGCGCAGGCACACCACGGCACCGGCCAGCGCGAGGGCCACAGACCCAGGCTCAGGCACCGCCGAGACCGAGCTCACCGAGACCTTGCTCAGGCCCCAGTACTCGTCGCCACTGTCGCCCGAAGGGATGCCCGCGCGCTGGAACACCAGCGTGGCCGTGCCGCCCGTGGCCACGAAGCTCAGCGTGGGGTTGCCCGCGCCATGGCTGAAGTGGTAGACGCTGTAGTCATAGCTGTAGTTGCCGCCCTGGTTCAGCGAGAACGAGGCGTCGGCGCCCGTGAAGCGGTCGTACAGCAGGCCCGTGCCCGCCACGGGATTGGCGTCCGAGTAGCTCTGGCGCGAATCGGCCCCGAAGTTGATGCCTTGCTGACCGTTGGCGAACGTGGCGTCCAGCAGCGTGGTGTCGGCGGCGCCCGGCTGCGTCACCGTCAGCTTGAGCTCATCCGGCCCGTAGTAGCCGGCAGAGCCATCCCAGGACCCGCCGATGAACAGGTCCGTGGCCACGGTGTAGCGCTGGCCCGCTTGCAGCCCCGACAGCGACAGGCTGGCGGTTTCGTCCACGGTCTTGGCGGCTTGCGAGTCGATCTTGAGCCACTGGGCCTGGTTGACGGACGCCAGGCCGCCACTGTCCGTCGGCAGCGACACGATGCTGGCGTACGAGGGCAGGGTCCAGCCGCTGGTGCTGCCGCCGGCAAAGTTGTCGGCGTAGACGGTGCCGGCCTGGGCCAGGGTGCTGGTCACGGCCATGAGGGCCACGCAGGCCAGGGCGGTGATGCGAGGGCGGGCCGGGCCAGACAGAAACAGAACGGTCATGAGGTGTGCTCCCAAAGGTGGATTCAATTGACTGCCCCCACCGTAACCACTCGACACACCGCGGTCACCTGCCTCAATAGGCAGAAGGCTCCTGGCCGGGCGCTTTCCCCCCGAGACCTAGGGGGGCGCTGCCCATGTGCTTCAGTGGCTGGCGCCTTGGCCGACCGTGTCGGTGGCCATCACGCAACGGTTGCGGCCCTGGGCCTTGGCTTCGTACAAGGCGGTGTCGGCCAGGCGCAGCAAGCGGGCGATGTCCTGGTCTTGCCGCACCGATTCGCTGGTCGCCGCGCCGCAGCTCACGCCCACGTGCTGGGCCGTGGACGAGGCCTCATGGCGCATGGCCATGGCCTGCACCACGCTGCACATGGTGTCGCCCAGCTGGCGGGCCGTTTGCGCGTCGGCGCCTGGCAGCACCGCGACGAACTCCTCGCCCCCCCAGCGCGCCAGCAGGCCAGGCATGCCGCGCATGGCCACCTGCAGGCCCGAGGCCACCAGGCTCAGGCACTGGTCGCCTGCGGGGTGGCCATAGCGGTCGTTGAAGGCCTTGAAGTGGTCCACGTCGACCAGCACCACCGACAGCCTGCCCTGCGCCGTGCCAGGCTCAAGCAGGGTGCGCATGTAGTCGTCGAACTGGCGCCGGTTGGGCAGGCCGGTCAGCGTGTCCAGCCGGGACATGGCGCGCAGGTGCACCTGGGTCTGCTCCAGCTGGCCCCGCAGGCTGCGGGCCCGTTCGGCCTGCTGGAAGCTGCGCCGCTCGTCCATCTCCAGGTTGAAGTTGGACGCCAGGGTGTACAGGGCCACCACCCACAGCACGAAGCTCACGGGCGTGGTCAGGTTCAAGTAGGGTGAGGGGCGGACCGGCGCCACCAGGGGGATCAGCAGGCACATCAGCACCACGAAGCCCGTGACGGGCACCGCGAACTTGAAGCGCAAACGCTGCACCAGGTTCGAGAACACCAGCACCGGGATCAGCCCCGAGTGGTAGACCGCCCAATAGGGGCTGTGCGACCGCCAGATGACGAGCCCGAGCGAGCCTGCCACCAGCACGGTGGCCACCGCCGCATTGAGCTCCGACATCCAGGGCGCCATGGTTGCCAGCCACCAGCGCTCGCCGAAGTGGCCGATGGCCACCAGCACCAGGATCATCGGCGTGAGCACGCACAGGCGCGTCACCACTGAGAGCCAGAACACATCGGGCACCACTTCGCGGTCGGACAGCAGGAAGAGGTTGAACAACACCACCGAGCAGGCCCCGGTGATCACCAGGCGCTTGAGCCGCGCCGGCGCGGTGGCCTGGGCATAGCGCTGCGCCTGTGCCGCGTCCATCTGCCAGCCCGCGCGCAGCCCCCGGGCCTGCTGGCGCAGCAGCCTCAGGAAGGGGACGGGGTGGGTGCGGATCAGCATGGCTGCACCACGTAGCGGTTGCGCCCGCTGCGCTTGGCCTGGTAGAGCGCCCCGTCGGCGGCCTGGAGCAGGGCATGGGGCTCTTGCGCGTCGGCGGCGGGGGCCAGGGTCACGCCGATGCTGACGGTGACCATCGGTGCACAGCTGGATGCGGCGTGCGCCAGGTTTTGCTGCACCACCGCGGCGCAGATGCGCTCGGCCACGTGGCGCGCCACGGCTTCGTCGGCGTCGGACAGCAGGATGGCGAATTCCTCGCCGCCCCACCTGGCCAGCAGGTCGATGGGGCGGCGCAGGCAGCTGGCCAGCGCATCGCACACTTGGCACAGGCACAGGTCGCCGGCGGGGTGGCCGTAGTGGTCGTTGTAGGCCTTGAAGTGGTCCACGTCGACCAGCAGCAGGGCCAGGTCGCGCCGGGGCTTCAGGCCGATGTGCTGGGCCAGCGCGTCGTCGAAGGCCCGCCGGTTGGCCACGCCGGTCAGGGCGTCGGTGCGGGCCATGGTCTGCAGCTGGCGGTTGCCGGCGTCCACGGCAGCGCGCAGGGCCTGTTCGCGCAACTCATGGAGGTAGGCCCGGCGGTCGTTGCGCTCGCGCGTGTAGGTGGTGTAGAGCCCGAAGGCGATGGTGGTCACCAGCATCAGGGTGATGCCAGGCTTGAGGGCGTCTGCGGCCGGCGGGGCCAGCAGCATGGTCTGCAGGTGGACGGCCAGCATGAGGATGCAGGCCAGCAGCATGGGCCAAAAGCGCGTGAACACCGTGGCATAGGCCACCACCAGCACGATCTCGACGATGCGGGCAAAGCCGATGTCGCGGTGGTCGGCCTGCGATTGGAAGGCCGCGATGAGGCTGGCCAGCAGCGTGATGGGCACCACCATCCATTCGTTGACCTGAGGCAGGCCGAGCCGGTGCAGCATGAGCAGCCCCAGCGCCGTCAGGCCGCCAAACAGGCCAATGCGCAGGGCAAAGGACTGGGCCAGGCCCTGCGGGTCGATCAGGTAATCGGGCCACATGAACAAGGCCAGCGCCAGCATACCCATGATGCCGGCGGCAATCAGCCGGACGGTGCGTTCATCGGCGCGGGCGCGGACATAGGCATGTTCGAGCCCAGGCGGGAAACGCAGCAGCCGAAAGCCGTCGCGCAAGGTGGCTTCCACCAGCGCAGGGTCGGCTTCGCCGGAACTGGTCCGCAACTCCCTCATCAGCATGTGCACCCGTTTTGATGGCGTCGACGTTTAACGCGTTTGGGGGATCTTAGCCAGTGCGGGTGAGCGTGTGTCGCGCAGCCATCCCCGCAGGCAGGGGTGGCGGCAGGGTGTCGCGCGAGGTGGTCAAGGTTTGGGTGCAGGGTTTGCCTGAGGCCGGCGCACCGGGCTTGGGCGGCTACAGGCTGAGGTCGTAGTCGATGGTCAGCGGCGCGTGGTCGCTGAACCACTGGCCTTTGTAGACGGACGCGGCCTTGGCGGTCTCGGCCAGCGCGGGCGTGGCCAGGTGGTAGTCGATGCGCCAGCCGACGTTCTTAGCCCGAGCCTGGCCCCGGTTGCTCCACCAGGTGTAGCAGTCGTCGGTGGTGTCGGGGTGCAGGCGGCGGTAGACGTCCACCAGGGCCGTGTCGCCCTCTGGCGCCAGCAGCTGGGTCATCCAGGCGCGCTCTTCGGGCAAAAAGCCGCTGTTCTTGAGGTTGCCCTTCCAGTTCTTCAGGTCGGCCTCTTTGTGGGCGATGTTCACATCCCCGATCAGGATGAACTCGCGTTCCTTGCGCAGTGCCACCAGGTGGGGGCGGATGACCTCCAGGAAGCGGAACTTGGCCTGCTGGCGCTCGTCGCTGCTGGAGCCGCTGGGGAAGTAGCAGCTGATGAGCGACACCTTCTGGCCGGCGCGGTCAAAGCGCATCTCCACATAGCGGCCTTCGGCGTCGAATTCGCCGGTGGTGTCCGATTTGCCCAGGCCGATGATCACGTCGGACGGCGGCACGCGGCTGTACAGGCCGACGCCCGAATATCCCTTCTTTTCGGCGTGGTGGAATTGACCCGGCATGCCGTCCAGGGTCGTCAAGTTGGGGGTGAGGTCGCCGGCCTGGGCCTTGAGCTCCTGCACGCCCATACAATCGGCCGACAATGATTCAGCCCAGGGCGCAAGCCCCTTGTTGGCAGCCGAACGGATGCCATTGAGGTTGAGAGAAACCAGACGAAACACGATCAGACATCCTCATGAGCACCACCCCTGAAACCCAGCCTCTGGCCCAGTCTTTCGTGGCCTTTGCGGTGCAATCGCAGGTGCTGCGTTTTGGTGAATTCAAGACCAAGGCCGGGCGGCTGTCGCCCTATTTTTTCAACGCCGGTCTCTTCGATGACGGCGCCAAGCTGGGCCGCCTGGCCCAATTCTATGCACAGCGCCTGATCGACGCCGGCCTGCCCTTCGACATGCTCTTTGGCCCGGCCTACAAGGGCATCACCCTGGCGGCGGCCGTGTCCATCGAGCTGGCCCGCCTGGGCCACAACAAGCCGTTTGCTTACAACCGCAAAGAAGCCAAGGACCATGGCGAAGGCGGTACCCTGGTGGGTGCGCCAGTGAAGGGCCGCGTGCTCATCATCGACGACGTGATCTCGGCCGGCACCTCGGTGCGCGAGTCCATCGACATGATCAGCAAGGCCGGTGCCACACCCTGTGGCGTGGCCATCGCGCTGGACCGCCAGGAGAAGGCCACGGCCAACGGCGTGGACGCTCCTGAGAGCGCGGTGCAGCAGGTGGAACAGCACTACGGTCTGCCTGTTGTTTCGATCGCGAACCTGGGTGATCTGCTGCAGTATCTGGCTTCGCAGTCCGACCCGGCGTTGACGGCCTTCCTGCCGTCGGTGCAGGCCTACCGAACACGCTACGGCGTTTGACCCACCCGCTGACCGCCTCGCGCCATGGCCCCGTCTCTCACCTCATTTGCCTTGACCGCTGCCTGCGCGCGCCGTGCGTGGTGGCTCGCGGCCGCGGGGGTGCTGGGCCTGGGCGCGATGGGGCATGAGGTGGCGCAGGCGGCCGCGGGGGGCATCTACTCCTGCGTGGACGCGCATGGCAAGCGGCTCACTTCGGACAGGCCGATCGCCGAATGCCTGGACCGCGAACAGCGCGTGCTCAACAAGGACGGCTCTCAGCGCCAGACGGTGCCGCCGCGCATGAACGCCGAAGAGCGCGCCGCCGAAGAAGAACGCAAGCACCAGGCGGACCTGGCCGAGGCCGCCCGCAAGGACGCCGTGCGCCGCGACCGCAACCTCATGCTGCGCTACCCCGACCAGCCGTCGCACGACAAGGCCCGCGAGAGCGTGCTCGACGACCTGCGCCGCTCGGTGGACGCCTCCATGCGCCACCTGCAGTCGCTGGAAGAAGAGCGCAAGCCCCTGGTCACCGAAACCGAGTTCTACAAGAACAAGCGACTGCCGGCCAAGCTCAAGGGCAAGCTGGAGGCCAACGAGGCCCAGCAAAAGGCCCAGCGTGACATCATCCAGACCCAGAACGCCGAGATGGCGCGGGTGGACGCCTTGTACGACGCCGAGCTGGCCCACCTCAGGAAGCTGTGGGCGGGTGCGCCGGTTGGGGCCTTGCCGCCCGATGGGCAGGCGGCCGGTGCGCGCGCCGTGGGCAAGGGCGCCTCGGCGCCTTGACCCACTTGAAGTCTGGCCCGGCCCTCAGCCGCCCAGCTTCTTCTTCAGCAGCTCGTTGACGGCGCTCGGGTTGGCCTTGCCCTTGGTGGCCTTCATGGCCTGACCCACCAGGGCATTGAAAGCCTTTTCCTTGCCGGCGCGGAACTCTTCCACCGACTTGGCGTTGGCGGCCAGCACCTCGTCGAGGATGCGGTCGAGCTCGCCAGTGTCGCTCATCTGCTTGAGGCCCTTGGCCTCGATGACGGCGTCGACACGGGCCGTGCCATCGCCTGCACCTTCACCGGCCCACAGCGCATCGAACACCTGCTTGGCGCCATTGTTGGAGATGGTGCCATCGCCGATGCGGCCGATCATCGCGGCCAGCAGTTCAGGCGACACGGGCGACTGCGCGATGGTCTGCTCGGCCGCATTGAGCCGGCGCGAGACCTCGCCCATCAGCCAGTTGGACACCAGCTTGGCCTGCCCGCAGGCCTTGGCAGCCGCCTCAAAGTAAGCGGCGAAGGCCTTGGACTGCGTCATCATCGTCGCGTCGTAGGCGGGCAGGCCGTAGTCCTTCACGAAGCGGTCGGCCATCAGGCGCGGCAGTTCGGGCAAGGTGGCCTTCACGCGTTCAATCCACTCGGGCGAGATCACCAGCGGCGGCAGGTCAGGGTCGGGGAAGTAGCGGTAGTCGTGCGCGTCTTCCTTGCTGCGCATGGCGCGCGTCTCGCCCGTGTCCGGGTTGAAGAGCACGGTGGCCTGCTGGATGGCGCGGCCATCTTCGATCTCGTCGATCTGCCAGTTGATCTCGTAATCGGCCGCCTGCACGATGTGCTTGAAGCTGTTGAGGTTCTTGATCTCGCGGCGGGTGCCCAGGGGCGCGCCGGGCTTTCGCACCGACACGTTCACGTCGCAGCGGAAAGAGCCCTCCTGCATGTTGCCGTCGCAGATGCCCAGCCACACCACCAGCGTGTGCAGGGCGCGGGCGTACTCCGCGGCCTCGGCGCTGGTGCGGATGTCGGGCTCGGTGACGATCTCGATGAGCGGCGTGCCGGCGCGGTTGAGGTCGATGCCCGAGGACTTCTCGCCATGGAAGCCGGCGAAGTCGTCGTGCAGCGACTTGCCCGCGTCCTCTTCCAGGTGGGCGCGCACCAGGTGCACCGTGTGCGGCGTGTCGCCCACGAAGAAGCTCAGCTCGCCGCCTTGCACCACGGGGGTCTCGTACTGGCTGATCTGGTAGCCCTTGGGCAGGTCAGGGTAGAAGTAGTTCTTGCGCGCGAAGATGGAGCGCGGCGCGATGTGCGAGCCCACGGCCAGGCCAAAGGCGATGGCGCGGTCCACGGCACCGTGGTTCATCACCGGCAGGGTGCCGGGCAGGGCCATGTCCACAGGGCATGCCTGCGTGTTGGGTGCGGCGCCGAACTGTGTGGACGCACCCGAGAAGATCTTGGACACGGTGGACAGCTGGACGTGGGTCTCGATGCCGATGACGACTTCGTAGCCTCGGATCATCTTGAGTGGGGCAGGGGAGCTCATGGGGGTCAGGCGCTTTGCTGTGCGGTTGGGGCGGTCTGCCGGGCGGATGGCGTGGGGCCGGTCACGGCGCGGTAGTCCGCAGCGTGTTCATGGCGCCAGCGCATCAGCAGCTCGCGGTTGTCGTGTTGCCAGGGATGGAAGCCCGGCTTGAAATAGGCCAGCCAGTGCGGCAAGGTGTGCCAGGCGATGCCTTCCTTGCCCCACCAGAACCTGAGCGCGCTGGCCCAGGTGCGCCACTTCCACAGCTGGCCATCGTGGTGCAGCATCTTCGTGGTCTGCACGAAGGTGAAGAAGGTGAACTCGGCGCTCACATACAGGTAGACCAGCACGCGCAGCCAATAGCGGCCGTCGACCGCCTGGTGCACGTCAAAGGCCACGGCCTTGTGCTCGGACTCTTCTGCGGCGTGCCACAGCCAGACCTTGCGCATCTCCGGCGCCATGCCGGCCGTCCACGAGGCGTGGCGCAGCAGGCCGTCACCCAGCAGGGCCGTGTAGTGCTCATATGCGGCGGTGCCGGCCAGGTCGGCCTTGGGTGCCTTGCCTTCGAACGCGGCGATGAGCTTGGTCATCGTGCGCTCGTTCCAGTTGTCGTAGCCCAGCTTGCGCAGCTGTTCGTTGTACTGGCCGTGCAGCTTGCGGTGCGTGGCTTCCTGGCCCATGAAGTGGCGGATGTCCGCGCTCAGTTGGGTCAGGCCCATCTCGGCCACGCGCGGCTCGAAGCGGCGCACGGCGTCGATGAAGAACTGCTCGCCCACGGGGAACAAGAACGACAGGGCGTTGAACAGCGTCGAGCGGTAGGCGTCGCCACCCACCCAGTGACGCGCAAAGCCCTGGCTCAGGTCCACGTCCAGCTGCCGCACGATCAGGTCGGGCTGGGCAGCGGGTGAGGGCGATGTGGCCGTGGTCATGACAGGCCTTTTGGCGCCTGCTGGTGCCAGTCGGTGGCCTGCTGGAAGGCGTGAGCCGCGTGCAGCAACTGGGCCTCCTGCCAGTAGTTGCCGATGAGCTGCAGGCCCACTGGCAGGTGGTGGTCGCCAAAGCCGCAAGGCAGGCTCATGCCGGGCAGGCCGGCCAGCGAGGCGGGCAGGGTGAAGATGTCGGCCAGGTATTCCTGCACCGGATCGGTGGACGAGCCTATGGGCCGCGCCACCGTCGGCGCCACCGGGCCGGCGATCACGTCGCAGACCTGGAAGGCGGCCTGGAAGTCGTCGGCGATCATGCGGCGCAGCTTCTGGGCCTGCAGGTAGTAGGCGTCGTAGTAGCCATGGCTCAGCACGTAGGCGCCGATCATGATCCGGCGCTTGACCTCGGGGCCGAAGCCTTCGGCGCGGGTCTGGCGGTACATGTCGTTGAGGTCGGTGTACTGCTCGGCGCGGTGGCCGAACTTGACGCCATCGAAGCGGCTCAGGTTGGACGAGGCCTCGGCCGGCGCGATGATGTAGTACACGGGGATGGACAGCTCGGTGCGCGGCAGAGAGATGTCCACCAGGGTGGCGCCCAGCGCCTGCAGTTGCGCCAGTGCGGCACGCGTGGTGGCCAGCACGTCGGCGCTGACGCCGTCGCCAAAGAACTCTGTGGGCACGCCCACGCGCAAACCCTTCAAGGGCTGCTCAGGCGTGGCGCCCGCGCGCGGCGTGCGCAGCGCGGCCACGAAGTCGGGCACGGCTTGTTGCGCACTGGTCGCATCACGCACATCGAAGCCGCTCATGGCCTGCAGCATCAGCGCGCAGTCTTCGGCGGTGCGGGCCATGGGGCCGGCCTGGTCGAGTGACGAGGCGAAGGCGATCATGCCGTAGCGCGAGCAGCGGCCGTAGGTGGGCTTGATGCCGGTGATGCCGGTGAGCGCCGCGGGTTGGCGGATCGAGCCGCCGGTGTCGGTGCCCGTGGCGCCGGCCACCAGGCGGGCCGACACGGCCACGGCCGATGCGCCAGATGAACCACCAGGGATGCGGGAGGTGTCCCAGGGGTTGCGGGCCACGCTGTAGGCCGAGTTCTCGTTGGCGCCGCCCATGGCGAACTCGTCGCAGTTGAGCTTGCCCACGCTCACCACGCCGGCGGCCTTGAGCTGCGCCACCACGGTGGCATCGAAGGGGCTCATGTAGCCCTTGAGCATCTTGGAGGCGGCCGTGGTGGGCTGGCCTTGCGTGACGAAGATGTCCTTGTGGGCGATGGGCACGCCGTCCAGCGCACCCAGGGACTGTCCCGCTGCACGGCGGGCGTCGGAGGCCGCGGCGGCTTGCAGGGCGCCCGTGGCGTCCACGTGCAGGAAGGCGCCCAGCCCGGTGTGGGCGGCGATGCGGTCCAGCGCATGCTGCGTCAACGCCACGGAGGTGGTCTGGCCGGCGGCCAGGGCCTGACCCTGCTGGGCCAGGGTCAAGTCATGTAAAGCTGTGCGGGTGTTGCTCATGGGGCTCACTCGATCACCTTGGGCACCAGGAAGAGGCCGCCATCGCGGGCCGGGGCGTTGGCCATGTTGGCCTCGCGTGCAGCTTCCGAGGGCGCTTCGGTGACGGCGTCTTCACGCAGGCGCAGCGTCACGTCTTCGATGGCCGACAAGGGCGTGTAGAGGGGCTCGACGCCGGAGGTGTCCACGGCGCG
This sequence comes from Burkholderiales bacterium, assembly GCA_947371645.1. The sequence goes on along the minus strand of CANBQJ010000087.1, from coordinate 1,051 downwards.
CATTTTCTCGACGATGTCGAAGAACTCGTTGAGCTGGGTGAGCATCGCGGCTTGCTCGTCGTCGCGCAGGGCGAGCCGGGCGAGCTGGGCGATGCGGCCGACTTCTTGGGCGGTCAGGGCCATGGGGAAAGTCCAAAGGTGACTGAAAAGGGTTCGGGTCGACCGCCCATGGGCCGGGAACCGTCGCCAAACGGCCCTGCAACAGCGGGCAATCTCTGTGTCCAACCTGGCGCGGGCGCCGGGTCGGAGGGGGTGCTTAGGGTATTATCCTAGGTTATCCATTTGACGCGCGCCATGTGCGTGTCTGGAGCCTCTTCCTCCCTGTTTCGATTCGCGGGTGTGGCCGCACCGTGCTGGCGCTGAATGCCAGGCGTGTGCCCGGACTGCCGGTGCAGCCTCACCCCACGAACACGTCCAGGACGTCCTGCACGTTCTGGGTGTCCATCACGTCCGATTGGGGCGACCGCATGTACTCAATGTTCCGCAAGTATTTCTCCACCGACCTGGCCATCGACCTCGGCACGGCCAACACGCTCATTTACGTGCGTGACAAGGGCATCGTGCTGGACGAGCCCTCTGTGGTGTCCATCCGCCATGAAGGTGGCCCCAACGGCAAGAAAACCATCCAGGCCGTGGGCACCGAAGCCAAGGCCATGCTGGGCAAGGTGCCCGGCAACATCGAGGCCATCCGCCCGATGAAAGACGGCGTGATCGCCGACTTCACCGTCACCGAGCAGATGCTCAAGCAGTTCATCAAGATGGTGCACCCGCGCTCGGTGCTCAAGCCCAGCCCGCGCATCATCATCTGCGTGCCTTGCGGCTCCACCCAGGTCGAGCGCCGCGCCATCCGCGAGTCCGCCCTGGGCGCGGGCGCCTCCGAGGTCTACCTGATCGAAGAACCCATGGCGGCTGCCATCGGTGCCGGCCTGCCGGTGTCCGAAGCGTCTGGCTCCATGGTGGTCGACATCGGCGGCGGCACCACCGAAGTGGGCGTGATCTCGCTGGGCGGCATGGTCTACAAGGGCTCTGTGCGCGTGGGCGGCGACAAGTT
>CANBQJ010000086.1 GCA_947371645.1 Burkholderiales bacterium | reverse complement strand
GAGAGTTCTTTGGCCAGGCCCAGCAGGCGGTTGGTTTCACCGCTCATGGCCGACGGGACGACCACGAGTTGATGACCCGCACGCACCCACTTGGCCACACGCTTGGCCACGTTGCGGATGCGCTCGGTGGAGCCCATCGACGTGCCGCCGTATTTGTGAACGATCAGTGCCATGTCAGAAGTGGTTGGATGCGACCGCGCTGTGCCACCGGGACGCCCTGGGCGCCCAAGTTTGAGCTGTGCGCGATCAAACCCGGCATTTTAGCCCGACGCCAGCCTCTGCGGTCATCCGGGGCTCTCCCAGGCCAGCGCGTGTGTCCACTTTGTCTTGTGGACTGGGCACATTGCATCAGGCGTCGGGCACGAAGTTCAGGGCCCACTGGCGTTCACCGGGCCTGGCGCGGTGACGCGCGTCCACACCCAGCCCCGGCACCCACAACAGCGAATCCCCGCTGAACAGCAAGGGGCCCTGGCGAGCCCAAGGTGGCACGGCGGCAAGCTGGAACTGCTTCTTGAGGCTGCGCGCAGGCCCTGCACCGTGCGCCTGCCAACGCTCGCCGCCGCTGCGGTTGCGAACCTGCCATTGGCAGGCCGCGCCCACGCCTGGGGCGGGCAAACCACCTTCACCTGCCTCCGCCACCCACAACACGCCGCCCCAGTCCGGCAAGGGGTAGGCACCCGGCCTTGCCACCGACAGGCTCACGCCCACCGCCCCGTCATCTGGCCAGGCGGCCACGGCCGGGCGGGCGTCCGGAGGCGACCAGGTGAGCACCCCTCTGTACACCTGCAGACCCAAGGCCGCATCCCGCCAAGGGCGCTGGGCCACCAGCAAGCCCGGCCATTCGTCAGCCAGGCGAGCCAACCAGGCCGCACTCAGCAACCGGCCACTGACCTCGCGGTACCACCGGGCCAACAACAGGCGGCGCTCGTTGGCCGGCCGCCGGGCCCACGGGCCCAGCTCACACACAGGGCCGGTCATGCCATCACGCAGCAACTGGGCCTGGGCCCAGGCATCCAGCACGGGCAACACGTCTGCCACATGGCGCGCGGCATCCGCCAGGCTGGCGTCCACCTGCCCACATTGCGATTGAAGGCCTGGCCACACCGCATGCCGCAAGCGGTTACGGGCCCAGCGCGTGTCGACATTGCTCTCGTCTTCGATGTGACGGAGCCCCTGGCGCAACACGTAACGGGCGACCTCGTCGGAAGGCACACCCAGCCATGGCCGGACCCAGTTCACGCCGCTTCGGCACTGGGCATGGGGCATGGCCGCCAAGCCCTTCACCCCAGCTCCGCGCAAGGCCTGCAACAGGAAGGTTTCGGCCTGGTCACGCTGGTGGTGCGCCAGCCAGAGCTCCGACACCCCTTCGGCCAGGCTCAGGTCATGCAAGGCCGCATGGCGCCGGCGGCGAGCCTCGGCTTCCAGGCTCTGCCCAGGCTGGCATGTCACTGCCACGCGCTGCACAACACACCTCACCGGCGCACCCGCGGCGGCCCACTGGGCGCACAGGCTGTGCACGTGCTCCGCCCAATGGTCGGCGTGGGGGCTCAGCCCATGGTGCACATGAAAGGCCAGCACTTCGGCGGCTTGCCCCTGCTTGTGCAGTTCACACGCCAGTTCGGTGGCCGCATGCAGCAAGGCCACCGAGTCGCGCCCACCGCTGCAGGCCACGGCCCATCGGCGCGCACGGCCCTGAGGCCAGTCAGCTTCAGGGCGTGCAGCCGACCCGACCGGCAAGGCGGCCAGCGTCGACCGCCGCAGCGGGTCAGGACTCTTTGGTGTCCGTGAAGCGCCCATAGCTTTGCAGGCGGTCGTAGCGGTTTTGCAGCAGGTCCTTGACCTTGAGGTCGCTCACCTGGCGCAGAGCGTCGTTGAGCGCACGCTTGAGGTTGGCACATGCCTGCTTGTGATCGCGGTGGGCGCCACCCACGGGCTCGCTCACGATCTTGTCGATCAGGCCCAAGGCCTTCAAGCGGTGTGCGGTGATGCCCAGGGCCTCGGCCGCGTCAGAAGCCTTGTCGGCCGTCTTCCACAGGATGGAGGCGCAGCCTTCGGGCGAGATCACGGAGTACACCGAGTACTGCAGCATCAACACCTGGTCGGCCACGCTGATGGCCAGGGCCCCGCCCGAGCCCCCTTCGCCGATGATGGTGGTGACGATGGGCACCTCCAGGCGGGCCATCTCGAAGATGTTGCGGCCAATGGCTTCGGACTGGTTGCGCTCTTCGGCGCCAATGCCCGGGTAGGCGCCCGGCGTGTCCACGAAGGTGAACACCGGCAGGCCGAATTTTTCGGCCGTCTTCATCAGGCGCAGGGCCTTGCGGTAGCCCTCGGGGCGCGACATGCCGAAATTGCGCATCGCGCGCTCTTTGGTGTCGCGGCCCTTCTGGTGGCCCAGCACCATGCAGGGCTGGCCGTTGAAGCGCGCCAGGCCGCCCACGATGGACTGGTCATCGGAGTAGTGGCGGTCGCCGTGCATCTCCTGGAAGTCGGTGAACAGTTCGTTCACGTAGTCCAGCGTGTAGGGCCGTTGCGGATGACGGGCGATCTGCGTGACCTGCCATGGCGACAGGCTGGCGTAGATGTCCTTGGTGAGCTGCAGGCTTTTCTTGCTCAGGCGGTCGATCTCTTCGGAGATGTCGACGGCCGACTCGCTCTGCACATACCGCAGCTCTTCGATCTTGGATTCCAGCTCCGCAATGGGTTGTTCGAACTCGAGAAAATGTTTCTTGCTCATGGCAATGTCCTTGTACGTCGACTGAGGTTGTCAGTACTCGACGGGCAGCGGGTCAAGGCTGCGCCACAGGTACCAGGTGCCCACCGTGCGGTAAGGGGCCCAGGCTTCGGCGATGTCACGCGCTTCCGCCCGCGACACCGGTTCACCGCTGAAATAGCTCTGGCTGATGCCTTTGATGAGCCCCAGGTCGTCCAGCGGCAGGACGTTGGGGCGCATGAGGTGAAAGATCAGGAACATCTCGGCCGTCCAGCGGCCAATGCCGCGGATGTCGATCAGCTCTTCGATGATGGCCTCGTCGTCCATGGTTTGCCACTGGGTGACGTGCACGCGACCCTCTTCGAAGTGGCGCGCCAGGTCGTGCATGTACTCGACCTTGCGGGTAGACAGGCCCACGTCACGCAGCGCCTGCGCGGGCTGGGCCAGCACGCCCGCCACCGGCAAGGGCGCACGCTGCTCCGGCGGCGTCTGGCCAAACAAGGTCAGCAAGCGCTCCCACACGGCTTGTGCGGCTTTCACGGAAATCTGCTGCCCGACAATCGACCGTGCCAGCGTGGTGAACGCGTCCCCACGGCTGTAGAGGCGGGCCGAGCCGTGGTCGGAGATGAGCTTGCGCATCACACGGTCGCGCTTGGCCAGATGCCTGCAAGCGTCGTCCCAATAGGGCGGGGTGACCAGGATTTCAGGCACGGCGGCGCCCGACTCTTGCGTGGGTTTGCTCATCAGGCTTTCACCCAGGTCGTGCCCTGCGGGCCGTCCTTGAGCACCACACCCATGGCCGTCAACTCGGCGCGGATGCGGTCGGCACCTGCAAAGTCCTTGGAGGCCTTGGCCTCGGCGCGTGTGGCGATCAAGGCCTCGATCCGCCCGGCTTCGTCGCCCTGCCCCGCATCGCCTTGCAGGTAGGCTTGGGGCACGCCTTGCAGCAGACCCAGCACACCCGCCAGCGCCTTGAGCCTGGCGGCCACGTCCAGAGATCGCGTGCGGTTGAGCTCGCCCGCCAGATCGAACAAGACGGACAAGGCGATGGGCGTGTTGAAGTCCTCGTCCATCGCATCCTTGAAGCGCGCGGCCTGGCCGTCCGACCAATCGATGGCCGACGGCGCCAACTCGCCCTTCGGGTCCACGCTGTTCAAAGCGGTGTACAGGCGCTTGAGGCCGGCACGTGCATCGTCCAGGCCAGCGTCGCTGAAATTGAAAGGGCTGCGGTATTGCGTGCGCAGCATGAAAAAGCGCAGGGTCTCGCCGTCGTAGTGCTCGAGCACCTCGCGGATGGTGAAGAAGTTGCCCAGCGACTTGGACATCTTCACGTTGTCCACGTTCACGAAGCCGTTGTGCAACCAATAGTTCACAAAGCGCTTGCCATTGGCACCTTCGCTCTGGGCGATTTCGTTTTCATGGTGAGGGAACTGCAAGTCCAGTCCGCCGCCATGGATGTCGAACTGCTCACCCAGCAGCGAGCAGGCCATGGCCGAGCACTCGATGTGCCAGCCCGGCCGGCCTTCGCCGAATGCGGAGGCGTACTTGGCGTCTGCGGGCTCTTCTGCCTTCGCCGACTTCCACAGCACAAAGTCCATCGGGTCGTTCTTGCCGTCGTCCACCGCCACGCGTTCTCCGGCGCGCAACTGGTCCAGCGACTTCCCCGAGAGCTTGCCGTAGCCGTCGAACTTGCGCACCGCGTAGTTCACGTCACCATTGCTGGCGCGGTAAGCCAGGCCGCGCGACTCCAGTTTGCCGATCATGTCCAGCATCTGGGGCACGTATTCCGTTGCGCGAGGCTCGTGCGTGGGCGGCTCGATGCCCATGCGGCCGATGTCTTCGTGCATGGCAGCCGCCATCTCTTCGGTCAACTGGCGGATGGTGATGCCACGCTCCACGGCACGGCGGATGATCTTGTCGTCGATGTCGGTGATGTTGCGCACATAGGTCACCTGATAGCCACTGGCCTTGAGCCATCGCTGGATGACGTCAAATGACATCATCATGCGCGCATGGCCCACATGGCACAGGTCATAGATGGTCATCCCGCACACATACATGCGCGCCTGGCCGGCCACCATGGGCGTGAAGGTTTCAAGCTGTCGCGTGAGGGAGTTGAAAAGACGCAAAGGCATGGAGAAATTCGGTGCGTGTCGCGAGCAGGGTACAGGTGCACTCACCGTGACCCCGTCCACCCCTGGCGGGGTGCGCGCCCAGCAAGGGGACGCAGCATGCGCTCAGATACAATCGCCTGAGTATAGCGGGCCGCCTCTTTCATGAGGGTGAATGATGAGCGAGCCCAGGGACGGTCACTGTTATTCTCAAGGGTTAGCGGCCCCGGTGCAGGCACACTGCAGGGGTCACGCTTCGAGTCATCCAACCGCCAACACATCCATGTCATCTGCTGCATCTCCGTTCGGATCCAGACTCTCCACCCTCGCGGCGCGCTATGCCGTCAGGTGTGTTGCGGCCGCCGCCCTGTCGCTGACGGCCATGGTGGCCCAGGCCGATGACATCGGCGACGTCCAGAAACTCCTGGCGTCAGGCAAGAACGTGGAAGCCCTGCAGAAGGCTGACCAGTTCCTGCAGGCCAAGCCCCGCGACCCGATGATGCGTTTCCTGCGTGGCATCAGCCTGTCTCAGGCCGGCCGCACGGCCGAAGCGATCACCGCCTTCACCAAGCTCACCGAAGACTTCCCCGAACTGCCGGAACCCTTCAACAACCTGGCTGTGCTGTATGCGCAGCAAGGCCAGTACGACAAGGCGCGCACTGCGCTGGAAATGGCCATCCGCACCAACCCCAGTTACGCCACCGCGTATGAAAACCTGGGCGATGTGTACGCCAAGCTGGCCAGCCAGGCCTATTCCAAGGCCCTGCAGATCGACACCCGCTCGGCCGTGGCGCCCAAGCTGGCCATGATCCGCGAACTCTTCCCCAAGGACCGCAATGCCGTGGCCGTGGCAGCAGCACCGGCACCGGCGCCCGCACCGATGCCCGCTCCTGCGCCCGCACCGGCCCCGGCGCCAGTCGCCAAGCCCGTGCCAACGCCGGCACCGGTGCCAGTGGTCACCCCGCCCGTGGCTGCGGCCAGCAAGCCCGCCCCTGCCCCCGCACCCGAAGCCAGGCCTGAAAACGGCGGCGAGAAGGACGTTGAGGCGGCAGTCAAGGGCTGGGCCAGCGCCTGGAGCAAGAAGGATGTGGACGGCTATTTCGCCGCGTACACCAAAGAGTTCGATGGCGGAAAGGGCCGCAAGAACTGGGAACATGAGCGCCGCGACCGCATCAACGGCAAGCGCAGCATCTCCGTCAAGCTCTCAGACATCCGCGTGAACATCAACGGCAACAAGGCCACGGTCAGCTTCCACCAGGACTACCGTGCCGACAGCCTGTCCGTGAGCAGCGGCAAGAAGCTGGAACTGGTGCGCAGTGGCAGCAACTGGCTGATCGCAAAGGAAAGCGCCGGATCGTGATGAAGGCTTGGGGAGATCAACATGGCCGGCTGCTGCGTCACGTGCGCAGCGTGTCCGTCCTGGCTTGGCTGGCATGCGCTGCGGCACCCGCCCTGGCGGGCGCAGAGGGTGGCCGGCTGAGCCTGGACCCAGGTCGTGTGGTGCAGGTCAAGGCAGAGCCCGGTGCCACAGGTGCCGGCCGCTTGATGAACGCATCTGCCCAACTCACCCAAAGCGACACCACGCTGGCCACGGCTCCGACGCTGGCGCCGGCTGAAGCTCGCCTGCTGGACGTCTACCGCCTCATCGGCGCGGGCCAGATGAAGCAGGCGCTCAGCAAGGCCGAGGCCCTGGTCAAAGACATCCCCAACTTCCAGCTCGCCCAGCTGGTCTATGGCGACCTGTTGCTGTCCCGCGTACAGGCCCTGCCCAACATGGGCCACGCTCCGGCAGACATGGCCGCCAAGGCGCCGCAGAAGCTGGACCAACTCCGCACGGAAGCCGAACGTCGCCTGACTGCCTTGCGTGAGCGCCCGCCAGCTGACGCCCTCCCCGCCCAGTTCATCGAACTGCCACCCACCACACGGCACGCGATCGCGGTCGACGCCAACCGCTCCCGCCTCTACCTCTTTGAAAATGGTCCGACGGGGCTGCACCTGGTGGCCGAACACTATGTGTCGATTGGCAGGCTCGGCGCCGAAAAAAGCACCGAGGGCGACCAGCGCACGCCACTGGGCGTCTACTACATCACCAGCCGCCTGGACGCCAAACAGCTGACCGATTTCTATGGCGTGGGTGCCCTGCCGCTGAACTACCCCAACGAATACGACCGCCGCCAAGGCAAGACCGGGGGCGGCATCTGGCTGCACGGTGTGCCCAGCGACAGCTACGCACGCAGCCCCAACAGCACAGACGGTTGCGTGGTGCTGGCCAACCCTGAATTGCAAACCCTGCTGCAACGCGTTCAGCCCCGCACCACGCCGGTGGTCATCGCCCGTGGCCTGCAATGGATCACCCCCGACCGCACCGAGCAGCAGCGCCGCAGCCTGCAAAACCTGCTCGAGGGTTGGCGCGTGGCCCGCGCCAGCGGCGACCTGAACCGCCTGCTGGCCTTCTACTCACCGCAGTTTTCGTCGGGGAGCAAAGACCTGCAGCAGTTCAAGCAACAGCTGGAGCGCGACGTGCAGCAGCAGCGCGGCCACATGCTCCAACTCAAGGACCTGGCCATCCTCGGCTGGAAAGACAAGAGCGACATCCTGGTCATCACCTTCGGCGAAGTGGGTGAAGGCCAACGCACAGGCACCATCAAGCGCCAGTACTGGGGCAAAGAGGGCGGCTTGTGGAAAATCTTCTTCGAAGGAACCATCGGATGAGTCCCCATCGCAAGACGCTGCACGCAGCCCTGGCCTGCAGCCTGCTGGCCGCATGCAGTTGGGTGCAGGCTCAGAACGTCAAAATCACCACCTCGCTGGGCGACATCGTGGTGCAACTGGATGCCGCCAAGGCCCCCAAGACCGTCGACAACTTCCTCCAGTACGTCAAGTCGGGCCACTACAACGGCACGGTGTTCCACCGCGTCATCGATGGCTTCATGATTCAGGGTGGTGGCATGACCCCCGACTTGAAAGAAAAGGCCACCCGCGCACCCATCCCGCTGGAGAGCCGCAGCGGCCTGAGCAACCAGCGCGGCACCATCGCCATGGCCCGCACCAATGTGCCCGACTCGGCCACAGCCCAGTTCTTCATCAACGTGAAGGACAATGCCTTCCTGGACGCGGCCCGTTCGCCCGATGGCAACGGCTATGCCGTGTTCGGCAAGGTCACCGCCGGCCTGGACGTCGTCGACAAGATCCGCAAGGTCGAGACCGGCATGCGCGGTCCCTTCAGCGATGTGCCGGTGCAACCGGTGATCATCAAGCAAGTCACCATCGAGAAATGACATGACCCAAACCGTTGAACTGCACACCACCGCGGGCGTGATCCGCCTCGACCTTGACGACGCCAAGGCCCCGGCCACCGTCGCCAACTTCGTCGAGTACGTCAAGGCCGGCCACTATGACGGCACTGTCTTTCACCGCGTCATCAAGGGCTTCATGGTCCAGGGCGGTGGCTTCGAAGCGGGCCTCAAGCAAAAGCCCACGCGCGACCCCATCCAGAACGAGGCCAACAATGGCCTGAAGAACGACCACTACACGGTGGCCATGGCACGCACCAGCGCGCCGCACTCGGCCAGCGCCCAGTTCTTCATCAACGCCACCAACAACGACTTCCTGAACTTCAAGTCCGAGTCGCCCCAAGGCTGGGGCTACGCGGTGTTCGGCAAGGTTGTTGCCGGCACTGACATCGTGGACGCCATCGAGAAGGTCAAGACCGGTCGCCGTGGCCCTCATGACGACGTGCCACTGGAAGACGTGCTCATCACCAAGGCCGTAGTGGTCTGATCGCCCTGCATTCGCCTGAGCCCATGGCGATCGCATGGCAATGAACGCCCCCTCATGGCCCGCGGATGCGGGCCATTTGCATGCGCCCGCCCATTGGCGCTGCATCGATTTCATCTCCGATCTGCACCTGCACGAAGGCCTGCCCCGCACGTTTGACGCGCTGGCGCAGCACCTGCGCAGCACGCCGGCCGACGCCGTGCTGTTGATGGGTGACATCTTCGAGGCCTGGGTGGGCGATGACATGCGCAGCCAGCCCTTCGAGCAGCGCTGCGTGGACCTCTTTGCACAGACCGGTCAGCGCTGCCATCTGGGGTTCATGGTGGGCAACCGCGATTTCCTGGTCGGCCAGGACATGATCACAGCCTGCCACGCCCATGCCCTTCACGACCCCACCGTGGTGCATGCCTTTGGCCAGCGCGCGCTGCTCATCCATGGGGATGAGCTGTGCCTGTCTGATTCGACCTACCTGAAGTTCCGCAGCCAGGTCCGTTCGGCCTCCTGGCAGCAGGCCTTCACCGCCCTGCCCCTTGCGCAGCGCCTGGCCCAGGCCCGGCACATGCGTGAAGCGAGCATGGCCTCGCATCAGTCCCAGCAGCCTGAAACCTGGGCCGACGTGGACGAGGCTGCGGCGCAAGCCTGGCTGCAAGCGGCACACGCCAGCACCCTGGTGCACGGGCACACCCATCGCCCGGGCGACCAGGCCTTCGCCGGCCACACACGCCGCGTGCTCAGCGACTGGGACCTGGACGGTGGCGGTGCGCCAAGGGCTGAAGTGCTGCGTTGGACAGCAGACGGTTGGTGTCGCCTGAACCTGGCCCATCCACGCAGCTGAAAACAACAACGCCGGGCAGCTTGCGCTCACCCGGCGTTGTCCAATCTGCCGTGTCACCTGACTCGGGCCAAGCCATCCGCTTCGCCCGAGTGCAGTTGGCCTGAACCCTCACTCCGCCGTGGCGGCCTCAGGCTTGGTCTTGTCGCTCTTCTTGTTGGGCTGGATGTCCAACTTGACTTCGGGCTCGCCCTTGTCGTTGTCCAGCACGTCCACCGTCAGGCGACCGCCATCCACCAGGCTGCCGAACAGCAACTCGTCGGCAAGCGCCCGGCGGATGGTGTCCTGGATCAGGCGCTGCATCGGCCGCGCACCCATGAGCGGATCAAAACCACGCTTGGCCAGATAGGCACGCAAGGCATCGGTGAAGGTGACATCCACCTTCTTCTCGCCCAGCTGGTGCTCAAGCTGCAGCAGGAACTTGTCGACCACACGCAGGATGATCTCCTCATCCAGCGACTTGAAGCCCACGATGGCATCCAGGCGGTTGCGGAACTCCGGCGTGAACTGGCGCTTGATGTCGGCCATTTCGTCGCCGAGCTCTCGGGGGTTCGTGAAGCCGATGGACGCCTTCTGCAGGGTTTCGGCCCCCGCATTGGTCGTCATGATGATCATGACGTTGCGGAAGTCGGCCTTGCGCCCGTTGTTGTCGGTCAGCGTGCCGTGGTCCATCACCTGCAGCAGGATGTTGAACACATCCGGGTGCGCCTTCTCGATTTCGTCGAGCAGCAGCACCGCGTGCGGCTTCTTGGTGATGGCTTCGGTCAACAAGCCACCCTGGTCAAAGCCCACATAGCCCGGAGGCGCGCCAATCAGACGGCTCACAGCATGGCGCTCCATGTACTCGGACATGTCGAAGCGGATCAGCTCGATGCCCAGGATGTAGGCCAGTTGCTTGGCCACTTCCGTCTTGCCCACGCCGGTCGGGCCGCTGAACAAGAAGGAGCCAATCGGCTTGTCGGGCTTGCCCAGGCCGGAGCGTGCCATCTTGATGGCCGAAGACAAGGCGTCGATGGCCGCATCCTGACCGAACACCACGCTCTTGAGGTCGCGGTCCAGGCTCTTGAGCTTGGAGCGGTCGTCTGACGACACACTGGTCGACGGCACACGCGCAATCTTGGCCACGATCTCTTCGACCTCGGCGCGCGTGATGGTCTTCTTCTGCTTGCTCTTGGGCAGCACACGTTGCGCCGCACCGGCTTCATCGATGACGTCAATGGCCTTGTCAGGCAGGTGGCGGTCGTTGATGAACTTGGCTGACAGCTCGGCGGCGGCTTGCAGCGCACCCAGGGCGTACTTCACGCTGTGGTGTTCTTCGAAGCGCGACTTCAAGCCCTTGAGGATCTCGATGGTCTGCTCGACGGACGGCTCAACCACCTCGACCTTCTGGAAGCGCCGGGAAAGCGCCGCATCCTTTTCAAAGATGCCGCGGTATTCCGTGAAGGTGGTGGCGCCAATGCACTTGAGCTGACCGGAACTGAGTGCCGGCTTGAGCAAGTTGGAGGCATCCAGCGTGCCACCCGACGCCGCGCCCGCACCGATCAGGGTGTGGATCTCGTCGATGAACAGCACCGAACCGGGCTGGTCCTTGAGCTGCTTGATCACCGCCTTCAGGCGTTGCTCGAAATCGCCACGGTACTTGGTGCCAGCCAGCAGCGCGCCCATGTCGAGCGCAAACACCTCGGCATCGGCCAGCACCTCGGGCACGTCGCCCTGGGTGATGCGCCAGGCCAGACCCTCGGCGATGGCGGTTTTGCCCACGCCGGCTTCACCCACCAGCAGCGGGTTGTTCTTGCGGCGGCGGCACAGCACCTGGATCACGCGCTCGACCTCGGAGTCGCGACCGATCAAGGGATCGATCTTGCCTTCGCGGGCCAGCACGTTGAGGTTCTGGGTGTACTGCTCCAGCGGAGAGGCCTTGGCTTCGGTCTCTTCCTTCTCGTTCTCGGCCTGCGGCGAATCGCCCTGGCCGGACTTCGACGCCTCAGGCGGTTCAGCCTTGCGGATGCCGTGCGCAATGAAATTCACCACGTCAAGGCGTGTCACACCCTGCTGGTGCAGGTAGTAGACCGCGTGGGAATCCTTCTCCCCGAAGATCGCGACCAGCACGTTCGCGCCCGTCACTTCCTTCTTGCCGCTGCCCGATGACTGCACATGCATGATGGCCCGCTGGATCACGCGTTGGAACCCCAGCGTGGGCTGGGTGTCCACCTCGTCCGTGCCACCCACAGTGGGCGTGTTGTCCTTGACGAACTGATCAAGGTTCTTGCGCAGCTCATCTATGTTGGCGGCGCAGGCTTTCAACACCTCGGAAGCAGAGGGGTTGTCCGTCAATGCCAGCAGCAAATGCTCCACGGTGATGAACTCATGGCGCTGCTGTCTGGCCTCGACGAAGGCCATGTGCAGACTCACTTCCAACTCTTGCGCAATCATGCGGTCTCCAGAATGCACTGCAGGGGGTGCCCGGCCTGGCGGGCGGCGGCAAGAACGAGTTCGACCTTGGTGGCCGCGACGTCTTTGGTGTAGACACCGCACACACCACGACCATCGTGGTGGATTTTTAGCATGATCTGCGTGGCCGTTTCGATGTCGTGGCGAAAGTGCTCTTGCAACACGTATACGACAAATTCCATGGGCGTGAAGTCGTCATTGAGCATCACCACCTGAAACAGTTTGGGAGGCTCTACCGCCAATGCCTCCCGCTCGGCGACAGTCGCACCCTGCCCGTCCTCTGAAGGACCACTTGGCTTTTGTGACATCCGCGTGGGACTGGGCTGGGTCATGAGAAAGATTCTAAGAGAGGGGCCTCCCCCTGTCATGTCATCTTGGGGTGTCCGACTCGTCTGCAAGGGCAGGAAATTCACGACAGACACAGGACTTTTCCCTGGCATCCGAAAATGGCACGCGGGAAGACCCTCAGCATGATTCATGCCGAAGACGATGTGGGCACAAACCAAGGGGCTGCCCCAGAAATTTCTTGATGATTGCTAATAATTTTCACAATCCGAAACAAATGGGGCGTACATATAATGAGTTGGGGTCGGTGTTGGCTTGACACACACTTTCACCACCCAGAAAATGTCAACAAATTTACAGGAGGACGACATGGCCACAGGCACTGTCAAATGGTTCAACGACGCCAAGGGTTTTGGCTTCATCGAGCCAGATCAAGGAGGCGGCGACGTGTTCGCCCATTTTTCCGCCATCCAGATGGATGGTTTTCGCACACTGAAGCAGGGCTCCAAGGTCAGCTACGAACTCGTAGCAGGCCCCAAAGGCATGCTGGCACAGAACATCCAGGCTGTAGACGCACAGGTCGCGGCCGAGATGGGCAACGATGCGCTCTCTGACATGCACTTCAGAGACATTGGCGGCGAGCACCACGTGTCACACTGACCCACGGTTGACTGCTCACTCACCGCCAACGCGCCCCTGAACGGGGCGCGTTTTGTTTACCGCTGCCCGAGCCCATGACCATCTGCCCTCCGAACTGGCAAAAAAAAGCCCGCACGAAGCGGGCCTGTTGATGGGGCAGCGCGTTGAAGCGCCAGACATCACATGTTGTCGATCATCACCTGGCCAAATCCGGAACACGACACCTGGGTCGCACCCTCCATCAGTCGCGCGAAGTCATAAGTGACCTTCTTGCTCTGGATGGCCTTGTTCATCGAGCTGATGATCAGGTCGGCGGCTTCGAACCAGCCCATGTGGCGCAGCATCATCTCGGCCGACAAAATCTCGGAACCAGGGTTCACGTAGTCCTTGCCAGCGTACTTCGGTGCCGTGCCGTGGGTCGCTTCGAACATGGCCACGGAGTCGGACAGGTTGGCGCCTGGGGCGATGCCGATGCCACCAACCTGTGCGGCCAGCGCGTCGGAGATGTAATCGCCATTGAGGTTGAGCGTGGCGATCACGCTGTACTCGGCCGGACGCAGCAGGATCTGTTGCAAGAAGGCGTCGGCGATGGCGTCCTTGATGATGATGTCCTTGCCCGTCTTCGGGCTCTTGAACTTGCACCATGGGCCGCCGTCGATCAGTTCGGCTCCGAACTCGTTCTGGGCCAGGGCATACGACCAGTCACGGAAGCCACCTTCGGTGTACTTCATGATGTTGCCCTTGTGCACGATGGTCACGCTGGGCTTGTCGTTGTCGATGGCGTACTGGATGGCCTTGCGCGTGAGGCGCTCGGTGCCTTCCTTGGACACAGGCTTGATGCCGATACCGGAAGTCTCGGGGAAGCGGATCTTCTTGACGCCGAACTCTTCCTGCAGGAATTTGATCAGCTTCTTGGCCTTGTCGCTCTGGGCTTCGAATTCGATGCCGGCATAGATGTCTTCCGAGTTCTCACGGAAGATCACCATGTCGATCTTGTGCGGCTCTTTCACGGGCGAAGGCACGCCCTTGAAGTAGGTCACCGGGCGCAGGCAGACGTAAAGGTCAAGCTCCTGCCGCAAGGCCACGTTCAGCGAACGGATGCCGCCGCCCACCGGCGTGGTCAGAGGGCCCTTGATGGAAACCACAAAGTCCTTCAGGACATGCAGGGTCTCTTCGGGCAGCCACACATCGGGGCCATAGACGCGGGTGGATTTTTCACCAGCGTAGATTTCCATCCAGTGGATCTGCTTCTGGCCGGCATAGGCCTTGGCCACGGCTGCGTCGACCACCTTGATCATCACGGGTGTGATGTCAAAGCCCGTGCCGTCGCCTTCGATGTAGGGGATGATGGGGTTGTTGGGGACATTGAGCGAGAAGTCCGGGTTGACCGTGATCTTCTGCCCACCTTCGGGCACCTTGATGTGCTGGAACATGTTGTGGTCTCCGCGTTTGGC
>CANBQJ010000085.1 GCA_947371645.1 Burkholderiales bacterium | reverse complement strand
GAGCGCGGGTTGTGGCTGGTGGCCTTTTGCTCGATGCTGATGGCCGGCGACAGGCCCTCGATCACGTCGACGTCGGGCTTGTCCATCAGCTGCAGGAACTGGCGTGCGTAGGCGCTCAGGCTCTCAACGTAGCGGCGCTGGCCTTCGGCGTACAGCGTGTCAAAGGCCAGGCTGGACTTGCCCGAGCCCGACAGGCCGGTGACCACCACCAGCTGGTGGCGGGGGATGTCGAGGTCGATGTTGCGCAGGTTGTGGGTGCGCGCACCGCGGATCTGGATGAGGGTCTGGTCAAACCGGGCGCGGGTGACCTGGGCCACGGGGGTGGGCAGCGACGGCGGCACATCGGGCGGTGCGAGAGACGGCACTTCGGGCGACACCGCCGAAGACGAAAACGAAGACAGGGGCATCGACACAACCAAGCAATTTGAGGGCCTGTGGCCCCGGCAAGGGCCAACCGGCCATCATACGGCGAAGGCGGTGATGCGGGCCAGGGCGGGCGAATGTCCTCCTGCTGGGCCCGCCTGCTCAGGGGGGCCCGCTTTCGAGCGCGAACTCAGGGCGCCATGTGGGCCTTGAAAAACGCCGTCTGCCGGGCCACGACCTGCTCGAAGATGGGGCCTGAGTAGGGCGAGAAATGGTTGGCGCCCTTGAGCTCAAGGTATTCCCCGTGCTTCAGGGTGGCCACCACCTCGCGCACCTTGGCCACCGGGATCAGGCCATCGTTGTCGGCCGCCACGATCAGCACCGGCGCCTGGATGTCCTTGGCCGAGTTGCCAGGGTTGTAAAAGGGCAAGGTCAGGAACACGCGTGCGGCCACCGTGTGCTCACTTTCGTGGCCAGGCGGCACCAGCTGTTTGTAGCCTTGCACGCATTCGGCGCAAATCAGCGCCGCCAGGCCGCTGGGTGCGACGGTGGGCACGTACAGCGGTTCTTCCTGGTCGCCGCGCATCATGTCGCGCAGGGCATACCAGCCGGCCAGAGGCTGGTACTTCAAGGGGAAGAGCAGGCTGCTGGACAGGCCGTTGACGAAGGGCACCTGGGCACTCACCACCTTGACCACGCCGGGGCGCTGGGCCGCCGCCTTGAGCACGTGGCCGCCGCTGTAAGAAGAGCCCCAGATGCCGATGCGGGCGGCGTCGATGTCCGTGCGGGCCTTCATGGCGTCCACCGCCGACAGCCAGTCCTTGACGTGTTCTTCCCCATCGACCACGCGGCGGGGCATGCCACCGCTGGCGCCAAAGCCCCGGTAATCGAACAGCATGACGGCGTAGCCAGCCTGCACGAAGCGCTCGGCGAACGCAGGCAGGCCCCAGTCCTTGAGGCCGCCAAAGCCGTGGGCCATGATGATCAGCGCGGGCTTGGGCGCGGAGGCGTTGGCAGGTGGCGTCCACAACTCGCCAACGCACTGCACCCGCTGGCAGCTGAAGCTGACCGGCTGCTTGGCGATGGGGGTGGCGGCCTGGCACGTGGTGGCGAGCAAGGCGGCGGCACAGGCCAAGGCTTGGGTTGCGCGCGAGAGGTGAACAAGGGACAACATGGCGATCCGGGTCTGGGTGCGCGGCGTGCGCACGGAGGTGAAGTGAGGCACGCTGCGCCCAAGTTTTGCCGCAACGCATCCAACGGTACCCATAAGTACCGGGGTGCAAGCTTACCGCCACAGATCGGTACGGTCAAGTACCAAGGCGAAGCTGAGCGACACTGACCGGGTCTGTTCGCCCTGTCCATGTCAGCCATTCCCCTCGACACCGCTCCGCCCGCCCCTGCACGCCCCCGTACCGGAGACGGCGACGCCCGCACGCGCTTGCTCGATGGCCTGGCCGAAGCCCTGTCCGAGCGCGCCTTCGCCGACATCACCGTGGCCGACATCGTGGCGCGGGCACGGGTGTCCAAGCGCACCTTCTACGAGCAGTTCAGCAGCAAGGAAGCCTGCCTGCTGACCCTGGGCGAGCGCCTGGGCGACCGCATCCTGGCCCTCGTGGCCGCCACCTACCGGCACGATGCCGACTGGGTGGACCAGCTGCGCAACGTCACCCAGGCCTACCTGGGCAGCCTGGCCAGCCAGCCCTCGGTCATGCGGGCGCTGTACATCGACCTGCCCACCTTGGGCCCGCAAGGCCTGGCCCTGCGCCGCAGCGTGTACGACCGCTTTGCCGAATTCCTGATCCTGCAGGTCGAACGGTTCAGGCTGGAAGAGCCCGGCAAACGCCCCCTGACCCCGCCCATGGCGGCGGCCGTGGTGGGCGGGGTCAATGAGCTGATCATGCGGGCCATCGAAGATGGTCGCACAGGCGATCTGGCTGGCCTCACCCCCACCGTGACCGAGTTCATAGGCGCCGTGGTCGAGTCGCTGAACCCGCCGGCCACTTGAACATCGGCCCGGGCCCAGGCGCTCAGGCCTCGTCTTCGCAGCGCGCCACGATGGCGCCAAGACCTTCGATCTCCACGCGCACCGTGTCGCCATCGCGCAGGAATTTAGGCGGCGTGAAGGCCGCGCCCACACCACTGCAGGTGCCGGTGAAGATCACGTCGCCGGGCTCCAGCGTCATCACCTGCGTGAGCAGGGCGATCTGAGACCACAAGTTGTGGATCATCAGGCTGGTGTGGCTGTCCTGGCGCAGCTCGCCATTGACCCAGCAGCGAATCGCCAGCGCGTGCGGGTCAGGCACCTCGTCTGCCGTGGTGATCCAGGGGCCGTAGGGCGCGTGCGTGTCGAAGCTCTTGCCCAGCGTCCACTGCGAGGTGCGCTTCTGGATGTCGCGCACCGACACGTCGTTGCCCACGGCATAGCCAAACACCACCGCGTGCGCATCTTCGGCGGCCACGTGGCGGCACCGCTGGCCGATGATGGCCACCATCTCGGCCTCGTAGTCCGTCATCTGCGAGATGCGCGGCAGCACGATGGCATCGAACGGCGGGTGGATGGCGTTGGCCAGCTTGGGGAACCAGATCTGGTGCTCGGGCACCGTGCGGGTCTCGCCAATGATGTTCTCTTGAACGTGCGCCAGGTAGTTCAGCCCGATGGCCAGGGTCTTGCCCGGGCGCGGCACCGGGGCCAGCAGGTGCACGTCTTCCAGCAGGTGCAGCCAGCGCGGGTCCAGGCCGGCGGCGTCGCCTTCGGGGGCGGCCAGCAGCGCCTCGCGCCAGGTGGCGACGCTGGGCTGCAGCGCCGGCCACTGCGTGATCAGGTCGATCATGCCCTGGTGGGCCGACAAGGCCGGCGACAAGGCCAGGCTGAGGTTCAGGACACGGTGGCCGACCACCTGACCGACGAAGGTGTCCCCTTGGTGTTCACAGGTGCACAGGTGCATGCGGATGTCCTCTCAAGCCTGACGCAGGCAGTCGATGATGGTGAGCCGGGCGGCCCGCCACGCGGGGATGAAGCCCCCCACCAGGCCCATGGCCAGCGCAAAGGCCAGCGACTGCAGGGCGATGGTGGGCGTGAGGGTGAAGTTGAAGGCCAACTCGGCAAAGCTCTGGAAGTTCATGGTGGAGATGCGCACGGTTTGCATCAGCGCCGCGCCGATCAGGCCCATGACACCGCCCACCAGCGACAGCAGCAGCGACTCGCTCAAAAAGGCCGTGAGCACCGAGGAGCGCCGAAAGCCGAGCGCCCGCAAGGTACCGATCTCGCCAATGCGCGAGGCCACCGACGCGAACATGGTGATCATGGCCCCCACCACCGCACCAATTGAAAAGATGATGGACAGGGCCAGGCCCAGCAGCTTGATGAAGAGCGTGAGCATCTCGGACTGTTCGGCGTAGAACACGGTCTCGACCTTGGCCTCCAGCGTCAGGCGGGGGTCGCCTTGCAGGCGGTCGCGCACGCGCTCATACAAGCCGGGCAACGCCAGCTTGAAGACCACGACAGAGTACTCAACCCGGCGAAAGGCCTGCATCATCTGCTCGCCATCGCCCCAGATCTCGGAATCAAAACCGCTGCGCCCGCCATCGAAGATGCCCACCACGCGCCAGTCGCGGCCGGCAAAGCGCATGGTCTCACCCAGGCCAGCGTGCGCAAAGCCCCGGGCCACGGCCTGGCCGGCGACGATCTCGCTGGTGCCAGGGCGGAACATGCGCCCGGCCACCAGCTTCACCTGTGGCCGCAGCCCCATGCCCTGCAAAGAGGTGCCACGGATGGCCACGTTGCTGGGCTTGCCATTGCTGCGCTTGGGCAGCGTGTTGAGCACCACCGGCTCTTTGCTGACCAGCTTGTGGCCCTGCGCGTCGGTGGCGATCTCCGGCATGCTGCCGATGATGTCGGCCTGCTCGCGCCCGATGCCGGAGTTGATCTCGGCGCCCGCGCCCTTGCGCAGCACCATCACGTTGTCCTCGGAGCCCGTGGCCACCAGCGTGTCGTGGATGCCCTCGCTCATCATCAGCACGGTGGCGAAGACGTACACCACCAGGCCCATGCCCAGCGCCGTCAGCAGCGTGGTCACCCGCCGCACCCAGAGGTTGCGGGCGACGTAGCTCAAGGGGATGGTGCGCGTCAGGGCCATGGGCTCATTGTGGGGGCAGCGTGCGGGTGAAGCGCAAGGCGACCGCCAGGCGTCAGGCCACGTGCCGCAGGCCCTGCACGATGTCGATGCGCGACATCTTCCAGGCCGGCCAGGCCGCCGCCGTCATGCCCACCACCACGCAGGCCAGGGCCTGCAGCAGCACGGTCAACTCCGACACCTGGAAGACCGGGAACAAGGTGCCCGTGTGGGCCTTGAAACTGGTGGCCAGCGGGAAGGTGATGGCCACCCCCACCACCCCGCCGATGGCCGTGATCAACATGCTTTCGCCCAGCAGCAAGCGCACCACGAAGCCAGGCCGAAAGCCCAGCACCTTGAGCGTGGCGTACTCGCCCAGGCGTTCGCGCGCCGTCATCGTCATGGTGTTGGCCATCACCGCCAGGATGATGACCATGATGATCAGGCTCACGGCCTGCACGGCCATCAGGATGGCCTCGCTCATGGACACGAAGCTCAGCTGGAAGGCCTTCTCGGTCTCGGTCAGCGTCTCGGCCAGGGAGTTGGTGAACAGCGCGTCGATGCGCTGCGCGATCAGGGGCGCATCGTCGGGGTGGCTGATGCCCACGATGAACACGCCCACATGGTCAGCCGATGCCCCCTTGGGCTGGCGCGCGCGCACGGCGTCGATCACCCGCTGCCAGTGCACGAACATCTGCTGCTCGTCGGTGCGGGCGTCGGCGCCCTGGTAGATGCCGCGCACGATGAAGTCCCAGTTGCCCGGGTAGATCGTGCCCTTCAAGGTGACGGTGTCGCCCAGTTTCCAGCCGAACTGCGCCGCCAGCTTGCGGCCCACCACGCAGCCTTGCCTGTCTCGCAAGAAGGTCTGGTACTGGGCGTCGTCCAGCTTGAACTCGGGGTAGAGCTTGAAGTAGCTGGGGGCGTCCACCGCGAACTGGGCGAAGAAGTTGCGCTCGGTGATGTAGACGCCGCCAAACCAGTTGGCCCAGGAGATGCCGCTCACGCCATCGGCGATGCGGATGCGCTCGCCATAGTGCAGCGGCAGCGGGAAGGTCAGCGAGATGGCGTTGCGGGTGACCAGACGCGTGCTGGAGGTGGCGTCCACACCCGCATACCAGGCGTCGACGATGGTGCGCAGCAGGCCAAAGGCCGACACCGCCACCACCAGGCCAATGAGCGTGAGCCCGGCGCGGATGCGCTGTCGAAAGGCGTTGCGCAGCAGCAGCTTCAGCAGGAACATGGCGGCGCGTGCGGTGAGGGGCTCAGGCTGCCATGGGTGGGAGGCGTGGAGGGGGTGTTCAGCGCGCCGCCTGCAAGGCCAGCCGCGTGGCCTGGGCCACCGCCCGGCCCGCCTGGGCAAAGTCGTCTCCGCTGCTGGCGTAGAGCACGGCGCGAGAGCTGTTGACCACGATGGTGCCGGTCACGGCGCCCTGTGCATTGGTGCGCAAGCCCGCCTTGACGGTGGCCGCCGCATCGCCACCCTGCGCGCCCACGCCGGGGATCAGCAAGGGCAGCGTGGGCGCCAGTTCACGCACCCGGGCGATCTCTTCTGGGAAGGTGGCGCCCACCACCAGGCCGATCTGGCCATTGGTGTTCCAGGGCCCCTGGGCCTGCGCGGCGATGTGCTCGTAGACCCGGGGCTGGCCGGGCACGTCGGCCAGGCGCAGGTTCTGCAGGTCGGAGCCACCGGGGTTGGAGGTGCGGCACAGCAGGATCACGCCCTTGCCCGGGTACTTCAGGAAGGGCTGCAGGGTGTCGAAGCCCATGAAGGGCGACAGGGTCACGGCATCGGCCTGGTAGCGCTCGAAGGCTTCGCGGGCGTACTGGTCGGCGGTGCTGCCGATGTCACCGCGCTTGGCATCGAGGATCACCGGCACCTGCGGGGCCGTGCGGCGGATGTAGGCCATCAGCCGCTCCAGCTGGTCTTCGGCCCGGTGGGACGCGAAGTAGGCGATCTGGGGCTTGAAGGCACAGACCAGGTCTTTGGTGGCGTCGACCATGGCGGCGCAGAAATCGAAGATGCGGTCTGGCTGGTGTTGCCAGGCGCCGGGGAACTTCGAAGGCTCCGGGTCCAGTCCCACGCACAGGAGGGACTGGTTGGTGTGCTGCGCGCGCAGCAGCTGCTCGGTGAAGATCATGGGCCAATTTTACGGCCCGCCGGCACCTCAGCGCCGCAGGACCACGTTCACCGATGCCGGCACGTCGGCCTCGTCCAGGTAGGCCAGGGCCCCGGGCGTGTTCTGCACATAGGCCAACACCTCGGCCACGGTGGCCAGTTCACGCGGCGGCACCCCCTTGCCGATGTAGCGGCGCACCGTCCAGTAGCCGGTGTAGGCGTCTTCGGCCTGCTGCAGGTAGTCGTTCAGGAAGCGCTGGCGCACGCCCTGCCCGGCCTTGAGGTTCACCGGCAAGACGGCCACCCCATCCACCTCGATGACCTTGCCGGTGTAGATGCGCTGCACGGTGGCCACGTCCAGCTTGTGCACATTGGCGTGGGCCACCAGCACCACGCCGCCAGCCCAGGCCTGGCAGGGTGGCGCCAGGTGAGCCGCCAGCAAGAGCCCGATCAGCAGGTGCCTGAGTTGCATGGTGGCCCCTCAGTACACGAAGCTGAAGTTGGCGCTGATCACGTCGACGTGATCGTGCCTCACCACGCCGGTGGACGGGGTGTCCACCGTGCCGGACCGCTTGCCGATGTCGGTGCGCATCCACTCGAATTTGAGCTTGCTTTGCGTGCTCACGCTCAGCGAGGTGCCCAGTGCCAGCGAGTGCTCGTCGAAGGCCCCCCAGTAATCGGCACCGGCCCGCTGCATGGCGTTGACGGCATCGGCCCCGAACACATAGCCCGGCCAGACGTTGTGGTCCAGCGCCTCGCTCATGCGGGCCATCGTGCCCAGTGACTTGAGGCGGCTCACGCTGGCATAAGGGGTGAAACGCCCCATGGGGTGCAGGATCGCCACATAGCCCGCCACGGTGTTCCAGGCCACGTCGATGTGCCCAGGGGTGGTGGAGCGCGCCAGCTCGCTGACCAGTCGCCACCCCGGGGCCAGGTCGACATCGGCCCCCAGGGTGAAGACGTCGATGCTCTTGTGCGACGCCATGCCCGAAGGCGGGCCCGGGAAGGCATCGGAGAGCTTGTAGTAGCCCAGGCCACCGCCGGCATCCACATAGGGGAAGTCCACGCTCAGGGGCGTGCCGTCGGCCTTGCGGATGCGCATCTTGTGGGCGCCGACACGCCAGGTCGCACGGTCTTGCCTGAAAGTCAGCGCCCCACCCAGGTAGCGCGTCACATCTGGAATGAAGGATGCGCCATCGGCTGCGGCATGGGCGCGCACCGACACGTTGGCCTCGCCACCGTAGACGTCCAGCGTCAGCTCGCCCGCGTCCAGCACCCAGTTGCGAGAGGCATAGGCACCGGTGAACTCGTTGCTGGGCATCAGCCCGTAGAAGTCTTGCGGCAGCCGGGCAAAGTCATAGGTCTGCCCGACGTCCACGCTCTCCGAATTCAGGTACAGCGGCAGGCGCTGTTTGCCGGCACGCAGCAGCCAGTCGTTGTCGGGCCGCCAGGACAGGAACGCCCAGGCTGTGTTCACGCCCCATTTGTTGTCGTTGCCCATGGAGGGCGCGACCTTGCCCTGGACCGTGGCGGCCCACTGCGCATTGAAGCGCAGGTCCACCTGCGCACCCAGCACGGAATCACGCTGGAAGCTGCCCTGGTCGTCGATGAAGCGCAGGTAGGTCCAGGGCCGGTCCGAGACGGCATAGCCCAGGGTGCCGTAAACCGAGGCGCTCCATTCCTGCGCCCCCGCCTGCGCCACCAGGCTCCCGGCGAACACGACCCACGCCGCACAACGCGCACCCCGCACACCCATGACCACCCCCACATTGGAAGACCCCGTGGCACGGCGAACCGCGCACAGGGCAACTTATGGGTGTTTAACGGCAGGTGGCGGCCAGGCTTGAATGCGAACCGGCGGGCAAGAGCGGTGCATTCCTCACGTTCAAGCCCGCCCCGGCGCTCAGGCTTGCCGGCGTGAACGCCGCATGGCGCTCACCACCAGCAAACCCACGCCCATCAGGCCGTAGGTGGAAGGCTCGGGCACGGCGCTGGGCGCGAAGGTCGAGAACTGGCCTGAGAGGCTCTGCGCCCCCGTGGTCAACAGGTCAAACGTGGCCGTCTGGGTGTAAGACGTCGCGTTGGTGTGCAGGAAAAAGAACCTCGACTGGGCACCAGGCGCGATGCCGGCCGAGAACAGGAAGTTGACATCACCCGCAGGATAGCTGGCGACATTGAACAAGCGCGCGGTGTCCGGAGCCACCGTACCCAGGCCATCCGGGCTCCAGTCGGCATCCTTGAGGTTGCCGTAGCCGAAGTCAGCCAGGCGGAAGGCGCTCACGCCGGTACCCGTGGTGGACCCGTCCACATTGACCTTCCAGTAGAAGTCCAGCGTGCCCGTGGTGTTTTCGCGCACCACACGGCTTTGCACCGTGCCGCTGACACCACTGAAGCTGAAGGGCGTGAGCAGGTCTTGCTGCACCACGCCTGCCAGCTCAGGCCGTGCCGCTGCCGTGACGCCTCCCAAGGGCGTGTCGGCAAATGGCGCGGGCGACACAGGCGCCGTCAAGACCACGGCCTGGGCCGACTGGGCCACCATCAGGCTGGCGCCCAGGGCCAGTGCAGAAAGGGTGCGGCGAGAAGAGAAATTCATGGTGATGCTCCGTCGGATTGGCCTGAAAGACCGGAGTCACCAATGTAGGCAGCCAGGACGCACTGCACATCCCAAGCACTAGGGGCTGGGCCGGCTTCAACATAGGGGCCCGACGTGTGGCGGATCAAGGCCCGCCATCACGTGTGTGGCCAGGCTTGATCCCTGCGCTCAGATGCCCTTGGCCAGCGCCTCGGCCTTGCCCACGTAGTTGCCGGGCGTCATCGCCATCAAACGGGCTTTCTCTTCTTCTGGCAGTTCCAGTGTGGCGACGAAGGCCTGGATGGACTCGCGCGTGATGGCCTTGCCGCGCGTCAATTCCTTGAGGCGCTCATAGGGGTTGGGCAAGGCGTAGCGGCGCATCACGGTCTGGATGGGCTCGGCCAGCACTTCCCAGGCGCTGTCGAGGTCATCGGCCAGCATCTGCGGGTTGACTTCCAGCTTGCCCAAACCACGGGCCAGGCTGTCATAGGCCAGCAGGGCGTAACCCAGGGCGACGCCCATGTTGCGCAGCACGGTGCTGTCGGTCAGGTCACGCTGCCAGCGGCTGATGGGCAGCTTCTGGCTGAGGTGGGTCAACACGGCGTTGGCCAGGCCCAGGTTGCCCTCGGCGTTCTCGAAGTCGATCGGGTTGACCTTGTGCGGCATGGTGGACGAGCCGATCTCGCCTGCCTTGGTGCGCTGCTTGAAGTAGCCCAGGCTGATGTAGCCCCACACGTCACGAGACCAGTCGATGAGGATGGTGTTGGCGCGGGTGAAGGCGTCGAACAGCTCGGCCATGTAGTCGTGCGGCTCGATCTGGATGGTGTAGGGGTTGAAGCTCAGGCCCAGCTGGCCTTCGATGACGGCCTTGCTGAAGGCTTCCCAATCGTGCTCGGGGTAGGCGCTGAGGTGGGCGTTGTAGTTGCCCACGGCGCCGTTCATCTTGGCCAGCAGCTTGACGTCGGCGATGCGGGTGCGGGCGTGCTGCAGGCGGGCCACCACGTTGGCGATCTCCTTGCCCACGGTGGTGGGGCTGGCGGTCTGGCCATGGGTGCGGCTGAGCATGGGCAAGGCGGCCATCTCATGGGCCATGCGGGTCAGCGTGGCGATCACGCCATCGATGGCAGGCAGCATCACCTGTTCGCGCGCGGCCTTGAGCATCAGGCCATGGCTGGTGTTGTTGATGTCTTCGCTGGTGCAGGCAAAGTGCACGAACTCGCCGGCCCTTTCCAGCTCGGCATGGCCGGTGAAGCGGGCCTTGATCCAGTACTCCACGGCCTTGACGTCGTGGTTGGTGGTCTTCTCAATATCCTTGATCGCCTGGGCATCGGACTCGGCAAAACGGGCCACCAGCCCACGCAGGTAGCCGCGCGAGGCCTCGGACAAGGGCGCCAGTTCGGGCAGGCCGGCATCCGACAGGGCGATGAACCACTCGACTTCGACCTGCACGCGGCGGTGCATCAGGCCGAACTCGGACAAGAGGGGGCGCAGGGCCGACACCTTGGCGGCGTAACGGCCATCCAGGGGGGACAAGGCAGACAGGGCAGACAGGTTCATGGCAGGTTCCGGCTTTCGACGCACAACAACGCACGATCGGGGCAACCCGCCATTTTACGGCCAGTGTGCCCGCAGGCTGTCGGCGTCCACCCGCGACCACACGGTGACGGCCTGCATGCGCACCCGGTGCGTGGCCGCCAGGGCCCAGGGCCAGTACAGGCCTGCGGTGAGCAGCAGCAAGACCGCGTGCCGGCATTGCATGCGCACGTAGGCGGCCACGTCCAGGCGGCTCTGGAAGCGCACGTGGCGGTTGCCCGTCTTGCCCCAGACCAGGTTCTGCAGGCGCGCCTGGGCATAGGCCCGCACGGCCACCACCCAGAGCGCCGCCGGCAGGCCCAGCAGCAAGAGGTGCGCCGCCAGCCCCAGGGGCACCCGGCTCCAGCGCAACACACCCAGGCCCAGCATCTGCAGCCCCAAGGTCAGGCCACCGGCCAGCGCCAGCCACACCACGGTGCGCCAGAACAGGCTGACCATGCCCGCACGCGGTGCCGCCCACCACAAGGCCCAGGGGCCCAGACGCAGCTGCCCCTGGCGCCACCGCAACCAGCTCCAGGCACCCAGTGGCAGCCACATGAGCCAGGCCGCAAGGCACAGCCCCCAGGCACACCACAGCACCGGCCGCGCCCCATGCCAGGCCGCGGCCCCCGCCCACAACAGGCCCAGCAGGCCCAGCACCAGCGGGCCCACCGCGCGGTAAACCTCGCTGCTGCGGCCGGCAAACCCCAGCCTGCGCCGCGCCCAGCTCACGTGGTGGGCACGCTGACGCAGGCGCATGAAGAGCCACAGGGGCCACACCAGCACGGCCAGCGAGGTGGCCAGCAGGCCCATCGCTTCCGAAGCCCGCCAGGACAGGGCCACACCCGCCAGCACACCCAGCGTCACGGCCCAGTGCCCGGCCAGGGCCCAGGGCGACTCGTGGTCGTCCAGGCTGCGCCCCACCACCCGCGTGTGCCGCCACAAAAAGCGCCGCACCCGCGACGCCGCCCAGGGCCCATAAAGCCCCAGGCTCAGGCACACCAGCAAGGCCTGCACGCCCACAAAGCGGGCAAACACCCCCGGCTCATGCCACACCCGCACCGGCCAGGCCTTCACCTTGCCCCGCTTCAGGTGCTGGAGGGCGGGCTCGTCGCCCACCGCTACCTCGGGTGAAGGGTCGGGCGTGCGTTCGGGCGACGTCGCCGCCTGCGCGACCACCTTCAGCAGGGGCTTGTCTGCGCCCACCCCCACGGCCGCGGCCGAGCCGATCGGCAACGGCCAGGGCCGGCGATCGGGCGCGGGCGGGTCATCACCGGGGGCACGCGCCAAGGGCACCGCCTCACGGACGGGCAAATCGTCCAACCGAATGACCCGCACCTTCTGTGGGCTGCGGGATTTGTTCATTTGCGCATCATATGTAACTGAATGGGGTTGATCGCATGACACCCTGCCCCCCAGAATGAGGGCAACGGCCATCCGGGCAAGACCGTCAAGCCCCACGAGCCTCGCCTGAGGGAATTCGGCGGGACCAGGGCCAGCGTGGCCTAAAATTGCCGCAAACACACAGCAACTCACAGAATGAAACTGATCGGATCCCTGACCAGCCCGTTTGTCCGCAAGGTCCGCGTCGTGCTGGCAGAGAAGAAGCTGGACTACAAGTTCGACGTGGAGGATGTCTGGGCGGCGGACACGCGGATTGGCGAAGCCAACCCATTGGGCAAAGTGCCCTGCCTGGTCATGGAAGGCGGCGAGGCGATTTTCGACTCCCGCGTCATCGTCGAATATGTGGACACCTTGTCCCCCGTGGGCAAGCTCATCCCCTTGAGCGGGCGTGAGCGCGTCGAAGTCAAAACCTGGGAAGCCCTGGGCGATGGCCTGCTGGAAGCCGCCATCCTGGCGCGCATGGAGCAGACTTGGGGTGGCCGCACGGCCGAGCAACGCTCACAAGCCTGGATCGACCGTCAACTGAGCAAGGTGCACGCCAGCCTCAAGGCCATGAGCCAGGGCCTGGGTGACCGCCCCTGGTGCACCGGCAACCACCACAGCCTGGCCGACATCGCCGTGGGCTGTGCACTGGGTTACCTGGACTTCCGCTTCGCGGACATCGCCTGGCGCGACGACCACCCCAACCTGGCCAAGCTATACGAGAAGATCTCGCAACGCCCTGGCTTCCTGGACACGGCGCCACCCAGCGCCTGAACTTTGTTTGCCCCCTGAAGCCTGAAGCTTCAGGCCGGCAGGCCAAAGGAGCTGGCGCTCGCCCGCATCCAGTACTGCTCGAAAGCCGGCGTCAGCCAGGGCAGTTCGCCGCGCTCGGCGGCCAGCAATTCGCCCGACTTCATGAAGGGCAGCAAGTTGGACAGCCGCCCCACCTCAAAGCCCGTCACCCTCCGCAAGATGTGGTCGGCGGTGATGTCATTGGGGTGCTGCAAACCGGCCGCCTGCACGAGCTCTTGCAGTGCATGCAGGGTGTTGTGGTGGTAGCGGTAGACGCGCTCGGCCTTGTCGGGCACCACCAGCGCACGCTGGCGCCACGGGTCTTGCGAGGTCACGCCGGTGGGGCACTCCCCGGTGTGGCAGGCCTGCGCCTGGATGCAGCCCAGCGCGAACATGAAGCCCCGCGCCGAATTGCACCAGTCCGCCCCAAGCGCCATCATGCGGGCGATGTCAAAGGCGCTGATCACCTTGCCCGCACAACCGATCTTCACGCGGTGGCGCACACCCAGGCCCACCAGCGTGTTGTGGACCAGCAGCAGGCCTTCCTGCAGGGGTGCGCCCACGTGGTCGGTGAATTCCAGGGGTGCCGCACCCGTGCCGCCTTCGGCCCCGTCGACCACGATGAAGTCCGGGTAGAAGCCCGTTTCGCGCATGGCCTTGGCCATGGCGAACCACTCCCAGGCGTGGCCCAGGCAGAACTTGAAACCCACCGGCTTGCCGCCCGAGAGCTGCCGCAACCGCTCGATGAACTGCATCATCTCGATGGGCGTCTGGAAGGCGCTGTGATGCGCCGGTGACACGCAGTCCACGCCCACGGGCACGCCCCGCGCCGCCGCGATCTCCGGCGTCACCTTGGGGCCAGGCAGCACACCGCCGTGGCCCGGCTTGGCGCCCTGGCTGAGCTTGAGCTCGATCATCTTGACCTGGTGTTCACGGGCGTTGGCGGTGAACTGCTCGGCATCGAAACGGCCCTGCGCGTCGCGGCATCCAAAGTAGCCCGAGCCGATCTCCCAGATCAGGTCGCCACCAGGTTCGCGGTGGTACTGGCTGATGGAGCCCTCGCCCGTGTCGTGCGCGAAGCCGCCCCGGCGTGCCCCGGTGTTGAGGGCCAGGATGGCGTTGGCGCTCAAGGCACCAAAACTCATCGCCGAGATGTTGAAGATGCTGGCCGCGTAGGGCTGCGTGCAGGACGTGCCCCCTGCCCCGATGTTCACGCGAAAATCTGGCGAAGCGATGTGGCTGGGCGCCACCGAATGGCTCATCCACTCGTAGCCATCGGCCTTGACGTCGCGCTGGGTGCCAAAGGGCCGCTTGTCGGACTCGCCCTTGGCGCGCTGGTAGACCAGCGAGCGCTGCTGGCGCGAAAACGGCGCGGCCTC
>CANBQJ010000084.1 GCA_947371645.1 Burkholderiales bacterium | reverse complement strand
AGCACATCCCAGGGGCGGATCTGCTGCTCAATCATGTTGAAACGGGCTTGTTCGACGTTCATGCGGGGCATCCTAAAGGTATCTGGGCGGGTGTCCATGCGGACAAAACAGGGATTTTAGAGAGGAAGGGGAGGGTTTCACGAACCCGGCGGTGCCGGACGGGCCGCCAGACCGTGCAACAGCATGTCGATTTGTTCGTGGATGAAGGCCTCGGGGTTCATGGGTGAGGTGTCCACGGCGCACACAGAGGTGCACTCCTGGTAAATCACCAGGAACTGCAACGGGGCCACCAGCGCCTGGACGGCCGTCATCACGTTCAGGGGGCGGAACTCGCCTCGGTCGATGCCGTACTGGATGGCCTTGGCCACCAGCGCATGGCTGGGCGCCACAACCTCGTCCACATAGAACTGCGCCAGCTCAGGGAAGTTTTTGGCCTCGGCCAGCATCAGCACGAGCAGGCCCGCGGCGTTGGAGCTGGCCACTTTGGTCCACCAGGTGATGGCCAGGCCGTGCAGCAATTCCGAGGCGCTGCCCTGGTGGCGCTGCAGCATGTCTTCACCCACGACGATCACGTCGGTGAGGTGGGCGCGCACCACGGCTTTGAACAGCTCGTCTTTGGAGGGGTAGTAGAGGTAGAGCGTGCCTTTGGATACGCCTGCCAGACGGGCGACGTCTTCGGCGCGGGTCGCCGCCAGGCCTTTGCTGACGAAGAGGCTGAGCGCGGCATCCAGAAGCTCTTGCGGGCGGGCGGCCTTGCGGCGCTGTCGCAGGCTGGGCGCGCGGGCCGGAGACCCCGCAGCGCCGCTGGGATCGGCCTGATCGGCCGCGGCGGTCGCAAGGGGCAGGGTCGAGGCCTGGCCAGCAAAGGAAGTGACAGCTTTCACGCGCGGCGGCTCGCTTTTAACTGACTCGTGGGTCAGTAATGTAGCCCGATTGCCCGCCTGGGGCAAGCGGACTGCCCGGGGGTGGACGCCCCGCTATCATGGGGTGTCGCTTTGCTTTTCATTGTTGTGGACCGGTCATGGAACGCCCTCAAGCCTTGCCGCGTGACGCCTATGCGCGCTTCACCACCATCAGCACCCGCTGGATGGACAACGACCTCTACGGCCACGTCAACAACGTCGTCTACTACAGTTACTTCGACACGGCGGTCAACCAGTACCTGATCGAAGCGGGCGTGCTGGACATCCATGGCGGCGAGGTCATCGGGCTGGTGATCGAGACCCATTGCAATTACTTTGCCTCGCTGGCGTTTCCTCGCCCCGTGGACGCGGGCATCCGGGTGGCCCACATCGGCAAGAGCAGCGTGCGCTACGAGATCGGCCTGTTCGACGATGGCGCCCCGCTGTCGGCGGCCGGCGGCCACTTCGTGCACGTCTATGTGGACCGTGAAACCCGCCGGCCCGTGCCCTTGCCCGAGCCCCTGCTTCAGGCTTTGCAGGCCATCCAGAACATTCAGAAGGCCTGACCGGACAGCTCGCACATGAACCTCGATGAGCTGATCCGCGCCCGGCATTCGGTGCGGGCTTTCCTGCCCCAGGCTGTGGACGCGGGCACAGTAGAGCAGATCCTGGATGTGGCGGCGCGCTCGCCTTCGGGCAGCAACACCCAGCCCTGGCAGGTGCATGTGCTGATGGGCGAGCCCTTGAAGGCCTTGAGCGACGCCATCCTGGCCGTCTACAACGACACCGCCCGCGCAGGCCAGGCCATGGTGGAGGCCGGCTACTACCCCGACGAGTGGTTCGAGCCCTACCAGGCCCGCCGCAAGCAACTGGGCCTGGCGCTCTATCAGCTCCTGGGCATTGCCAAGGGCGAGCGCGAGGCCATGCACGCCCAGCAGGGGCGCAACTACCGCTTCTTCGATGCGCCTGTGGGCCTGATCTTCACCATCGACCGGCGCCTGGGTTTCGGCAGCTGGCTGGACTGCGGCATGTTCATGCAGTCTGTGATGCTGGCCGCGAAGGCCCGAGGGCTGGACACCTGTGCGCAGGCCGCGTTCAACCCCTTCCATGAGGTCATCGCCGCTCAACTGGCCCTGCCAGCGCACGAGCGGGTGATGTGCGGCATGGCTTTGGGGCATGCCGACCCGCAAGCCGTGGAAAACACGCTGTCCAGCGCACGCGCGCCAGTGTCATCCTTCGCCAGGTTCTGGGTGTGAGCCCAAGCCGCCAGGGGCCCCCCTGAGCCTGTGTCGCCTCGGGTTTTCCCGGGTGCGTGAGCCTGGGCATTTCGGGCGTCGGCCCCTATCATCCGCGCACCGATCTGAAATCATCGGTTTTCACATCGAGCCGGGCCGCGCCCGCGCATTCCGGACTTTTGGAGGTTGACCTTATGAGCCTGATGGGCCAGATGATGCACATGCCCCTGATGATCTCGTCGCTGCTGACGCATGCGGCTCGCCACAACGGCGACACCGAGATCGTGTCCAAGCGTGTCGAGGGCGACATGCACCGGTCCAACTGGGCTGAGATCGAGCTGCGTTCGCGCAAGCTGGCCCAGGCTTTGGACCGCCTGGGCCTGAAAGCCGGTGACCGCGTGGGCACGCTGGCCTGGAACGGCTACCGCCACATGGAGATCTACTACGCCGTGTCGGGTTCGCAGCGTGTGTGCCACACGATCAACCCCCGCCTGTTCCCGCAACAGGTGGCCTGGATCGCCAACGACGCGCAAGACCAGGCCATCTTCGTCGACCTGAACATCTTCCCGCTGGTGGAGAAGCTCGCGCCTTCGCTGCCCACGCTCAAGCACGTGGTCCTGATGTGCGGCCGCGACAGCATGCCGCGCGAGACCGCGCTGGCCAACCTGCACTGCTACGAAGACCTGATCGCAGCCGAAGACGGCAACTACCAGTGGCCCTCGTTTGACGAGAACACGGCCGCCAGCATCTGCTACACCTCGGGCACGACCGGCAACCCCAAGGGCGCGATCTATTCGCACCGCTCGACGGTGTTGCACGCCTTCGCGGCCGCCCTGCCTGATGCCATGTCCATCAAGGCCACAGACACCATCCTGCCCGTGGTGCCCATGTTCCACGTCAACGCCTGGGGCCTGCCGTACACAGCGGCCATGGTGGGTTGCAAACTGGTGTTCCCGGGCCATCACCTGGATGGCGCATCGCTCTACAACCTTTTCGAAGAAGAGAAGGTGACGATGAGCGCGGGCGTGCCCACGATCTGGCTGGGCCTGCTGAACCACGTCAAGTCCAATGGCCTGAAGTTCAGCACCTTCAAGAGCACCGTG
The DNA here is from genome assembly GCA_947371645.1 of Burkholderiales bacterium. Next base: position 11,192 of record CANBQJ010000084.1, on the reverse strand, counting down.
ATCGGTGGCGCGGCCTGCCCGCCGGCCATGATCCGCACCTTCGAGAACGAGTTCGGCGTCGAGGTGATCCACGCCTGGGGCATGACGGAGTTGTCGCCGCTGGGCACCTTGGGCCGCCTCAAGACCAAGCATGCGGGCTGGTCCACCGAGGACAAGCAAAAGCTGCTGGAGAAGCAGGGCAAGTCGGTCTGGGGCATCGACATGCGCATCGTGGACGCCGACGGCAAGGTGCTGCCCTGGGACGGCAAGTCGCCGGGCGACCTGGAGGTGCGAGGCCACTGGGTCATCGACAGCTACTTCAACATCGACAAGTCGCCGCTGCACGATGGCTGGTTCCCCACGGGTGACGTGGCCACCATCGACGCCGATGGCTACATGCAGATCACCGACCGATCGAAAGACGTGATCAAGTCGGGCGGCGAGTGGATCAGCTCCATCGACCTGGAAAACGTGCTGATGGCCCACCCGGCCGTGCACGAGGCTGCGGCGATTGCCTGCCACCACCCCAAGTGGGACGAGCGCCCGCTGATGGTGGTGGTGAAGAAGCCTGGTGCCGAGGTGACGCGCGACGAACTGATCGCCTTCTACAAGGGCAAGATCCCCAGCTGGCAGACGCCGGACGACGTGGTGTTCGTGGAAGAGATCCCGCACACCGCCACTGGCAAGATCTACAAGCTCAAGCTGCGTGAGACCTTCAAGGACCACAAGCTGCCCACGGCCTGACGGCCTCGAAGCCCACGCGTGACCTGGCCTGATCGCCGGGCCACGCCGTCCACCCAACCCGAGCGCCGGCTTCACTGGCCTCGGGTTTTTTCTTGTGGGGTCTGCAGCGTGGCGACAGCTTGGCGCGGGCTCGGGGTGGACCTGTCGTGTGGTGTTCCCACACTTTCGGGACTACCCTGAATGACCCCCGCGAGTGAGGGGGGTAAATTGGGCGAGCCACAACTTTTTGTTACCACAAGGAGACAACGATGCGCAGCCCCCACCTCGTCCAACGCCGAGCCACTTGCCTGGCCATTGCCCTGGCCTTGAGCACCGGCGCCGCCATGGCCCAGAAAGGGGAGACGGTCAAGATCGCCTGGATCGACCCCTTGTCCGGCCTGATGGCCAGCGTGGGCCAGAACAACCTGCGGGGCTGGCAGTTCTTCGCCGAAAAGTTCAGCGCCAACAACCCTGCCGGCGTGAAGTTCGAGGTCATCAGCATCGACAACAAGCTGAGCCCGGCCGAGACGCTGAACTCGTTGAAGTCTGCTGTGGACCAAGGCGTGCGCTATGTGGTGCAAGGCCTGGGCTCTGGTGCGGCTGGCGCCTTGATCGACGCCATCAACAAGCACAACGAGCGCAACCCCGGCAAGGAGGTGGTGTACCTGAACTACGCCGCCGTGGACCCGGACCTGACCAACAGCAAGTGCAGCTTCTGGCACTTCCGCCTGGACGCCGACACGTCCATGAAGATGGAGGCGCTGACCACCTTCATGAAGGACAAGGCGGAGATCAAGAAGGTCTACCTGATCAACCAGAACTACGCCCACGGGCAGCAGGTGTCGAAGTTCGCCAAGGCGACGCTGGCCCGCAAGCGCCCGGACGTGCAGATCGTGGGCGACGACCTGCACCCGCTGGCCCAGGTGCGCGACTTCGCGCCCTACATCGCCAAGATCAAGGCTTCTGGTGCCGACACCGTGATCACCGGCAACTGGGGCTCCGACCTGCAGCTGCTGGTCAAGGCCGCCAACGAGGCAGGCCTGCAGGCCAACTTCTACACCTACTACAGCAACTTCGGTGGCACGCCCACGGCCCTGGGCAAGGCTGCCGACGGCCGCGTCTACCAGGTGGCCTATGCCGACTACAACATGGGCGGCACCTACACCCAGCTGGTCAACGAGTACAAGAAGAAGTTCAACGACGATTGGTACACCGGCGCGATCTACCACGCCTACGCCATGCTCAGCCAGGGCATGGCCGTGGCCAAGTCGACCGACCCGGTCAAGGTGGCGCATGCCATGCAGGGCCTGAAGTTCAAGAGCTTCAACGGCGAAGTGGAAATGCGCGCCAAGGACCACCAGCTGCAGCAGGCCCTGTACATCTCAATGTGGCAGAAGGTCAGCGCCAAGGCGCCCTACGACGTCGAGGGCACAGGCATGACCTTCGCCCCGGTAAAGGTCTACGACGCCTACGTGTCCAGCACGCCCACGTCCTGCCAGATGAAGCAGCCCGCCTGATGGGTGTTCCGGCCGCCGCGCGACGGCCATGCAGTGCTTTTCGCGTTCCCCGGTTGCGGTCGCCGCGGCCGGGGCTTTGCCGCTCACAGTGCTGATGCCATGGAAACGTTCCTCGTCTTCTTCCTCAACGGCCTGAGCTATGGGCTCTTGCTGTTCATGCTGAGTTCCGGCCTGACGCTGATCTTCAGCATGATGGGCGTGTTGAACTTTGCACACGCCAGCTTCTACATGCTGGGGGCCTATGTGGCCTACACGCTCACCGGCCTGGTGGGTTTTTATCCCGCCCTGATCCTGGCGCCCATCGTGGTGGGTGTGCTGGGTGCGGGCTTCGAACGCTTTGCCCTGCGCCGGGTGCACGCCTTCGGCCATGTGCCCGAACTGCTGATCACCTTTGGCCTGTCATACGTGGTGCTGGAGATGGTGCGCCTCATCTGGGGGCCGGCCAACGTGGACTACCGCGTGCCCGAGAGCCTCAGTGGCCCGCTGTTCACCCTGGTCAACGTCAAAGGACAGGGCCTGCAATGGGTGATGGGTGCCGGTGCGCCCGCGCTCTGTGCCCAGGCTGCAGGCAATTCCTGCACGCAGTTCCCGCTCTACCGTGGCTTCATGGCCGTGGTGGCCCTGGCCATGCTGGGCAGCTTGTGGCTGCTGCTCACCCGCACCCGCGTGGGCCTGATCATCCAGGCTGCGCTCACCCACCCGGACATGGCGCAGGCCCTGGGGCACAACGTGCCCAGGGTGATGATGGGGGTGTTCGGCGGCGGTTGTGCGCTGGCCGGGCTGGCCGGCGTGATCGGTGGCAACGCCTTCGTGACCGAGCCCAACATGGCGGCTTCGGTGGGGCCCATCATCTTTGTGGTCGTGGTGGTGGGCGGCATGGGCTCGCTGGCCGGGGCCTTCCTGGCTTCGCTGCTCATCGGCCTCATGCAGACCTTTGCCGTGGTGTTCGACGGCTCGCTCTTCACCTTGCTGCAGCACTTTGGCCAGCAGCCTGAGGTCGAGCACTGGTCTTACCCGCTGCTGAAGATCACGGTGTCGCAGATGGCACCCATCCTGCCCTACCTGCTGCTGGTGCTGATGCTGATCTTCCGCCCCAAAGGGCTGCTGGGCACGCGGGAGGAGTGAGCCATGCGCAAACACACCTACGACTTCCAACCCGTCAACTTGGCTTCCTGGTTGATCTGGGGTGCCTATGCCTTGATCCTGTTCGTGGCGCCCCGGCTGTTCACCAGCAGCCTGGCCATGACCATGCTCACGCAGATGGGCGTGGCCATCATCGTCTGCCTGTCTTACAACATGCTGCTGGGGCAGGGCGGCATGCTGAGCTTTGGTCACGCGGTGTACGTCGGCCTGGGCGCTTTTGCCGCCATCCACACGCTCAACAAGGTGAGTGCTGGCGTGTGGGCCGTGCCGGTGTCGCTGATCCCATTGGTGGGCGGTGCGGCCGGTCTGGCCGTGGCGGCCGTGCTGGGTGCGGTGAGCACGCGCAAGTCGGGCAACACCTTTGCCATGATCACCCTGGGGGTGGGCGAGCTGGTGTGGTCGATGTCGCTGATGCTGCCGGAGTTTTTTGGCGGCGAGGGCGGTGTGTCCAGCAACCGCGTGGTGGGTGAGCCTTTCCTGGGCATCACCTTCGGGCCACAGATCCAGGTGTACGCGCTGATCGCGGTGTACTGCTTTGTCTGTACCGCATTGATGTACGCCTTCACGCGGACGCCGCTGGGGCGCATGCTCAATGCCGTGCGAGACAACCCGGAGCGCGTGGCCTTCATCGGCTATGACACGCAGCGGGTGCGTTACCTGGCCTTCATGATCGCTGGCTTCTTTGCGGGCGTGGGCGGTGGCCTCAACGCCATCAACTTTGAGATCGTGACCGCCGAGGTGGTGGGTGCCCACCGCTCGGGTGCCTACCTGCTGTTCACCTTCCTGGGCGGCTCGCTCTTTTTCTTCGGGCCCATCCTGGGGGCCGTCCTCATGGTGTTGGCCATGGTGATGTTGTCGGAGATGAGCAAGGCCTGGTTGCTCTACCTGGGCCTGGTCTTCCTGCTGATGGTGATGTTCGCGCCCGGTGGCATCTCCAGTCTGATCATGCTGAACGTGCGGGTGGCCGCACACGGCCTGCTGCGCCGCCTGTGGCTGCCTTACCTGGGGCTGGCGCTGGCCGGGCTGGTGGTGGTCGTGGCGGCTTCGGTGATGGTGGAAATGGTCTATCACGTCAAGCTCAATGAGGGTGTGGGCCCACTCATGAAATACGCTGGCTTCGAGCTCAACACCTTGAGTTCGCAGGTCTGGGTCACGGTGCTGGCCACCTTGCTGTTGGGCGCCTGCTTGCTGGAATGGGTGCGCAGACGGTTCACGAGGCAATGGAGCGCCGTGCAGGAAGAGATCGAGGCCCGTCAGGCCAAGGGGGCAGTGGCATGAACACGAGCACGACCACGACGACGACGACGACCGAGCTGGCGCTGGAGTTGCGCGGTGTGCGCAAATCATTTGGCAAGACAGAGATCATCCGCGGGGCTGAGTTGGCCGTGAAGGCGGGTGAGCGTGTGGCCCTCATCGGGCCCAATGGCGCGGGCAAGTCCACGCTGTTCAACCTCATCAGCGGGCGCATGTCGCCCACCAGTGGCGAGATCCGCCTGTTCGGGCAGCCCATCCAGGGCAAGGCGCCGTTCGAGGTCAACCGCCTGGGCCTGGCGCGCAGCTTCCAGGTGTCCAACCTGTTCCCGCGCCTGTCGGTGTTCGAGAACATCCGCTGTGCGGTGCTGTGGTCCATGGGGCAGCGTTATGTGTTCTGGCGCTTCCTTTCCAACCTGCGTGAAGTCAATGCCCGTACGGAGGAAGTGCTGGATTTGATCCACCTGCGCCGCAAGCGCGATGTGCATGTCTCCCAACTCACTTACGCAGAGCAGCGCGCGCTGGAGGTGGGCGTGACCATCGCGGGTGGCAGCAAGGTGATCTTGCTGGACGAGCCCACTGCGGGCATGAGCAAGTCCGAGACGGCCAACTTCGTGAAGATGATCCGCGACGTCACCGAGGGCAAGACCCTGCTGACGGTGGAGCACGACATGGGCGTGGTCTTCGGGCTGGCCGACCGCATCGCGGTGCTGGTCTATGGCGAGGTCATCGCCTTCGACACGCCGGAGCAGGTGCGCGCCAACGAACGCGTCAAGGAGGCCTACCTGGGCTCGGTGCTGGCGCAGAACCAGGCGGCTGAGGCCCAGGTGAGCACGGTGAGCAACGCGGCCGGTGTGGCTGCAGCCGTTGAATGAAGAGGCAGGCCCACGATGTTGCGCGTTGACAAGCTGCATGCCTACTACGGCAAGAGCCACATCCTGCATGGGGTGGACCTGGAGGTGCACCCGGGCGAGATCGTGAGCCTGCTGGGCCGCAACGGCTCTGGGCGCTCGACCACCATCAAGGCCATCATGGGGCTGGTGGAGGGCACGGGCACGGTGCAGTGGCAGGGCAAGGAGTTGCTGGGGCAGAAGACGTACGACATCGCCCGTGCAGGCTTGGGCTATGTGCCCGAGAGCCGCGATGTGTTCCCCAAGCTGACGGTGGAACAGAACCTGATGCTGGGCATGAAGGGCGGTCGCAAGCCGGGTCGCTGGAAGCTGGACGACATGTACGACATGTTCCCTCGCCTGAAAGAGCGCCAGCACACCGAGGCCGGCGTGATGTCGGGCGGCGAGCAGCAGATGCTCACGCTGTGCCGCACGCTCATGGGCGACCCGGACCTCATCATGATCGACGAGCCCACCGAGGGCCTGGCGCCCAAGATTGTCGAGCTGGTCGGCGAGTACCTCAAGGCCTTGCGCAACAAGGGCCTGGCCGTGCTGCTGGTGGAGCAAAAGCTCACCATCGCGCTGGACATCTCCCAGCGCTGCTACGTGATGGGCCATGGCGAAATGGTCTTCCATGGCACGCCGGATGAATTGCGTAACGATCAGTACGTGCGCAAGGAGTGGCTGGAGGTTTGAGCCATCATTTGCCCCTGGAGAACATGCCCTGGGGAGGTGGCGATGCGCCAGTTCATGGTGTGGGTCAGTTGGGTGCGTTGGCTCGGCCTGTCGCTGGCCGTGACCTTGAGTGCCTGCGGCGGCGGCGGCGGTCAGTCTCCCTCGCCATCCGTGGCGCCGTCACCCGCGTCGGCGGCTTCCGACCCCGTGGCAGCCGATGCGCCGGTGATGGCCATTTCGGCCTCGGCCTACCTGTCGCCCTATCCCACGTCGGCACAAGACTTCGCCCAGCGGGCCCAACAGGCCTTCCTCCTGGCCTACCAGGCGGGCGCACGCGGCCAGATGAGCACCTGGACCTGGGCCGACCTGGAGCCCGGGCCAGGTGGCGATGCCACGAGCATGGCGAGCAAATGGGCCGACTTGGACGGTGCCCTGGGCTTGTCCAGAGACTTTGGCATGCGGCAGTACCTGGGCATCCAGCTCATCAACACCAATCGCCTGGCCTTGCCCGCCGACCTGGCCACCGAGCCGCTGGACAGTGAGCGCATGGTGCAGCGCTTCAATGCCTTGCTGGACACCTTGCTGGGCACGCGCAAGGGCCGCATCCGCTACCTGTCGATTGGCAACGAGGTGGATGCCTACCTGCGCGCGCACCCGGACGACTGGGCCCGTTTCGAGCGCTTCCTGACCCGCGTCATCGCCCATGTGCACCAGCTGGACGCGGGCATCCTGGTGGGGACGACGCTCACGGCCGACGGCCTGCTGGGCGCGTCGCCAATCCAGGCTGCGCACCTGGCCAGGCTGGGCGACGTGTGGATGGTGACCTACTACCCCTTGAGCCTCAGCGCCACGGGTGTGGGCGTGAGGGACCCGGCTGTGGTGGCGAGCGACGTCCAGCAGCTGCTGACCATGGCCGGCACGCAAGCCATCGTCTTTCAGGAGGCGGGCTACCCGGCTGCCGCCACCATTGGCAGCTCGGAGGCGCTGCAGGCCCGTTTCGTGGGGGCCATGCTGGACGCCTGGCACGCCCACCGAGACCGCATCCCCCTGCTGAATTTCTTCTTGCTGCACGACTTCACCCCGCAGATGTGCGACGACTTCGGCGTGCAGTACGAAGCCGCAGGCGTGCCGGGTTTCAAGGATTTCCTGTGTTCGTTGGGCCTGCGCAAGGCCACGGGCGAGGCGCGTCAGGCCTGGTCGACCTTGACGGCACGCACGTCTGTCACGGGCTGGGAGCCTTGAGCCGCCTTTCGCCAGGTTCAGGTGTTTTCCCCAGGCGGCATGCATCGGCAAGCGCCCCGATGACACAATAGGCGACAATTCATACAATGATTCTTGTCAGAATCTGCGGGGCCTGAGGGGCGCGCGGTCGGGGCATGATGCGATCGACCGGGCCACTGGCTCTGAATTTTGTCGTCCGCACCCCAGAGACCGCCATGAGCACCTCCTACCAAGTCACCGACGGCGTGGCCGTCATCACCCTTGAAAACCCGCCCGTCAACGGCCTGGGGCAGAGCACCCGCGCCGGCATCGTGGACGGCATCGCCAAGGCCCAGCTTGATGCCGCCGTGCAAGCCGTGGTCATCATCGGCTCGGGCAAGGTGTTCTGCGGTGGCGCAGACATCAAGGAGTTCGGCTCGCCCAAGGCCTACGCCACGCCCGACCTGCACGTGACCCTGGAAGCCGTGGAGCAAAGCAGCAAGCCCGTGGTGGCCGCCATCCATGGCGTGGCCATGGGCGGTGGGCTGGAGCTGGCCCTGGCCTGCAACTACCGCGTGGTGGCGCCGGGCACGCAGATCGCGCTGCCTGAAGTGAACATCGGCATCGTGCCGGGTGCCGGTGGCACGCAGCGCCTGCCGCGCGCACTGGGTGTGGAAGCCGCCTTGCAGATGATCACCACCGGCGCCTCCGTGCCTGCTGAGAAGCTGGCCAAGGCCCCTGGCCAGAAGCTGTTCGACAAGCTGGTGGATGGCGACCTGTTGACTGCGGCCATCGCCTTTGCCAAGGATGTGGCCGCCGTGCTCCCGCTGCCCTCGGTGCGGCAGCTGAGCGTGGCCGCCCCTGCCGATGCAGACGCCTTCACCAAGGCCCGCGCTGACCTCGCCAAGTCCCGCAAGAACCTGGAAGCGCCCCAGCGCTGCGTGGACTGCGTCGAAGCCGCCACCAAACTGGACCTGGACGCCGGCATCGCCTTCGAGAAGGACGTGTTTGCCAAGCTGGTGACCAGCGACCAGGCCCGCGCCCTGCGCCATGCCTTCTTTGGTGAACGCTCGGCCAGCAAAATCCCTGACGTGCCGGCCGACACGCCGTTGCGCAAGGTCGAGAACGTGGCCATCATTGGCGCCGGCACCATGGGCGGTGGCATCGCGATGTGCTTCCTGAACGCCGGCGTGCCGGTCAAGCTGCTGGAGATGAAGCAGGAGGCCATCGACCGTGGCCTGGGCATCATCCGCAAGAACTACGAAGCGCAGGTCAGCAAGGGCAAGCTGTCGCAAGACAAGTACGAGGCCCGCATGGCCTTGCTCACGACCACCCTGAGCTACGACGACATCGCCCTGGCCGACATGGTCATCGAGGCCGTGTTCGAAGACTTCGGCGTGAAGTCGCAGGTGTTTGCCAAGCTGGATGCCGTGATGAAGCCCGGCGCCATCCTGGCCTCGAACACCTCCACGCTGGACGTGGACAAGATCGCTGAAGTGACCCAGCGCCCGGCCGATGTGGTGGGCCTGCACTTCTTCAGCCCGGCCAACGTGATGCGCCTGCTGGAAGTGGTGCGCAGCAAGCACACCGCCAAAGACGTCATGGCCACCGTGATGGCCGTGGCCAAGAAGATCAAGAAGGTGGCTGTGGTCTCCGGTGTGTGCGACGGCTTCATCGGCAACCGCATGTTCGAGCAGTACGTGCGCCAGAGCTTCCTGCTGCTGGAAGAGGGCGCCACGGTGCAACAGGTGGACAAGGCCGCCGAGGCCTTTGGCTGGGCCATGGGCCCCTTCCGCGTGGGCGACCTGGCCGGCAACGACATTGGCTACGCCATCCGCAAGCGCCGCCGCATTGAACAACCCGGCGTGCAGTACAGCCCCGTGCCCGACGCGGTGGTGGAGCTGGGCCGCCTGGGCCAGAAGGCCGGCAAGGGCTGGTACGACTACGAAGTGGGCAAGCGCGAGCCCGTGCCCTCTGGCGAAGTGCAGGCCGCCATCGACAAGGTGCGGGCAGATTTGGGGATCACACCGCGCGCCATCCCCGATGACGAGATCGTGGACCGCCTGATGCTGGCCCTGGTCAACGAAGGTGCCCACATCCTGCAAGAAGGCATCGCCAGCAAGGCCTCCGACATCGACATGGTCTACCTGACGGGCTACGGCTTCCCGGTGTACCGCGGTGGCCCCATGCTGTTCGCCGACATGATGGGCCTGGACAAGGTCGTGGCCAGGATGAAGCAGTTCGCGCAGAACCCGCGCGACGACGCCAGTTTCTGGGCGCCGGCGCCCAACCTGGCCCAGCTGGCGGCTGAAGGCAAGAGCTTCACCAACCAGGCTTGATCACAACGGGTGCCTTGATTCACCACCCCGTCGGGTCTGCAGCGCCACACCTGGGCTGCAGGCCTTTTTTTCGGAAGCATTGCCAGGCCAGACCATGACCCACCGCGCCACCGTTGACTTCCTGCTGTACGACTGGCTGAACGCCGAGGCCCTGTGCCAGCGCGAGCGCCACACCGAGCACAGCCGCGAGACCTTCACCGCCGTGCTGGACCTCAGCGAGCAGATCGCACAGGAGCAGTTCGCGCCCATCAACCGCCTGACCGACGTGCAGGAGCCCGAGTTCGACGGCGTGACGGTGCACCTGCCCAAAGAGACGCCTGTGGCCATGGCAGCCTTCAATGCCTCCGGCCTGATGGCGGGCAGCAAGGATGCGGACATCGGCGGCATGCAGTTGCCCACCGTGGTCGAGATCGCGTCGATGAGCTTTTTCTACAAGGCCAGCGTGTCCCTGGCGGCCTACCCCATGCTCACGCGGGGCAACGCCAACACCATCCTGGCCCACGGCACACCGAAGCAGATCGAAGTCTTCGCCAAGGGCGGCTTCGAGGGCCGCACCTTCGGCACCATGTGCCTGAGCGAGCCTCAAGCCGGCTCCAGCTTGTCCGACATCTCGACCAAGGCCGTGCCCGATGTGCAGGGCGATGGCACGGGCGTGGACTGGCCGCAGGACCCGCTGGGCCAGCGATACCGGCTGCGCGGCAACAAGATGTGGATCTCGGGCGGCGAGCACGAGATGGGCGACAACATCGTTCACCTGGTGCTGGCCAAGATCCCCGGCGACGACGGCAAGGCCATCCCGGGCGTGAAGGGCATCTCGCTGTTCATCGTGCCGCGCAAACTGGTGAAGGCCGACGGCAGCATCACCACGCAGCGCAACGACGTGGCCCTGGCCGGGTTGAACCACAAGTGCGGCTACCGTGGCACCGTCAACACCTTGCTGAACTTTGGCGAAGGCAAGTTCCCGGTCAACGGGCAGGCGGGCGCCGTGGGCTACCTGATCGGCAAGCAGGGCGAGGGCCTCAAGTGCATGTTCACGCTGATGAACGAGGCCCGCATCAGTGTGGGCGTGGGCGCGACCATGCTGGGTTACGCCGGCTATGAAGCCTCGCTGGACTACGCCAAACAGCGCCCACAGGGCCGACACATGGGCGCAGGCGGCAAGGACCACAGCTCGCCCCAGGTGCCCATCATTGGCCACACCGATGTGAAGCGCATGCTGATGATGCAAAAGGCCATCTCAGAAGGCGGCCTGGCGCTGGGCCTGCTGTGCGCCCAGCTGGTGGACGACGAGTACACCGGGTCTGATGCCGAACGCAGCAAGGCCAGGCTCCTGCTGGAGCTGCTCACGCCCATCGCCAAGAGCTGGCCCAGTGAATGGGCGCAAGAGGCCAACAGCCTGGCCATCCAGATCCTGGGCGGCTATGGCTACACCCGCGACTTCCCCGTGGAGCAGTTCTGGCGCGACAACCGCCTCA
>CANBQJ010000083.1 GCA_947371645.1 Burkholderiales bacterium | reverse complement strand
GGTACTGGTAGTAGTGCTGCAGGCGGTTGGGGTTCTCGCCATAGCGGCCGTCCTTGGGGCGCCGGCTGGGCTGCACATAGGCCGCCTTCCAGGGCTCCGGCCCCAAGGCGCGCAGGAAGGTGGCGGTGTGGCTGGTGCCGGCGCCCACTTCCATGTCATAGGGTTGCAGCAGCGCACAGCCCTGGGCGTCCCAGTAGCTTTGCAAACGCAGGATCAATTGCTGGAAAGTCAGCATGGCCAAACTTGGTGTGTGAATCGGTGAGCGTTGCTCTGAGGCGTGCGCCAGGTTCACGCGAACGGGCGCACAAAAGGCTTGATTCTAGTGAATGCCGCGAAAGGCTCAGCCGCGGGCCGCTCGCGCACGCCATCCGCGCAGCAGCAAGACCCCTGCACCCAGGGCCCACAAAGGCCACAGTCCGGCCCTGCCCGCCCACCAGGCAAAGGGCGTGACGCCCGCCCGCCCTTGCACGCGGGCCTGCAAGACGCCCTGTGTGTTAGGCGCCAATGCGGCCGTTACCTTGCCCTGCTCATTGATGACCACGGTGGCCCCGGTGTTGGTGGCCCGCAGCGTGGGCACCTGAAACTCCAGTGCGCGCATGCGGGCGATCTGCAGGTGCTGGTGGATGGCGATGTGCTCGCCAAACCAGGCCAGGTTGCTGACGTTGACCATGAGCGTGGGCGCCAGTTCCGGCCGGGTGAAGCGCGCCGCGATCTCTTCACCATACAAGTCTTCGTAGCAGATGTTGGGCGCCACACGTTGCTCGCCCACGTTCAGGCTGGGCGCCACCAGCGGGCCACGGCTGAAGTCACCCAACGGCATGTTCATCAGCGCCACAAACCACCGAAACCCCCAGGGAATGAACTCGCCAAACGGCACCAGGTGATGCTTGGCATATCGGTACGTGGCGCCGGGTTGACCACTGGGCTGAGCAGTCAGACCGATGACGGCATTGGCATAGCCAGCCTGCTCGTTGCCCAAGGGCATGCCCAGCAAGGCAACTCGGCCTTGGCGTTGCGCAAAGGCAGATTCGAACTCCGCCCAGAAGCCTTCAGGCAGCTGTTGCGGCAAGAGGGTGAAGGCGGTCTCAGGCGCCACGATGAGCTGGCCGGGCGCTTTCAGAATCTCTTGCGCGTGCCAGACCAGGACAGGCCACTGGTGCTCTGGCGTGAACTTCTCGTTTTGCGGCACGTTGCCCTGAATGAGGCTCACCGACAAGGGCGCGCCATGGGGCCGCGTGAAGCCCCCCGGACCGGTCCAGGCCAGCGCACACATCAAGCCCATCACCGTGAGCAAAGGGAACCAGATTCGGACCGGGCTCACTCGCCAGGTGAACACCAGCCAGGCCAGGCCCCCCGCCCACAGCGCGCCCAGGCCGTACACCCCCAGGTAGGGCGACAAGGCCGCCCAGGGTGTGTCGATCAGGGCATAGCCGCTGGCCCCCCAGGGGAAGCCTGTGAAGATCTCGGCGCGGGCCAGCTCGGCCAGCAGCCAGGCGGCCGCCCAGACGGACGCATCGCGCAACGGTCTGGCGGCATCGCCCTGGGTCAAGCGCGCCCAGACCCAGCCTGCCAGGCCCATGTACACGGACAAGGCCATGCACAGCCCGCCCACGGCCAGCGCCGCCAGCCAGCCGGGCAAGCCACCATAGTCATGCAGGCTCACGAACATCCAACCCGTGGCACCCACAAGCCAGACACTGGCGTGCCACCACATGAAGCGGGCTGCGCGACACGGCTGTGCACGCAGACGCCACATGAACCACATCAGGCCTGCGGCCCCCACCGACTGCAAGAGCGCAGGCATCCAGGGCGCCCACGACGCGCTCCAGGGCGACAAGGCCACAGCCTGCGCGGCACCCGTCGTCGACGCGCGGATCAGGTCTGGCGCCGCTCGTCTGAGCCCAGCCCTCACGCGCCGGACCCGTTCACCATAGGCGCCTCTGCCAAGGCCTCAGGGCCCTCCACACGCGCCACCTTGAACCAGCGCACAGCACCTCCGCGGGCCAGCATCACGCCAAAGCGCAGCCCGCCGACCTCGACACTCTCACCACGGCGCGGCACGCGCCCCAGCTCCTGGGCGACCAGGCCACCAATGGTGTCGAAGTCTTCTTCAGGCAGTGAAGCACCAAAGACCTCATTGACCGACGCGATGGCCGCATCGCCCGCCACCCGCTGGCTGCCATCGGCCAGGGTGAAAATGCTGGACTCGGTGTCTTCGTCGTCGAATTCGTCTTCGATCTCGCCCACGATCTCTTCCAGCACATCCTCGATGGTGATGAGACCGGCCGCGCGGCCAAATTCATCGATCACGATGGCCATGTGGCCTCGGTTGCTGCGGAATTCGCGCAAGAGCTCGTTGAGCCCTTTCGACTCCGGCACGAATTCGGCCGGGCGCAACAGGGTGCGCAGGTTCAGCTCGGGCGCTCGCTGCAGCTTGAGCAGGTCCTTGGCCATCAGCATGCCGATGACGTTGTCGCGGTTGCCCTCGTAGACCGGAAAACGCGAATGCCCGGTGTCGATCACCTGCGCCAGCAGTTCGTCGTAAGGTGAATCGATGTCCAGCAGGTCCATGCGGCGCACGGCCACCATGACGTCGCCGGCGGTCATGCCCGCCATGCGGATCACGCCCTCCAGCATCACCCGGCTTTCGGGTTCGATCACGGAGCGGTGCTCCGCATCGGCGAGCGTGGCAATCAGTTCGGGCACCGAATCGGGGCCAGGGTGCAGGAACTCGACGATCCGCACCAGCAGGCTGCGGTGGTCACGTCGGCCTGCGGCCTTGTGTCCTGGGGGTTTGTGATTGGCCGCGTGGCTGCGTTCGCCACGCGGCGGTCGACTGGGGGCAGGATCGGACACGAAATCGGGGTGCCATAGGTTGCAATGCCCCAAGAATACCGCAAGCCCACATGAGGGCTACACTTAACCCATGAGCCTCATTCCTGTCACCATCCTCACCGGTTTTCTGGGCAGCGGCAAGACCACGCTGCTCAAGCGCGTCCTGTCTGAAGCACACGGCCAGCGCATCGCCGTCATCGAAAACGAATTCGGCGAAGAAAACATCGACAACGACATCCTCGTGGCCGACACGGAGGAGCAGATCATCCAGATGAACAATGGCTGCATCTGCTGCACGATCCGCGAAGACCTGCGCGAAACGCTGGCCGACCTGGCCAAGCAGCGCAAAGCCGGCGCCCTGACCTTCGATCGCGTGGTCATCGAGACCACCGGCGTCGCCGACCCCGGCCCCGTGGCGCAAACCTTCTTCATGGACGACGAGATTGCCGAGCTCTACCTGCTGGACGCCGTCGTCACCCTGGTGGACGCCAAGCATGGCCAACAGCAGCTCGACGACCGTCAGGAGGCGCGCCGCCAGGTGGGCTTTGCCGACGTCATCTTCATGAGCAAGACCGACCTGGTGACCGACGCCGAAGCGGACGCCCTGTCGCACCGCATCAAGCACATGAACCCCCGCGCCCCGCAAAAGCGTGTGAACTTCGGCAACGTGCCCATCGCCGAAGTGCTGGACCTCAAGGGGTTCAACCTCAACGCCAAGCTCGACATCGACCCCGACTTCCTCAAGGAAGACGGTCATGGTCATGGCCACCACCATGACCATGACCACGAACATGGCGAGCACTGCGACCACCCGCACCACCACGCCCATGACGACGACGTGAAGTCCTTCGTCTTCAAGGCCAGCAAGCCCTTCAACGCCACCAAGCTGGAAGATTTCCTGGGCTCCATGGTGCAGATCTACGGCCCGAAGATGCTGCGCTACAAGGGCGTGCTGTGGGTGAGTGGCATGGACAAGAAGGTGGTCTTCCAGGGCGTGCACCAGCTCATGGGCAGCGACGTCGGCCCCAAGTGGACGCCCGGCGAAACAAAGATGAGCAAAATGGTCTTCATTGGCATTGACCTGCCCCAAGACCTCTTCAAGGCCGGCCTCGAGCAGTGCTGCTCGTGACACACTTGAAACACTCTCGGGATAGCATCTGCCGCAATCGGCCACAAGGTGGCTACAATCCGCGCGCTTCCTTGGCCCCTGTGGGCCGCGACGCAGAGCAGGTTTGAACGCCTCCACTGACCAGCGCCCCACATGGAAGCAGTAGTCGGCCTTGTCAGCTCCCGCATGGCAGTCGTGCGCGGATACCGCATTGTGGTAAGGAGGATCCAGTGACAAAGACGACCGCATCGGCCAGCAAGGCCACATCCAGCGCAGCCGCCAAGGGCGCGTCGGCCAAGACAGCCGCCCCGGCCAAAACCTCGAAAGCCGCCAGCAAGGTCGCCGCCGAGGCTGCGCCCGAGGCGCCTGTGCCTCCCCCCAAATCCACGCCGGCGCCCAAAGCGCCTGCACCGAAACCCAGCAGCACCCCCAACATGCCCGCCGCCACCGCCACCAAGGCTGACGCCAAACTCGCCAACGCTTGGAAGACCAAGTCCGGCCGTGAACTCACCGAAGCCGAGTTGCTGGCCATGCCCGACGGCGAGTACATGAACGACAAACAACTGGACTTCTTCCGCGCCAACCTGGAAGCGCAGAAAGAAGACCTGCTGTCCAACGCCGGCGAGACCACCGAGCACCTGCGCGAAGACACCTCCATCGTGCCCGACCCGGCCGACCGCGCCACCATCGAAGAAGAGCACGCGCTGGAGCTCCGCACCCGCGACCGCGAACGCAAGCTGCTCAAGAAGATTTCTCAAGCGCTGGTCCGCATCGACTCTGGTGAATATGGTTTCTGCGACGAAACCGGTGAGCCCATTGGCCTGGGCCGCCTCCTGGCCCGTCCGACGGCCACCCTGTCGCTGGAAGCCCAGCAACGCCGCGAACTCAAGCAAAAGATGTTCGGGGATTGATCCCTCCGCAACAGACTGGGCTACATTGAGCAAACCGTGACGTTCGCCACACCATACCGATGAGCAAAGACCCCAGCGGCTTTTTGCGCAAGGTCGTTCGCTTTGTGGCCAATCCGACCACGGATTGGGCCGATCTGGACGCACCCCCTCCCGAGTCTGACGAAGGGGACTACGCCAAGACCGAAATCAAGGCGATGATCGAGCGCAAGCGGCGCAACGACTTCGTGCGCAAACGCGAACTCGACATGCTGCGCAAGATTCGGCGGGAAGGCCTGAGCCAGGACAGCGCCCTGGCTTTGGGCAGCTCGTCCAACCTCGATCCGGACTCCCGCCCGCATCACAACGGCGCGCGCTCCGACATCGCCGTCAAGGCCAAGATCGACGAGATCGAATTGCAGATGGTGGGTGGCAACAGCCGCCAGGCACCTCCCGGTGGCTACAAACCGGCGGCCAAGTCCTCGGTGCATGGCCCGCTGATGGACATGCCCACCACGACGCCCAACACGCTCACCTCGCCGGCCACGCTGCCCATGATGCGCGAAGAGGATGCCGACAGCGGCCCCATCGAGATCTCCCAGGCGGTGCTGGATGCCGGCCGTCGCGGCATGTCCAACGGCGCGCATGCGGGCATTTCCCTGGGCCTGCACCAGGATCCTGACGTGCAGGTGCACGAAGTGGCGCACGATCCCGACCTGGACGAGGCGGTCATCGCCTTTGCCAATGCCGATTTCGACCAGAGCGAACGCAGCCTCCTGGAGTTGGTGCAACCCGGTGCCTCGCGCCACGAGCAGCCCGAGACCTGGCTGGTGCTGTTTGACCTCTACCGCGCCATCGACCTGCCTCACAAGTTCGAGAACCTGGCCGTGTCCTACGCGCAAAAGTTTGGCGTGTCGGCCCCGCACTGGTACTCTTTCCCGGAAAAAGTCGCCACCTTCCTGGCCCGCAAGGAGCGCCACGCCGCAGGCATCTTCACGCGGCCGGCCACGCTCGAGAACACGTCCGCGACCCCAGAAGGCAGCATTGACTTTGAGCACGACAGCATCGAGGGCTGGGTGGCCCCGGCGTCGCTGGACACCGACGCGGTCGGCCAGTTGCGCATCGTGCTGCTGCAGATGCCTCGCCCCTGGACCATGGACTGGCGGATCGTGCAACGGGTCACGCCTGAAGGCGCAGCTCAGCTGTCGACCATGATCAAGTCCTGGGCCCTGGAAGCACCAGAGCTGGTCTGGACGGGCGCCGACCACCTGATGCAGGTGCTGGCAGAAGCCGCGCCAACCGGCCTGCGCGACGCCGACCCCAGCCTGTGGATGCTGCGCCTCGATCTGCTGCGCCTGATCAACCGCCCGGTTGATTTTGATGAGGTCGCCATCGACTACTGCGTGACCTACGAACAATCGCCGCCGTCGTGGGAGCCGGTCAAGTGCCGCGTCCGCATCGAAAGTGATGTGGTCCACACCCAGACCCGCCCACTGACCCACGTCGGCGAAGTCACGACCAGTTTCGTCGAGTCCCGCATGGCCGATGACGAGGTGGAGTTCATCCAGGTCGCGTCGCTGGACCTGTCAGGCCAGTTGGTGGGCGACATCGGCCACACCTTGGGCCAGCTGGACGACCAGCTGAGCGCCAGCGTCACCCTTGAAATCGACTGTGCTCACCTGTTGCGCGTGGACTTCATTGCCGCTGGCGACCTGCTCAACTGGGTGTTGGCGCGCCGTGCCGAAGACCGCCAGGTCATCTTCAAGAACCCGCACCGCCTCATCGCCCTGTTCTTCGGGGCCATGGGCATCAACGAGCACGCGCGGGTTCAGCTGTCGCACCATTGACGGGCAACCCCGCAATGCCGGGGTCTCCAGAGCGGGCCTGACCGCGCTGCGCCAGACCGGCCCCTTGAAAGGCTGCTGCCCGTCCCCACCTTCGCCCGATGAGCGAACCCGCATCCTTCCACGGCACCACCATCGTCAGTGTGCGCCGCCAGACCCCCACCGGCTGGCAAGTCGCCATGGGCGGCGATGGCCAGGTCACCCTGGGCCACATCGTCGTCAAGGCCAGCGCCAAGAAGGTGCGCACCCTTTACCACGACAAGGTGCTGGCCGGCTTTGCCGGCGCCACCGCCGACGCCTTCACCCTCTTTGAGCGCTTCGAGGCCAAGCTGGAGAAGCACCAGGGCCAGTTGGCCCGCGCTGCGGTGGAGCTGACACGCGACTGGCGCACCGACCGCGTCTTGCGCCGTCTGGAGGCCATGCTGGCCGTCGCCGACCACGAAACCTCGCTGATCATCACGGGCAATGGCGATGTGCTGGAGCCTGAGCACGGCATCATCGCCATCGGATCGGGCGGGGCCTATGCGCAGGCTGCGGCACGGGCCCTGGTCGCTCACACCGAGCTGCCCGCAGCAGACGTCGTCAAGAAATCGCTGGAGATCGCAGGTGACCTGTGCATCTACACCAACCAGCACCACACCATCGTCACCCTGGGCTGACCGCATGAGCCTCACGCCGCAACAGATCGTCGACGAACTCGACCGCCACATCGTGGGCCAGCGCGATGCCAAGCGCGCCGTGGCCATCGCGCTGCGCAACCGCTGGCGCCGCCAGCAGGTGGACGACAGCCTGCGCAGCGAGATCACGCCCAAGAACATCCTGATGATCGGGCCCACCGGCGTGGGCAAGACCGAGATCGCCCGCCGCCTGGCCAAACTGGCGGACGCGCCCTTCATCAAGGTCGAAGCCACCAAGTTCACCGAGGTGGGCTATGTGGGCAAAGACGTGGACACCATCATCCGTGACCTCGTGGAAAGTGCGATCAAGCAGGAACGCAGCCGCCAGGTGCAGCTGATGCGTGCCAAGGCTCAGGACGCAGCAGAAGAGCGCATCCTGGACGCGCTGGTGCCGCCACCCCGCAGCGAGTTCGGCTTGGGCACCACGCAGCCGGTGGACAACACCGCCCGCCAGATCATGCGCAAGCGCCTGCGCGAAGGCACGCTGGACGAGCGCGAGATCGACATCGAGCTGGCCGAGCCCCGCCCGGCCGTGGAGATCATGAGCCCTGCCGGCATGGAAGGCATGGCTGACCAGCTTAAGGACCTCTTCAGCCAGATGGGCCAGGGCCGCACCCGCAGCCGCAAGGTGCGCATCGGCGACGCCCGCGTCCAGCTGATTGAGGAAGAAGCCGGCAAGCTGGTCAATGAGGAAGAGATCAAGGCCAGGGCGCTGGAGCGCACCGAGCAGCACGGCATCGTCTTCATCGACGAGATCGACAAGGTGGCCAGCCGTGGCGGCGAAGGCAGCACGGCCGAGGTGTCCCGCCAGGGCGTGCAGCGCGACCTGCTGCCGCTGGTCGAAGGCACGACGGTGCAGACCAAGCACGGCATGGTCAAGACCGACCACATCCTGTTCATCGCCTCCGGTGCCTTCCACCTGAGCAAACCTTCAGACCTCATCCCGGAACTGCAGGGCCGCTTCCCCATCCGCGTGGAGCTGAGCTCGCTGTCCGTGGGCGATTTCGAAGCCATCCTGACGCAGCCCAGCGCCAGCCTGATCAAGCAGTACCAGGCGCTGCTGGGTGCCGAAGGCGTGACCCTGAACTTCACGCCGGACGCCATCCGCCGCATGGCCGAGATCGCCTTCGAGGTGAACGAGCGCACCGAGAACATCGGCGCACGCCGGCTGGCCACGGTGCTGGAGCGGCTGCTCGATGAGGTGTCGTTCAACGCGCCCGATCTGAGCGGTCAGACCCGTGACATCACGGCCACCGAGGTGGATGACCGCTTGGGCGAGTTGGCCCGCAACGAAGACCTGTCGCGCTTCATCCTCTGAGGCAAGCAGCCTCGGGCCAGCTCAGGTGAACTGGCCCGCTTCCTGGGACAGCGTCAGCAGCCCCTCGAAGATCAGGTTTTCGACCACGCGAGCGGGCAACTCGTGCACGTGCGACAAGCGTGACACCGCCCCACCCGACATGATCAGGAGCGGCTGGCGACCGGCCTGCGCGTGCAGGCGACGCAGGCTGCGCTCGATGGCACCGGCGATGGCGTCGGTCCCACCGCTCATCAGCGCGTCACTGGTGTTGGTGGGGAAGTCGCTGACCTCTCCGGTGGGCACCTTCAGGCCGGCGGTACCGCTCTCCAGCGCTTTGTACATCAGGCCAAAGCCCGGCAGGATCAGCCCGCCCAGGAACTGCCCTTCGGCGTCCACCGCATCCACGGTGACGGCCGTGCCCACCATGACGGCCAGCACCGGAGGCACCAGCGCCGCCCCGGCCTTCAAGGCTTCGTGACGTGCCCCGATGATGGCGGCCCAGCGGTCCGCACCCAGGCGCTGCGGGTGCTCGTAGCCGTTGCGCACGCCTGCCGCCTGTGCCGTCGCCGACACCCAGTGGGGCGCCAGACCCCAGCCTTGGTGCAATTGCTCTTCCACGCGGCGCTTGATGGCCTCACCGGCCACCACGCAACCCAGCATCGCCGTGGGCGCCGGGGACAGGTGGCGCCAGGTCTGCTGCCACAGGCTGTCGATGTCTTCCAGCACGACGGCACCATGGGCGAGCAGCTCGGCACCGGGCTCGGCTTGCGCATAGAGGCCCCATTTGAGACGGGTGTTACCGATGTCGATGACCAGGAATGACATGCGCGATACAAACCAGGCACAAGGCCGGTCAGAGGGCTTGGGTGTGGCCATTGTCCTGCAAGACTCTGTAAGAGCCGTTGCTGCACTGCGGCAAACGCGCCACGAAGATGCAACTGCTCACACTCGAATCGGTGGAAACCCCTGGGCAGGCGCCCCAAGTCAGGGCACACTTGCGCACCATCTGAAATGACCAAGCGTTTACCCTTGGTTACGTCAGCAGACGAAACCGGACAGGAGAAGACCATGACCCGACAAATTTCGCAGTTCCTCGCCTGTGTGGGCATCCTGCTGGCCAGCCTGGGCCTCAACGCCCAGGCCGCCGTGGACATCAAGGGCGCACGTTTCGATGAGACCTACCAACTGGGCAACCAGGCGCTGAGCCTCAATGGCGTGGGCATCCGCGTCAAGTTGATCATCGACGTCTATGCCGCCGGCCTGTATGTGCCCCAAAAGGGCAAGGACGCGGGCAGCCTGCTGGGCCAGGGCGGCCCCAAGGCGATGCAGATCGTCTTGTTGCGTGACCTGTCCGGCGAAGACTTTGCTGACGCCATGGTCAAGGGCTTCAACAAAAACAACAGCAGTGCCGATCAGGCGCGGTTTCAGCCCAAGCTGGACGAGATCCGCAGCGTGATGCTGGGACTGGGCAAGGTGAAAAAAGGCTCGGTCATCCACATCGACTTCACCCCTGGCGTCGGCACAGGCGTGACCATCAATGGCGTGCACCAGGGCCCGGTGATCTCTGGCGACGAGTTCTTCACGGCTTTGCTGCGCATCTGGCTGGGCAACTCCCCCGTGGACTCCGACCTCAAGGACGCGCTCCTGGGCGCCAAGTGAGTGGCTTGGCTGGCAGCCGGTCGAACGCCCCAAGGGCATACAGCGCCGACTGAATTGCCGGCGATTCGCGCCCGTTTTCTGCTTGCTGAGAGGCGGGCCTTGGGTGCATAAGTGAGGGAATCCCAAATTCGGGGTCCCTCATGATCGAAACCGCCCTGCCCTCACTCGCCGCCTGGACCGACGCGCTTTGTCGCTTGCCCATTCCCGTGTTGCCGGGTTCTGTCGCCGAACTCAGGCAGTTGCGGGAGATCGAAGAAGCCCGCGCCACGGTGGACGCCCACACCATCGCTGACAGCCTGGGTGCCGACCCCCTGATGACCCTGAAGGTGCTGGTGCGTGCCTCGGAGCACTGCCTGAGCAATGGTGTGGAGCCGCCAGAAACCCTGGTGGGCGCCACCGTGATGCTGGGCATCGGCCCGTTTTTTCGCATCTTCGAGCAAGTTTCCAGCATCACCGAGTGGCTGCGCCAACATCCTGAGGCGATCAGCGGCCTGATCAAGACCGTGACCCGTGCCCGGCGCGCCTCGCACTTCGCCACCGGCTTTGCCTTGCGCCGCCAGGACGAGGATTGTGTGGTGATCCAGGAAGCGGCCCTGCTGCATGACTTTTCGGAAATGCTGCTGTGGTGCCACGCACCTGCGCTGGCACTGGAGATCTCCAGGCGCCAGAAAGCCGACCACACCATCCGCTCGGCCGACATCCAGAAAGAAGTGCTGGGGGTCGAACTGCAAGACCTGACACAGGCGCTGATGGCCCGCTGGCAGTTGCCCTTGCTGCTGCAGGAATGCACCAACGATCACCACGCCAACAACCCCAAGGTGCGCAGCGTGATGCTGGGGGTACAGATCGCCCGGCACACCCAGCACGGCTGGGACGACCCGCACGCGCAGGCCGCCTTGCCCGACGACGTTGCAGAAGTGGCGCAGCTGCTCACACTCTCACGCGACGCCGCCTACCGCCTGCTGGTGTCCATGGACGCCTGACCGCCCTGGCGGCCAGCGCCTGACACCTCAGTGGATGCTGACCGCGCCCCGCATGGCCGTCACGGCACCGGCACCCATCGCGGCACCGAAACGCTTGGCCAGGCGCTCGGCCAGGTTTTCCTTCTGCGTGTAATCGATGACGTCTTCCGCCTTGACCACGTCGCGGGCCACCTGATCCAGGCTGCCGAGGTGATCGGCCAGACCCAGGTGCACGGCCTCTTCGCCGTTCCAGAACAGGCCACTGAAGGTGTCGTCACCCACTTTCAGGCGATTGCCACGGCCTTCTTTCACCACCTTGATGAACTGCTTGTGGATCTGGTCCAGCATGGCCTGGGCATAGGCGTCTTGCGAAGCGCTGCGCGGTGAAAACGGGTCCAGCATGCCTTTGTTGCGGCCCGCCGTCATGAGGCGGCGCTCCACGCCCACCTTGTCCATGATGCCGGTGAAGCCAAAGCCGTCCATGAGCACGCCGATCGAGCCCACCATCGAGGCCTTGTCCACGAAGATCTGGTCGGCCGACACGGCGATGTAGTAAGCGGCGGATGCGCACATCTCTTCGCACACCGCATAGACCTTCTTCTTGTGCAGTGCCTTGAGGCGGCGAACTTCGTCGTTGACCAGGCCTGCTTGCACAGGGCTGCCACCCGGCGAGTTGATGCGGATCACCACTGCCTGAGCACCTGCGTCTTCAAAGGCGCTGCGCAGGGCCGTCATCAGGCTGTCGGCATTGGCATCGGTCTCGGCGGCGATCTCGCCACGCACCTCCACCAGAGCCGTGTGCGGGCTGTTGGGCGCCTTGGATGCCGGCATGTTTTGCAAGGTGGCCCAGACCATGGCCAGGGCCACACCCACCCAGATCACGCGCCAGAACCAGCGCCAGCGTTGGGCGCGGCGCTGCTCGCTGAGGTAGGCAGAGGCAAAGTCGGCCAGCAATTGCTGCTGGATGGGCGAGACCGGATCGTTGGGCACAGTGTCCTCGAAGCTCATGGGGATGGGGAAGATGCCGGTCAGAACACCGGCTGGAATCGGGCGTCAGGATACCAACAGACCTCGCCGCCCGCTTCACTGACGCGGATGGCTTGCAGGCGGGCGCCGGTGCAGGGGCCACTGACGCACTCGCCATTGGGCGGGTCATACAAGGCGCCATGGACAGCACAGATGATGAACCGGCGGTCCAGGTCCCAGAACTTGCCGGGCTGCCAATCCATCTCCGAAGGGATGTGGGCGCAGCGGTTGAGGTAGGCCACAACGGTGTTGTCGTAACGCACAGCGAAGGCCGGCGCAGGCCTGGCACCATCGGCCAGGTCGATCACTTCAAAAGTGAAGGCATCGCCCGTTTCTGCCAGCTCGCTGGAGGCACACAGGGCTTGGGGGGCCAGGTTCAGTTCGGACATGGGACAACGGCAGACGGGGTCAGGCGTGGGCTTGCAGCCAGGCGTGCAACTCATGCACCGAATGGGCCAGGAAGCGCGTCGGGAAACGGCGCAGCGCTTCGGGTTCGTGGGCACCAAAAGAGACGCCCACGCTGTGCGTGCCGGCGTTCTGGGCCAGTTGCAGGTCGTGGGTGGTGTCGCCAATCATCAAGGTGCGCTCGGGCTCGACGCCCAGCTCGCTCATCAGCTCTTCGAGCATGCGCGGGTGGGGCTTGGACGCGGTTTCATCCGCTGTGCGTGTGGCGTCGAACAGGCCCTGCAAGCTCACGTGGCCCAGCGCCTCATCCAGGCCCTGGCGTGTCTTGCCCGTGGCCACGGCCAGCCAGTGGTTGCGTGCCTTGAGCATGTGCAAGAGCGGGATGGCGCCTTCAAACAAGCTGAGCTCGTGCTGGCTGCGGACATAGTGGTGGCGGTACCTTTGCCCCAGTTCGGGCACACGCGCCGCTGGCAAGGTGGGCGCCACGTGGGCCAGGGCATCGTGCAAGCCCAGACCGATCACGTACGACGCCGCGCTGCGGTCGGGCACGGGCAGTTCCAGGTCGGCGCAAGCCGCCTGGATGCACTGCACGATCAAGCCCGTGGAGTCGTAGAGCGTGCCGTCCCAGTCGAAAACAATCAGGTCGTAGGCGCGGGGGCGCAGGCCGGTGTCGGCAGGGGGCACGTAGGCGTTCACGTCAAGGCTCCATCAAGGCGTTGCCCGCCACTCTAGCCGGCCGGCGATGACACGGGCCGCAGTGTGGCCAGGAAGCCGCGGCATTCGGGCGGCAAAGGGGCCTCGAAGACCAGCTCGCGGCCGTCGTGCGGGTGAGGCAGGCGCAGGTAACGCGCGTGCAGGAACATGCGCTCGAAACGCCCTTCCCCCAGGGTGCCGCCCTGGCGCGCCAGCTGGCGGTTGAGCTCGAAGTCGCCGTACTTGTCGTCGCCCACGATGGGGTGGCCACCATGCAGCAGGTGCACGCGGATCTGGTGGGTGCGGCCGGTCTTGATGGTCACGTCCAGCAGGCTGTAGCCGGCGTAGGCCTGGGTCACGCTGACGAGGGTGATGGCCCGCTGGCCTTCTTCACCGTCCTTCGGCTTGGTGACGGCACGCACACGGCGCTCGCCCTCGCCCGTCAGGTATTTGTGCAAGGGCACGTCGATGACCTTCTGCTTCACCGGCCAGCTGCCGATCGCCAGGGCCGCATAGGTTTTGTGGGCCAGGCGATTGCGGAAGGCGTCTTGCAGCGAAGTGAGCGCGCTGCGTTTTTTCGCAATGAGCAAGATGCCCGAGGTGTCCCTGTCCAGGCGGTGCACCAGTTCCAGGAATCGGGCCTCGGGGCGGGCGCGCCGCAATTGCTCGATCACGCCAAAACTCACACCGCTGCCCCCGTGCACGGCCACGCCGGCGGGCTTGTCGATGACCAGCATCCAGTCGTCCTCAAAGATGACGGGGAACTCGCGGGCGGGCACGCGGGCACCGTTGGCTGCATCGGCGGCGGCGGCTGCCGCCTCCTGTGCGGGCAGTTTGGCCTTGTCCGACAGTCGCAGGGGCGGTACGCGAACCACATCGCCCAGGGTCAGTCGGGTGTCGGCGCCGGCTCGCCCTTTGTTCACCCGCACTTCACCGCTGCGGATGATCCGGTAGACCAAAGTTTTGGGGGCGCCCTTGAGCACCTTGACCAGGAAATTGTCCAGCCGCTGGCCTTCGCCACCTTCGTCGACGGTCAATTGCTGCACGGTCGCGGGCAGCGCGGATATACCGATCGATTTGTCAGGCGG
The DNA here is from genome assembly GCA_947371645.1 of Burkholderiales bacterium. The sequence continues at coordinate 175 of CANBQJ010000083.1, read as the reverse complement.
TTTCCCACCCGGCTGTTCGGCCGATTTGCGGCCGGGCGCCGGGGATTTCCCACCTATAATGGTCTGAGCCACGTTGTGAAATGGTTGTTGAGGAAGAGGTCAGTGCACTGTCCGCAACAACGAACAAGCCATGGCAGCCGGCATTTTACGATCCGACCGGCACTGTGGTGTTCGC
>CANBQJ010000082.1 GCA_947371645.1 Burkholderiales bacterium | reverse complement strand
GCGCAGCGATTTGGCCAGGTCCGACATCTCGTCGAAGCTGGTGGCGCCTTTTTGATGGATCCAGCGAAAAAGCTGGGTGGCGCGGAAGCGCTTCTCACCCAGCTGTTCGCAGAACGCGGCCAACCCGTCGAGGTCGTGATCGAGCAGGTTGACAGCGTTCATGTGCGTGCGTGAGCGACGGCAGGTCAGCCGCGGGCGTACACGTTCAGGCCGGGGAAGAAGAAAGCGATTTCGACTGCGGCGGTTTCAGGGGCGTCAGAGCCGTGCACGGCGTTGGCATCGATGGACTCGGCGAAGTCGGCGCGGATGGTGCCGGCAGCGGCCTTCTTGGGGTCGGTGGCGCCCATCAGGTCACGGTTCCTCAGGATGGCGCCTTCGCCTTCCAGCACCTGGATGAACACGGGGCCGGAGATCATGAAATCGACCAGGTCCTTGAAGAAAGGACGGGCAGCGTGCACAGCATAGAACTGCTCGGCTTCGCCACGCGACAGTTGCACCAGCTTGGCAGCGGCGACCTTCAGGCCAGCGCCTTCAAAACGGGCCACGATCTGACCGATGACGTTCTTGGCCACGGCATCGGGCTTGATGATGGAGAGGGTGCGTTCGATCGCCATGATGTTCCTTTTCTGAGGGGGTTGGTGCCCGCTCGGCTGCAGACGCTGCGAGCGCCTCAGCCGGATACGGGCTTCTTGGAAGTTGAAACCGAAACCCACCGCACCTCGGCTGGCAAGGCCAGCCCATGGTTCGATGGGATTGACAAAACCGCGCATTGTAGCGCGGCCAGATGAATGCAGACAGTGTGTGGGGCCTCGCTCGCGAGAGGCCCTGCAGCATCAGCGCCGGCCGCGGCTGCCGCCACCGCCACCACCGCCGTTGCCGCCACCACTGTTACCACCACCGCCGCCGCCGCCACCGCCGCGCCGGCCACCACCGCCACCCGACTTGCCAAAAAAGGCATCGGCGCCGATGTAGCCCACGGAAGTCTGCATGGGGTCAGGCTGACGAGGGCCCTTTTGCTGCTTGCCGCCTTGCGCACCGCCACGGTCGATGTCGTGGTCAGGGCGACCGAAACCGGCCGTGATGCGCTTGGAACCTTTGGCAAAGCGCCGGTCGAAGGTCTGCTCCAGCGGATTCGGGATGTAGCCAATGTGGTCGATGTCGTCTTCCTCATGGGCACGAGGTGCGCGCTCCTGCGGCGGCATCTGCTGCCCGCCACCTTGTTGCTGACGCGGCGGCTTGCCTTGCTGGCCACCTTGTTGCCCGCCTTGTTGGCCAGCGTACTGACCACGCGGCCCCTGCTGAGGGCCTTGCCCCTGGCCGCCCTGCTGCTGCGGGCCACGGCCAGCCTGACCATTGTTCTGGCCGTTCTTGCCCTTGAAACCCTGCTGCTTGTGCTGGCCTGCACCCTGCCCACCTTGCTGGCCCTTGTTGCCCTGGCCGCCTGCACCGCGCTGGAATTCAGGACGATCCTGGCCGGTGATGGCCTTGACCGCACGCACATCGGACTCGCCCAGCTCCACCCACACGCCGCGCTTGAGGCCGTGCGGCAGCACGATGGCGCCATAGCGCACGCGGATCAGGCGGTTGACCGTCAAGCCCACGGCATCGAACAGCTTGCGCACTTCGCGGTTGCGGCCTTCGGTGATGACCACGCGGTACCACTGGTTCACGCCCTCGCCCTGGCCCGTGCTGATCGACACGAAAGAGGCCGACTGGCCTTCGATCTCGACGCCGTTGAGCAACTTGGCCCGGTTGGTTTCGTCCAGGGCACCCAGCACGCGAACGGCGTACTCACGCTCCACACCAAAGCGGGGGTGCATGAGCTGGTTGGCCAGTTCGCCCGAGTTGGTGAACAGCAGCAAGCCTTCGGTGTTGAGGTCCAGTCGGCCCACGGACATCCACTTGCCCTGCGACAGGCGCGGCAGGCGACGGAACACGGTGGGGCGGCCTTGCGGGTCATCGTGGGTGACCACTTCGCCGGTCGGCTTGTGGTAGGCCAGGATGCGGGCAGGAGGCGGCGCGATGCGCACACGGATGGGTTTGCCGGCGACCTTGATGCGGTCCCCGAAGGACACGCGCTGGCCGATGTGGGCCACCTGGTCGTTGACCTCGATGCGGCCGTCTTCGATCATCTGCTCGATGTCGCGGCGCGAGCCGACGCCGGACTGGGCCAGCACCTTCTGCAACTTGGGCGCATCGGGCTCGGGACGCAGCACGCGCTTGTAGGTGCCACCTTCTTCGTTGCCGGCTTCTTCAGCCTCTTCTTCGCGGCTCGCGTCGAAGTCACCGGACAGCAGTTCGGCGAAGACCTCGTTGGCCTGTTCGGCCGCAATGGCGGCGCGCCTGGACGGGCGGTCTTCACCGCCGTCGGCGTCGCCACCGCCGACATCTTGCGCGTCGTCGTCACCAGCTTCGGCATCGCGGGCCTCGGCCTGAGGCTTCTCAAAACGCTCACCACCGCGCTCGGCACGGTCATCCCGGCGGCGTTCGTTGCGGCCCGGGCGCTCACGGCGTGGCGGTCGATCGCCACGGGGCGCTGCGCCTTCAGTCTGAGGCGCCTCGCCATCGGCCACACCCTCGGCAGACACCACGGGCGTCGACCCGGCTTCACTGACAGGCCCCAAGCTCAGCACGCCGTGGGCGGCTGGCTCCAGGGGCGCTTCGTCCGCGGCTTCAGCCACCACCTTGGCGGCACGCTTGCGGGGCGCACGCTTGGGCACAGGGGCGTCTTCGCCGTCGGCCACCAGTTCCGCCTGCACGGCGGCAGCGGGCTCCGCCTGCTCGACAGCATCTGCCGGCTCAGCTGCCTTGCGGCGGCGCGGCGCTGCAGGGGCCTCGACGTCGCCAGCCTGCGCTGCAAGGGCAGCCGCGTTGTCCGCCTCGATCTGGGCCTTGGTCCGGCGCGTGCGCTTGGGCTTGGCCTCCGGTGCGCCTGGATCGGCGCCTTCGTTCAGATCCGGCAGGGGCATTTGGTCATTGTTCATGAGGCATCGGGAGCGTTGTGGGCAGTGTCGTCCGCCCGGTGGAATTCGATCAGCTTGTCATCGCCAGATTCGTGAGGCGACGTGACCTGCGGCTCATCCAGCAAAGAGGGCGTCAGTTCGTCTGGCGCCTGCGGTGTTTCATTTGTCTGGCCAACTTCGCCGTCGGCTTCGGGTTCAGGTTCAGGGCTCAAGCCGGGCAGCAAAGCCTGCCCTACAGGCAAGCCTTCCAGCGTCGGCAACTGGCTGAGCGTGGCCAGGCCCAGGTCGTCCAGAAACTGCCTGGTGGTGGCAAACAGCGCCGGCCGGCCGGGGGCTTCACGGTGCCCGATCACTTCAATCCAGCCCCGGTCTTCCAGTTGCTTGACGATCTGCGAACTGACCGTCACGCCCCGGATGTCTTCAATGTCGCCCCGCGTCACGGGCTGCTTGTACGCCACGATGGCCAGGGTCTCCAGCGTGGCACGAGAGTACTTGGGCGGCTTTTCCGGGTTCAGCCGGTCCAGATAGGGCTGGACATCGGCCGTGGTCTGGAAACGCCAGCCTGTCGCCAGCTCGCGCAGGTTCACGCCGCGGTTGACCCAGGTTTCCACCAGTTCGCCCAGCAAAGTCATCACACCATCGGTCGACAGCGCACCGTCGAACAAAAGGCGGATGTCGCGCACCGTCATGGGGCGGTCTGCGCTGAGCAAAGCGGCTTCCAGAACGCGTTTGGCATCCTGGGGATTGAGGACTTCCATCACATCAATCGATTTGGCAAATTGGTGGCCTCAAGGCCTGTCGCTGGCTGGATGCGGCCGCCCTGGACAAGCCAAAAGCCTGAGGAGGGCAGCAGGCCATGGGCCGGCGGCAACGTTTCTGGTGTGGCCCCGTACGGGGTGGTTCGATCTGGCTGAGCTGGCAACCTGGCGCCGTGCGCCGGGGGCAAGCGGGCTGCGCTTTCTCAAGCGGCCGGGTGCGGGGCCTCGCCAGGTTCTGGCGGTCACCTCGACATGCGGGGCAAAAGCCACCACCACATCAGGGACGGCTCATTATGCACCAGAGTTGAAGGATCGCATCAACTGTCTTTTTGCGGCGAATCCGACGGCCAGGCCTGCGGCGACAGGGCCTGCAATGTGGACCAGGCTGCGGCCATGTCCGGGGGCAAGTCGGCGGCGAACACCAACTCAGCCTGGGTCACGGGGTGCGTGAACGCCAGCCGGGCTGCGTGCAGCGCCTGGCGCTGCAGCCCCAGCGCCGCGGCGCCGCCGTAGAGGGTGTCTGCCACCAGTGGGTAGCGGCGGCTGCTCAGGTGCACGCGGATCTGGTGGGTGCGGCCCGTGTGCAGGATGCACCACACACCAGTCACTGGTTTCGTGCCCTCCCCGCCTTCTGGCTGGTATGCGCCCAACGCCAGTGGCTGGACGTCGGTGCGGGCTGGTTTGCCCGAAGGCACCACCGCCATGCGCACACGCGTGACCGGGTCGCGCCCGATGGAGGATTCGATGCGCAGCTTGCCTGGCACCTCGCCGTGCACGATGGCCTGGTACTGGCGGCTGACTTCGCGCGCGGCGATGGCGCGCGACAGGGCCGTGACCGCCTCCAGGGTCTTGCCGACCACCATCAGGCCACTGGTGTCCTTGTCCAGACGGTGGACGATGCCGGCGCGAGGCAGGCCGCCTGCGCCAGCATGATGGGCCAGCAGCCCGTTCATCAAGGTGCCCTGCCAGTTGCCGGCCGCCGGGTGCACCACCAGGCCCACAGGCTTGTTGAGCACCAGCAGGTGGGCGTCTTCGAAGACGATGTCCAGGTCCATCGCTTCTGGCAGGAAGGCCATGCTCTGGGCCGTGGGGCGCAAACGCAAACGCAGTTGCTGGCCGATGGCCGCCTTCCGCGAGGGTGAGTCAGACACCTTGCCATCGGTGGTCAGCAGGCCGTCTTCGATGAGCTGCTTGACATGGTTGCGCGAATACTGGGGCGCCAGCGCGGCACACACCACGTCCAGACGCTGTCCATGCTGGCTGGCATCGATCACGGCCACGCACTCGGGCCAGTCGCCGTCCTTGCCGTCTGGCGCGATGGCCACGTCATCCAGCGCGTCATCGTCGACCAGCTCGGGCACATCGCCGACTGTTTCATGCGGCACGTCGGGCATGGCCGGCGGCGCCACGGCTGCCTTCACGGCAGCTTTGCGTGCGGTCGGTCGGCTCATGCGCAGCCTTCCGCTTCTATACTGGGCGCCTGTCCCTGACACCGGATGGCTGCGCCGCTTGGCGACACCACCTCTTGAAACGTGAACTTGCTGAACTTTGCGAACGATGCGGCCATGAAGGGCTGGCGTGCGGCCTCGAGGGCCTGTTTGTTGGTCATGATGGTGGCGGGCGCTGGCCTGATGTCCGCCTGTGGCACCTCGCCCCAGGACGAGTACGCCAAGATCAGCACGGACAAATTGTACGCAGACGCCAAAGACGACGAGAACGACGGCAACTACGAGACTGCCATCAAGAAGCTGGAAAAGGTGGAGGCCCGCGCCTCAGGCACCCTGTTGGCGCAGCAAGCCCAGATCGACCTGGCCTACGCGTATTACAAGACGGGTGAGAAGGCCCAAGGCCTGGCCAAGCTGGAGAGGTTCATCCGTCTGCACCCCACCAGCCCCGCCCTGGACTACGCATACTACCTGCAAGGGCTGATCAACTTCAACGACGACCTGGGGCTTTTCGGCCGCTGGGCCAAGCAGGACCTGTCCGAGCGTGACCAACAGGCCTCGAAAGACGCCTACGAGGCGTTTCGGCAGTTGATCGAGCGCTTCCCGACCTCGAAGTACGCCGAAGACGCCCGCCTGCGGATGAACCACGTCGTCAACACCTTGGCCGCAGGTGAAGTGCGTGTGGCCGCCTATTACCTGCGCCGTGGCGCCTACCTGGCCGCGGCCAACCGCGCGCAGCAGGCGGTCAAGGAATACCGCCAGTCGCCGGCCATCGAAGAAGCGCTGTGGATCATGTCCCAGAGCTACGAGCAGCTGGGCCTGATCGACCTGCGCGACGACACCCGCCGCGTGCTCAAGGCCAGCTTCCCCAACACCGCCTACCTCAAGCCAGGCGGCTGAGGCCGGCCGCCAGGCGGCGGCGCCTCGCAGGTTCAGCCGCCAGCGCCGTCGGCCTCGCTCTTGAAGCCCGACAGCATGCCCTGGTCATGCACATCACCGCCCAGCGGCCGCACGTCCACAGGCTCACCCACCGGCGCCACGGCCCCTTCGGCCTTGTTCCCGTCCTCATTGAGGTCATGGATGACGCTGAAGCGGCGCGCGCGGTCATAGGGGAAGACGTCGTGCACGTAACCCGCCTTGATCCGCTCCTTGTGCTGCTGCCAGTACTCGGGCTCCAGGAGGTCGGCGTGGTGCTTCATGAAGATGGCACGCACACGCGGATCGCCCAGCAGGAAGGGTCCGAAGGTCTCGGGGAAGACGTCGTGCGGGCCGACCGAGTACCAGACCTCGCCTGACATCTCGTCTTCCTCGTTGCGCGGCTCGGGCACCTTGCGGAAGTTGCAGTCGGTGATGTATTCGATCTCGTCGTAGTCGTAGAACACGACCTTGCCATTGCGCGTCACGCCGAAGTTCTTCCACAGCATGTCGCCGGGGAAGATGTTGGCGGCCACCAGGTCTTTCAGCGCATTGCCGTACTCGATCACGGCGTGTTCCAGGGACTCACCCTGCGCCTCCTGGATGTAGATGTTGAGCGGCACCATGCGGCGTTCGATGTAGAGGTGCTTGAGCACCAGCACCTTGCCGTCTTCGGCCTCTTCCATCACGCTGGGCGCGAACTTTTCGATTTCGGCGATCAGCTCGTCGTCAAAGCGGTGGCGCGGGAAGGCCACGTTGGTGAACTCCAGCGAGTCGGCCATGCGGCCCACACGATCGTGCTGCTTCACGAGCTGGTACTTGCTCATGATCATGGCGCGCGTGGTTTCTTTCTGCGGCGGGAAGTAGTCCTTGATCACCTTGAACACGAAGGGGTAGGACGGCAGGTCGAACACCAGCATCACCATGCCCTTGATGCCGGGCGCGATGCGGAACTTGTCGCTGGAGTGGCGCAGGTGGAAGAGGAAGTCGCGGTAGAACAGGTTCTTGCCGTGCTTTTGCAGGCCGATGGCGCTGTAGAGCTCGGCGCGGGGCTTGCGCGGCATCAGCGTGCGCAGGAACTGCACATAGGCCGATGGCACTGGCATGTTGACCATGAAGTAGGCGCGCGCAAAGCTGAACAGGGCCAGCAGGTCGTCTTCGCCAAACAGCGCGGCGTCGATGTAGAGGCGCTGCTTGCTGTTGTGCAGGATGGGGATGGCAAAAGGCAGGCTGCGGAAGCCGTTGATCACCTTGCCGACGATGTAGGCGCCCTTGTTGCGGTAGAACAGCGAGGACAGCACCTGGATCTGGAAGTTGGTGCGCAGGCGGACGTTGCCCACCTGCTCCAGCAGGGCCTGGTAGACGAAGTCGATGTCGCGATCGAGGTTGTCAAACGGGATGGCCAGGCCATAGCTCTCGACCACGGTCTTGAGCATCTCGCGCAGGTTGTCGCGGGTCGGGTAGTAGGCGCGGAAGGTGGTTTCGGCGTCCGCGTCGTCTTCGATGTATTCGGTGGACACCGCCGGGCGCACGAAGATGAAATCGTTCTTGTAGTAGGCGCGGTGCAGGATGCGGATGGTGACCGAGTTGAAGAAGGTCTCGGCCAGCTCGGGCTGCTTGTGGCCGGTCAGCAAGCCGATGTAGAAAAGCTTGATCTGCTGCCAGACCTCCATGGGGAGGTGGGCCGCGTCGTAGTCCTTTTCCAGGCGCTCGACGGCCTCGTCCACCCGCAGGTCATAGAACTCGATGCGCACCCGCTGGGCCGTCTGCTGGCTGTGCCAGTCGGCGTCTTCGAAGCGCTTCTTGGAGTCGCCACTGGTTTCACTGAAAATCTTGTAGTGGCGGTCAAAGCCATCCAGCAAGGCCTTGGCGATCTCGAAAACACGGGTGTCGGTGAGCTGTTGCGGAAACATCGATGTCCCTGTGGAGTGCAGCTCCGCGCACCGTCAACAGGGCCCGGAGTTCGCTGGTGGATCTTGCAAAGATCAGATCAGGCCGCCGCGTGGCGTGCCTTGAGCGCCGTCAGGGCCTCGTCATACGCACCTTGCAGTGCATCCGGCGACGCCACGGACATGCGCATGTCCTTGATCAAGCCATTATGCAAGCCGTATACCCAGCCATGCACCACCACGTCCTGCCCCCGCATCCAGGCGTCCTGCACCACGGTGGTGTGGCACACGTTCACGCTTTGCTCCAGCACGTTGAGCTCACACAGCGCGTCGGCACGGCTCTGGCCCTCCGGCAGCTTGTAGAGCCATTCGCGGTGCTGGTTGCGCACGTCCTGCACGTGGCGCAGCCAGTTGTCGGCGATACCGATCCGCAAGTTTTCCAGGGCTGCACGCACACCGCTGCAGCCGTAGTGCCCCACCACCATGATGTGCTTGACCTTGAGCGAGTCGATGGCGAACTCCATCACCGACAGGCAGTTCAAGTCGGAGTGCACCACCACATTGGCCACATTGCGGTGCACGAACAGCTCTCCGGGCAGCAGGCCCACGATTTCATTGGCCGGCACGCGGCTGTCGGCGCAGCCGATCCACAGGTACTGCGGCGATTGCTGCTGCAGCAATCGGGAAAAGAAACCCGGGCTGCGGGTTTCGGTGTCATGCGCCCAGGCACGGTTGCTTTCAAACAGGTTTTCTAGCTTGCTCATGCCGGCAGTGTAGTCAAGCCGGCAAGTCGGCAACATGACCGGCCCCGCAAGCCCATGACGCCCTCCCCGCCTGACGGCCAGGGGCACAATCTCCACATGACTGAACACGCCACTCCTGCCCCGGTCTACCCCTGGGGTGACGCCCTCCCGGCCCCCGGAGAACTCACCACCCTGCGGCCCGGCTTGCACTGGCTGCGCATGCCCCTGCCCTTTGCGCTCAACCACATCAACCTGTGGGCGCTGGACGATGCGCTGGACGGCCCTGGCTGGACGGTGATCGACGCGGGCATCGCCAGCGAAGTGCTGCGCGGCCATTGGCAAACGCTGTGGCAAGGCCCGCTGGCGGGCAAACCGCTGCAGCGCATGGTGGTGACCCACATGCACCCGGACCACGTGGGCAACGCGCAATGGCTGATCGACCACTTCAGTGCGCCAGGGAACCCGGCGAGGCTGTGGATGAGCCTGGGTGAGCACTTTGCCGCGATGGTGGCCTGCCAGGCCACGACGGGCCACGGCGGCGAGCGGGCAGCCGCGTTCTTCGGTGCTCACGGGCTGACGTCGCCAGATGACCTGGACAAGATCCGCACGCGCGGCGATTACTACGCACGCCTGGTGCCCGAAGTGCCGCACACCTACGCCCGGCTGATGGACGGCACGACCCTGCGCATCGGCACGCGCACCTGGCGCTGCATTGCCGGCCATGGCCACAGCCCCGAACACATGGCGCTCATGTGCGACGACGAGCACCTGTTGATCTCGGGTGACATGCTGCTGCCGCGCATCTCCACCAACGTGAGCGTGCTGGACATCGAGCCCGAGGCCGATGCGCTGGGCCTGTTCCTCACGTCCATCGACCGCTTCCTGGACCTGCCGGCCGACACCCTGGCCTTGCCGTCCCACGGACAGCCCTTCACCGGCATCCACGACCGCGTGCGGGCGCTGCACGAGCACCACCAGGCGCGGCTGCAAGAGGTGCTGGACGCCTGCCGCGCGCAGCCCCAATCGGCGGCAGACCTGTTGCCCGTGCTGTTTCGCCGGCCGCTGGACCTGCACCAGACCACCTTCGCCATGGGCGAGTCGGTGGCGCATGTGAACCACCTGTGGCTGCGGGGGCAACTGCGTCGCACCCGCCATGACGACGGGGTTTTCCGCTTCAACCTGGATTGAATGCCAGGCTGAGCCGGGGCATCAATCCGGGATGACGGCGTGGCGAAGGTGGTCGCGCGCCGTGTCGAACTCCGGCATGACCGAGCGCACCACCGCCCAGAACCGAGGGCTGTGGTTCATTTCTCGCAGGTGCGCCAGTTCATGCGCCACCACGTAGTCGATCACGCTGGGGCTGAAGTGCACCAGTCGCCAGTGCAGGCGGATGGTGCCGTCCACGCTGGCACTGCCCCATCGCGTCTTGGCGGTCGACAGCTTGACTTGCTTGACCATCACGCGCAGCTGCGGGGCAAAGTGCTCGACGCGGTTGACGAAGAAGGCCAGTGCCTCACGCTGCAACCAGGACTGCACCGCGTCGCGGATCTGTTCGGCGTCGGCTTGTTCGGGCAGGCCCAGGTGCAAGGTGCGGGTGGCCACGCCAGGCAGGGTGGGTTCGGCCGAGGCCTGGCGCGGGGCGAGTGCGGCGCCTTGCACGCGCGCATCCAGCACGATGATGAGCTGCTCGCCCATGAAGGGCACGAGCGCACCTTCACGCCACTCGATGCGTGCCGACATCTGCTTGTGGGCGCGCTCGCGCTGCTCCACCAGCTTGGTGCAGATCCAGCGCTCCTTGGCGCGCAAGGCAGACTCGATGTCCTGCGGCGACACCCACTTGGGTGCGCGCACGCTCAGGCCTTCGACGCCCACCACCATGCCGATGCTGCGGCGGCGGGCACGCTTGATTTCGTAAGAGACCACGGCCTTGCTCAGGCGGATCTCATGTTGGCCGGCCGGGTGGCGGAACCAAGGCAGGCCAACCAGGGGGTGGCATTCCTGCAAAGCAGGGGTGTGGAGCTGGTGGGGGGCCACCAGGGGAGCCACCAATGGGGACGTCTGTGCAGTCAAAGGCGATACAACGGAAAAATCAGGGGAGTCGGCGGGTGACGGCCGGGCCTCACGGGCAGGGGCCATGTCACCACGCCAGGCGGGTGGCAGCTTCCAGGGCCCGGCGGGCCTGAAGCGCAAACCGGTCTCCAGACCGGGTGCACTGGTGCTGCCCACAGCCGGCGCGAGCAGGGGGGCGTTGTCGTCCCACAAACTCAGTTGCACCGGCTGCACAGGATTCAAGTGAGCTCTCCCATGTGCGTGGCCACGGGGCTGTCCTCGCCATGCGCCTTGCGGTCCCGCAGGATGAGGAAGTCGGCAAACGAGGACAGATCGGGGTGGATGGTGAGGTCGGACACGCGCCGGCGCAGGTCGGCCAGATCGGCCTCGCTCATGGTGGCGGCCTGGCCGGTTCGCACCAGGTGAGGCTCGCAGCCCACGGACTGCGCCGCCAACACGTCACGCGGCAGGTCACCCACCATGGGCACGCCGTCCAGGTCATGGCCAAAGCGTTGCCCGATCATCTGAAACAGACCTGGCAGGGGCTTGCGGCAGGTGCAGTGGTCTTCGGGCGTATGGGGGCAGAAGAACACGGCCTCGACTCGCCCCCCCTGGCGGGCCAGCAGCTGGTTCATTTTGGCGTGCATGGCGTTGAGCGCCACCATGTCGAACAGGCCGCGGCCGATGCCCGACTGGTTGGTGGCCACCACCACCTGCCAGCCAGCATGGTTGAGGCGAGCGATGGCTTCCAGCGCACCGGGCAGGGGCACCCACTCGTCGGCGGACTTGATGTAGTCCTCGCGTTCATGGTTGATGGTGCCGTCGCGGTCGATGATGACCAGCTTCATGCCCTCTCCAGGGTGGGTGCGAACCGTCACGTCAGGCAGCCAGTCGGGAGAGATCTGCCACCTGGTTCATCGCCTGGTGCAAGCTGGCCAGAAGGCCCAGCCGGTTGCGCTTCAGGGCGGCATCGTCGGCATTGACCATGACACTCTCGAAGAACGCGTCCACCGGACCCCTCAAGGCAGCCAGCACCTGCAGTGATGAAGTGTAGTCACCTTGCTCCAGGGCTGCACGTGCTTTTGGCGCGGTCGACTGCAATGCATCGAACAAGGCGCCTTCAGCCGGTTCCTTGAACAAGCTGGCGTCCACCTCTGGCGTGACCGCTTCTTCGGCCTTCTTGAGGATGTTACCCACGCGCTTGTTGGCGGCGGCCAGGGCCTCGGCTTCGGGCAAGGCAGCGAAGGCACGCACGGCCGCCAGACGCTTGGGCACGTCGCCCAGGCGACGCGGGTGCAAGGCCAGCACGGCGTCCACTTCCTGCGCGCTGTAACCCTGGTCGCGCAGGGACACGGCCAGGCGGTCGGCAAAGAAACTTTGCAGGGCCTCGCTGGGGTCGGTGATCAGCTCACCAAACACGGGCAAGGCCTGCTTGAACAGCTCGGGCAGTTCCAGCGGCAGGTTGTTTTCAACCAGGATGCGGATCACGCCCAGGGCGTGGCGACGCAGGGCGAACGGGTCCTTGTCGCCGGTGGGCAGCTGGCCGATGCCGAACAGGCCCACCAGCGTTTCCAGCTTGTCGGCCAGGGCCACCACGGTGCCGGTGTGGTTGCGGGGCAGGCTGTCGCCGGCAAAGCGGGGCTTGTAGTGGTCTTCGATGGCGATGGCCACACCATCGCGCAGGCCTTCGTGGCGGGCGTAGTAGCCACCCATGATGCCTTGCAGTTCAGGAAACTCGCCGACCATGTCGGTCAGCAGGTCGGCCTTGGCCAGCAGCGCGGCCTGCTGGGCCTTGCTGTCGCGCACATCGAATTCATCCTTGGCTTCGGCTGTGTAAGGCACGGTGGCCATGCGCAGCTGGTTGACGATGGCATGCGCAATGCCGCGCACGCGCTCGGCGCGGTCGCCCTGCGTGCCCAGCTTGCCGTGGTAAACCACTTTGGCCAGGCCAGGCAGGCGGCTCTCCAGCGTCTTCTTGCGGTCCTGGTCGAAGAAGAATTTGGCGTCGGCCAGGCGGGGGCGCACCACGCGTTCGTTGCCCTGGATGATGGCGCTCGGGTCAGCTGGCGAGATGTTGCTCACCACCAGGAACTGGTGGGTCAGCTTGCCCGCGCTGTCCAGCAAGGGGAAGTACTTCTGGTTGGCCTTCATGGTCAGGATCAGGCACTCCTGAGGCACTTCCAGGAAGGTCTGTTCGAACTGGCCCATGACCACATTCGGGCGCTCGACCAGGGCAGTGACCTCGTCCAACAGGGCCTCGTCGTCAATCGGCTTGAGGTTCGGGCCGGCCTTGGCCGCGGCGGCGCTCAGCTGGCGCACGATCTCGGCGCGGCGCTCATCGAAGCTGGCGATCACGGCGCCTTCATGGCGCAGCTGGTCGGCGTAGGTGTCGGCCGTCAGGATGATGACCTTCTCGACCTTGGCCTCGAAGCGGTGGCCACGGGTCACACGGCCCGACTTCAGGCCCAGCGTGGCCACGGCCACCTCCTGGTCGCCATGCAAGGCCACCAGGCCATGGGCCGGCCGCACGAAGTTCACGCTGGTCCAGCCCGGCTGGAAATCGGCGCCCTCGCCTTGCTCCAGCTGGTAGGTCATGACCTTGGGAATGGGCAGCTTGGCCAGGGCTTCATCCAGGGCCTTCTGCAGGCCCTCGGCCAGGCTGGCACCTGGCTTGATGCTGTCGGCAAACAGGGCCTCGGCCTTGCCATCAGGGGCACGCTGCAGGCCGGGCACGGCTTCAGTGCCCAGGCCCAGCGAGGCCAGCTTCTTCAGCAGCGCTGGCGTGGCTTGGCCCGACGCATCCAAGGCCACGGCGACGGGCATGAGCTTGGTGCGCACGGCCTGATCCTGGGCGCGCCCAGCCACCTGGGTGAGGTGCACGGCCAGGCGACGCGGTGAGGCATATGGCGTGACCACGGCATCGGCGCCGGCCAGGCCCTGGGTACGCAGGCTGTCGGCCAGCACCTGGGCAAAGCTGTCGCCCAGCTTGCGCAGGGCCTTGGGTGGCAGCTCTTCAACAAACAGTTCAACCAGCAGGTTGGCCTTGTGATCCACGGACGTCATTCAGGCGGCTTTCTTGTTGAGTTGTTCGATCACTTCATCGGCCCAGGCCTTGGGCGCCATCGGGAAGCCCAGGCGGGCGCGGCTGTCCAGGTAGGCCGCCGCCACGGCGCGTGCCAGGTTGCGGATGCGACCGATGTAGGCCGCGCGCTCGGTCACCGAGATGGCACCACGCGCGTCCAGCAGGTTGAAGGTGTGGGCGGCCTTGAGCACCTGCTCGTAAGCCGGCAGGGCCAACTGCTGCGCCATCAGGTACTTGGCCTGGGTCTCGTAGTTGGTGAAGGCGCCCAGCAGGAAGTCGACGTTGCTGTGCTCGAAGTTGTAGGTGGACTGCTCCACCTCGTTCTGGTGGAACACATCGCCGTACTTCACGCCCGGTGCATAGACCAGGTCGTACACGCTCTCGACACCTTGCAGGTACATGGCCAGGCGCTCCAGGCCATAGGTGATCTCGCCGGTGATGGGCTTGCAGTCGATGCCGCCCACCTGCTGGAAGTAGGTGAACTGCGTCACTTCCATGCCGTTGAGCCAGACCTCCCAGCCCAGACCCCAGGCGCCCAGCGTGGGGTTCTCCCAATCGTCTTCGACGAAGCGGATGTCGTTTTTCTTCAGGTCGAAGCCCAGCGCCTCCAGCGAACCCAGGTAGAGCTCCAGGATGTTGCTGGGCGCGGGCTTGAGCACCACCGGGTACTGGTAGTAGTGCTGCAGGCGGTTGGGGTTCTCGCCATAGCGGCCGTCCTTGGGGCGCCGGCTGGGCTGCACATAGGCCGCCTTCCAGGGCTCCGGCCCCAAGGCGCGCAGGAAGGTGGCGGTGTGGCTGGTGCCGGCGCCCACT
>CANBQJ010000081.1 GCA_947371645.1 Burkholderiales bacterium | reverse complement strand
GTGCTGGAGCAGCAGTTCGCCAACTGCAATGGCCAGGGCACGGCCAACCGCATCATGCAGACGGCGTCTGGCCTGAAGTACAGCTGGTCGGCCACCGGCACCTGCGGCACCCGCATCACCGACGTGAGCTTCACGCCCACCGACGTGACGGTTGTGCCTCACCAGGTCATCGGCCCTGTCGACCCCATCGTGGTGGCTGGCGTGGTGCAGAACCCGACCAAGACCTACCGCGTGACGGTCAACAACTTCATGGCCACAGGTGGTGATGGCTTTGGCGTGTTCCTGGGCGGCACCAATGTGTTGGGCGGTGCCCAGGACATCGATGCCCTCACGGCCTACCTGGCCGGCTTCAAGAGCCCGCTGCCCGCCTACGACCCCACCGCCGCCGCGCTGGCCAAGCCACGCGTGACCCGCCTGCCGTGATGGGCATGGGTGAGCCGCAAGGAGGCACACGCCGGGGCCTGCGTGCCCTGGCAGACGCAAGCCTGGCCTGTCTGTGCACCCTGAGCCTGCTCGGTGCCGGGCAGGCTTTTGCCCTTGGCCAAGCGGCGCTTGCGCAGGCCTCCGCGCCCAGGGCTGAGCCCGCACCAGCGCTGGGCCATGGCCACCCTCACGACCGCCCACCGGAGTCCGCCGAAGCCCGCGCCACCCGGCAGGCACTGCTGCAGCAAGCCGAGGCCGCGCTGGCCCAGGGGGAGGCGGCTGCCGCCCTGCGTGGCTTCGAGCAGGCCGCGCAGAGCGCCCACGAAGCCGACATCGAACTGGGCATCTTGCGTGCCCAGATGCAGCTGGGCGACTACCGCCATGCCCTGGCCTTTGCGGCCCACACAGCGGGCGTGCACCTTGACGAGGTGGAGGGCCGCGTGTTTTACGCTTGGCTGCTGAACCTGGGCGCTCAGGCCGGCATGGCCGACCGCACCTTGCGCCAGGCCGAGGCGGTGGCGCCACAGCACCCGCTGGTGCAGGCCGTGCGCCAGAGCTGGGCGCAAGGGTGGGTGCCCGGCACCGCACCCATGCGCCAAGCGCCCGGCAGGCTGGCCCCTTACGCCTGGGGCCAGGCCGTGCCGGAGGGTGTTCGCGTTGTGGCCACGGCCACCTTGCTGGCCGATGGCGTTCATGCGCTCGTGCCCCGGTCGGCCTGCCCGGCCGCCGCCGAGCCCGGCACGGTGTCGGGCGACGGTGCGCCCCGGCTGTGGTTGCGCAATGGCCTGGGCCAGACGGTGAGCGCCCGATTGCAGGACAGCGACGAGGCCCTGGGCCTGGCCTTGTTGCGCACCGACGGCCCCCTGCCCGTGCCGGCAGACGCCCGCACGACACCACGCGATGCCTTCGCCGGATCGCCCCTGTACGCTTTCGATCACGCGGTGGACCCGGTCGCGGCGAGGGCTGCACCTCGGGCGGTGACGGCCCTGCCGGGTCAGCCAGCGTGGCCGCTGATGCGCCCCGGCTTCCTGGGTCGGGACGCCTTGGGTGTGGACTGGCCAGCAGGCGCTGGCGCCCCATCCGCCGAAACCGCCGAAACCGCCGAAGGTGCAGTGGCGCCTCGTGGCGGCCCGGTGCTGGACGCGGGTGGCCGCCTGATCGGCGTGGCGCAGCGCGCAGTGCGGCATGGCCAGGCGGCAGACCGACTCGTCCCCATCAGCGCCTTGCGTCAGCGTTTTGGCGAGCTGATGGGCCCGCTGGACGCCACCAGCCGCGCGCCCACCATCGACGCCGACGCCGCCTTCGAGCGCGGCCTGCGCCTGAGCTTGCAAGTGCTGGGCACGGCCCCCTGAGCGCCCAAGGGGCTGTGCGCGAAGGCCTGGCCGGCCCGTCTACACTGCGCCCATGGTCCAGCCTTACGAACCCCTGCTCGCGCGCGCCGAACGCCTCGTCGCCCAACTCGAACACCTGCTGCCCCGCCCGCTGCAAGCGCCCGACTGGGGCGCGTCCATCGCCTGGCGCTACCGCAAACGCAACGGTGGCACGCCCTGGGGTGGCGCGGTGCTGGAGCCCATCCGGCACGTGGCCCGCATCACCTACGCTGACATCAAAGAGGTGGACAGCCAGAAGGGCCGCTTCGCGCGCAACCTGGCCCAGTTCGTGGCCGGTCGCACCGCCAACAACGTGCTGCTGTCGGGCGCACGCGGCACGGGCAAGTCCTCGCTGATCAAGGCCGGCCTGCACGCCCACGCCGATCAGGGCCTGCGCCTCATCGAGGTCGACAAGACCGACCTGATCGACCTGCCCGACCTCATCGAACTGGTCAGCGAACGCCCCGAACGCTTCATCGTCTTCTGCGACGACCTCAGCTTCGACGAAGGCGAGCCCGGCTACAAGGCGCTCAAGTCCATGCTGGACGGCACCATCTCGGCGGCCGGCGACAACGTGCTCATCGTGGCCACCTCCAACCGCCGCCACCTGCTGCCCGAGTACCACTCGGACAACAAGAGCTACACCCGCGGCGACGACGGCGAGCTGCACCCCGGTGAGGTGGTCGAAGAGAAGATCTCGCTGTCGGAGCGCTTTGGCCTGTGGATCAGCTTCTACCCCTTCAGCCAGGACGAGTACCTGGCCATCGTGGCGCAGTGGCTGCAGCACCTGGGTTGCGACGGCGCGGCCATCGCGGCCGCGCGGCCCGAGGCCCTGGTCTGGGCCATCGAGCGGGGCTCGCGCTCAGGCCGCGTGGCGGCCCAGTTTGCACGCGACCACGCCGGCCGCCTGCAAGCCGATGACGGCCAGCCATGAAGGACCAGCCATGACCGAGCGCAAGTCTTACCACGTCATGGACGCCACCGATCGCACCCCCGTGGAGGTGGCCGTGGGCGTGCTCATCGAGCGCGATGCCCAGGGCAGGGAAGGGCGCTTCCTGCTGACCTCGCGGCCCGATGGCAAGGTCTACGCCGGCTACTGGGAGTTCCCGGGGGGCAAGCTGGAAGCCGGCGAAACCGTGGAGCAGGCCCTGCGCCGCGAGCTGCACGAAGAGCTGGGCATCACCATCGAAGAAGCCCACCCCTGGCAGGTCGAGCTGATGGACTACCCCCACGCCCGCGTGCGCCTGCACTTCTGCAAGGTGTACGCATGGGCGGGCGAGTTCGAGATGCGCGAGGGCCAGCACATGGCCTGGCAAACCTTGCCCGTCGAGGTGGGGCCGGTCCTGCCCGGCACCATCCCCGTGCTGCAATGGCTGGCCGCAGAGCGCGGGCACCCCGGCCTCACCCACTTCAACCCACCGTCACCACTTGACTGATCACCCCATGACCTACAACACCCTGACCTGGTTGGTGGACGCCGATGGCGTGCTGCTGCTCACCCTCAACCGCCCCGAGCAGCTGAATTCATTCACGGTCGAGATGGCCAACGAGCTGGTGGACGCCTTCACCCGCGCCAGCGACGACGACAGCGTGCGCGCCATCGTGGTGACCGGCGCCGGCAAGGCCTTCTGCGCCGGCATGGACCTCAGCGTGCCGGGCAACGTCTTTGGCCTGGACGAGGCCCAGCAGCCCGGCAATGCCGACATGCACGCGCGCCTGGACGACCCCGCCATCTTCCACGGTGTGCGCGACACCGGTGGCCGCGTGGTGCTGTCCATCTTCAACTGCAAGAAGCCGGTGATCGGCGCCATCAACGGCGCGGCCGTGGGCATTGGCGCCACCATGACCTTGCCCATGGACATCCGCATCGCGTCAGAAAAAGCCCGCATCGGCTTCGTGTTCGGCCGCATCGGCATCGTGCCGGAAGCTTGCTCGAGCTGGTTCCTGCCGCGCATCGTGGGCATCTCGCAGGCCCTGGAATGGACCTACATGGCCGACATCTTCGACGGCCACGAAGCCCAGCGCGGTGGCCTGGTCAAGTGCGTGGTGCCACCAGAGCAGCTGCTGGACGAGGCGATGAAGATCGCGCGGCGCATCGCCACCGAACGCTCGGCCGTGGGCATCGCGCTCACGCGCCAGATGATGTACCGCAACTCGGCGCAGCCGCACCCGATGGCCGCGCACCAGGTCGATTCGCTGGCCATGTTCTACACCAGCATCGGCGATGGCAAGGAAGGGGTGGCCGCCTTCCTGGAGAAGCGCCCCGCGCAGTTCACCAGCAAGACCTCGGAGATGCCGGCCTTCTACCCGTGGTGGGAGTGAGCACCCTGAAGGCTTGAGCCGCGCGCCACAAGTGGCGCGCCCAAAAAGAAACCCGGCCGAGGCCGGGTTTCTTGCTTGAGCAGCGCTGGCAGGCACGCGAGGTGCCCACAAGCGACTGGCCTCAGCTCAGTTGTTCGCTGATCAACTTGGTCAGTTCGAACATCGTCACTTGCGGCTTCTTGAAGATGGGCTTGAGCTTGTCGTCTGCGTTGATGTTGCGCTTGTTGGCGGCATCTTGCAGGTTGTGCTTCTTGATGTATTCCCACACCTTCTTGGTCACCTCGGTCCGAGGCAGAGGCGCAGCGCCAATCACCGCTGCCAGCACGGGGCTGGGGGTCAGCGGCTTGAGGAAGGCGGCATTCGGGGCGCGCTTGACGGCGACCTTCTTGGCGGCAGGAGCCGCAGCCTTCTTGGCGGGAGCGGCCTTCTTGGCCGGGGCTTTTTTCGCAGTTGCCATGTGAATTCACTCCATCGACGTGGTCGGGTCTGGTTCGGCCTGTGGGCACATGCATCCAAGCACATGTGGTCCTCTACGGGCCAAGCGGTGACATGGTAATCGCACTTCCCTGGGAAAAACAGCGTTTCCACTGGCGTGTGGCCCTCGAACGTCAAGAAAATGCGTGCTGTGTGCCCCTGGGCAGGCCTTCGGAGGCTGCGCAGCCCTGCGTTTCACCGCTGTGGTGCGCCTTCGGGCGACGCCAGCCCGACGCAAGCCGCTGCGGCACAATGCCCGATCGCCGCGCAAGCGTGAGCACCCAAGGTCCCTCCATGAGCATGTCGAGCATGAGCCCCCAAGCCGTTCTGGCCCAAGCCTTCACCCTGCCCAACGGCACCGTTGTGCGCAACCGCCTGTTCAAGTCGGCCATGAGCGAAGCGCTGGCGCAGCGCAACGGCTGCCCCACGCCTGAACTCGTCCGCCTCTACCAGGCCTGGGCCGACGGCGGCATCGGCCTGTGCGTCACCGGCAACGTGATGATCGACAAGCGTGCCGTGGGTGAACCGGGCAACGTCATCATCGAAGACGAAGAGCACCTGAGCGCCTTGCGCGACTGGGCGCAGGCGGCCACACGCGGCGGTGCGGCGTGCTGGGTGCAGCTCAACCACCCGGGCAAACAGGCGCCCAAGGGCCTCAACAAAGAGAACGTGTCGCCTTCGGCCATCCCCTTCCGGCCCGAGATGCAGGCCTTCTTCCCCACGCCGCGCGCGCTCACCAGCGCCGAGATCGAAGGCCTGGTGCAGCGCTTTGCCACGGCCGCGCGCGTGGTCAAGCAGGCGGGCTTCAGCGGGGTGCAGATCCACGGCGCGCACGGCTACCTGGTCAGCCAGTTCCTGTCGCCGCACCACAACCAGCGTGACGACGACTGGGGTGGCAGCGCAGAGAAACGCCGCCGCTTCGTGCTGGCCGTCTACCGTGCCATGCGCGAGCAGGTGGGGCCGGACTTCCCCATCGGCATCAAGCTCAACTCGGCCGACTTCCAGCGCGGTGGCTTCACCGAAGAAGAGTCGCTGGACACCATCCGTGCGCTGGCCGAAGCCGGCATCGACCTCATCGAGATCTCCGGCGGCACCTACGAAGCCCCCGCGATGACGGGTGTGAAGGACAAGGCTGTGGCGGCCAAACAGGCGCCCCTCAAGGACAGCACCCGCCAGCGCGAGGCCTACTTCCTGGCCTTTGCCGAAAAGGCCCGCCAGGCGGTCACGGTGCCTCTGGTGGTGACGGGTGGCTTCCGTACCCTGGGGGGTATGGCGCAGGCCATTCAAGGTGGCGCTGTGGACATGGTGGGCCTGGCCCGCGCACTGGCTCTGGAGCCCGACCTGCCGCGTCGTCTGCTGGCGGGCGAGCAGCCCCGCTTCACGGTCAAGCCGCAGCGCACCGGCATCCCCATGATCGACCGCATGGGGCTGATGGAGGTGACCTGGTACACCGGCCAGCTCAAGCGCATCGGCCGCGGTGAGCCACCCAAGCCCAACGAAAGCGCCCTGTGGGTGTTTTTCGGTTTCATCCTCAAGCAGGCCGGGCTGGGACGCAAGAAAAAGCCCACGCGGTTGCGTGCCAGTTGAGCGCGCCCTGAACGCCGCTTGAGCGGGTCTGCCCCCCCGGGTCGCGGGGGCGTTTCACCCGCCTGCGTCACTCAGGTTTGATCTGGGTTCATGGACAAACTTTGCAAAGCATAGATAATGAGAATCATTGTCATTTGCAAAAGCGTTTGTGATGTCTGGCTTTGCTTCCTCCTCCCGGCCAACCTGGCGCGCGCCCCGCGTCACATCCCTGTGGGTGGTCCTGAGCGCGGTCCTGGCGGCCTTGTGCCTCACGGCCTGCGGTGGGGGCACAGGTGGTTCGGACACGTCCGGCGCGACGGCCAGTTCCGCGTCGTTGAGCGCCATGGCCAGCCTGGGCGAGCAGATCTTCCATGACACCGCCCTGTCGGCTTCCACGGCGCAGTCGTGTGCCAGTTGCCACGACGCCGACCACGCCCACGCCCCGGCCAACGCCTTGCCCGCCCAGTTTGGCGGCCGCAGCCTGCCGCTGAGCCTGCAAGGCAGCCGCGTGGCCGGCTCCATCCGCTACCTGGCCTACAACCGGGGCTTCCAGCTGGACGCCGACGGTGCCCCCAGCGGCGGCTTCTTCTGGGACGGCCGCGCCGCCAGCCTGGCCGCCCAGGCGCTGGGCCCCTTCACCAACCCGGTGGAGATGGCCAACGCCGATGCCACCGAGGTGGTTGGCCGCCTGCGCACCCGGCCCTATGCCGCCGCCTTCCTGGCCCTGTTCGGCGCCGATGCCTTCAACGACCCCGACGCTGCCATGACCCGCGTGGGCCTGGCCCTGCAGGCCTACCAGAAAGAAGACCCGGCCTTCGCGCCCTTCAGCAGCAAGTACGACGCCTTCCTGCAAGGGCGCACCAGCCTGAGCACCGCAGAGCAACGCGGACTGGCCTTGTTCAACAGCCCGGCCAAAGGCAACTGCGCCGCCTGCCACCCCAGCGCGCGCGCCAGCGACGGCAGCCTGCCCCTGTTCACCGATTTCTCGTACGACGCGCTGGGCGTGCCGCGCAACTGGGCGGTGCCCGGCAGCTACAACGACCTGGGGCTGTGTGCTGCTGCCATTCCGGCCGTGCAGGCACTGAGTGCCACGCAGCGCGCCACCCTGTGTGGGCTGTTCAAGGTGCCTTCCTTGCGCAACGTGGCCGCGCGGCAATCCTTCTTCCACAACGGGCGCTTCCACACCCTGCGCGATGCCGTCACCTTCTACGTGCAGCGCGACACCCACGCCTACAAGTGGTACACGCTGGCCGATGGCGTCACGCCCGATGTCGATGCCAACGGCGATGTGGTCCGCTTCCACGACCTGCCCGAGGCCTACCGCGGCAACGTCAATGTGAGCGAAGCGCCCTACAACCGTGGCGTCGGTGGCGTGCCCGCGCTCAGCGACAGCGAGATCGACGACGTGCTGGCCTTCCTGGCCACGCTCACCGACGGCTGGACGCCGTGACAACACGCAGCTGTCGCCGACCGTTCACCTCACCCCATCCTCACTTCACCGCCCCACTGCCATGCGCGCTCACCACCACCTCACCCTCCCGCAGGCCACAAGCCTGAGCTCGCGTTGCGTGGCGCTGGCCGCAGCGGCCTTGTGCATGGGCCTGGCCCAGGCGCAAACCCAGCCGCCAACCTTGCCCCAAGCCCCCGCCCAGCCTGCCGCCAATGCCGACCTGGCCGCCAAGGTTGACGCCCTCAGCCGCGAGCTGGCCGAGCTCAAGGCCAAGCTGGCCGCCCCTGCACCTGCTGCAGCACCCGCCATCGTCAATGGCCCCGATGCCGCCGCCGCCAGCGACACCGTGTGGTCCGGCTATGGCGAGATCAACTACAACCGCGTCTTGCACGACCGATCGAAAGACAGCGCCGACCTGCGCCGCTTCGTGATCGGCCTGAACCACCGCTTCGATGCCCGCACGCAGCTGACCGCCGAGATCGAAACCGAGCACGCGGTGACCTCATCCGACTCGGCCGACCCTGGTGAAGTCGAGATCGAGCAGGCCTACATTGAACGTGAACTGCACGGCGCCTGGTCTGTGCGCGCCGGCCTCTTCCTCATGCCCGCGGGCCTGCTCAACGAGAACCACGAGCCCACCGCCTTCTATGGCGTGGAGCGCAACCTGGTGGAGACGGCCATCATCCCGTCCACCTGGCGTGAAGGTGGCGTGCAGCTGCTGGGCAACCTGGATGGCGGCTGGCGCCTGCAAGGCGGCGTGAGCACCAGCTTTGACCTCTCCAAGTGGGACAGCACCGACGTCGAAACCGCCGACTCGCCGCTGGCCGCCACCCACCAGGAACTGGCCCAGGCCCATGCGCGCGACCTGGCCGTGTTCGGTGCCGTGAACTGGCGTGGCCTGCCTGGCCTGCAACTGGGTGGATCCTGGTTCCGAGGCGGCGCCGGCCAGCAGCAAGCCGCTGCGGCGGGTGGTCACCTCAGCGTCACGCTGTGGGACCTGCACGCCCGCTACACCCCCGATGCCTGGGACTTGTCTTGCGTGTATGCGCAGGGCAGCATCTCCGGCACGGCGGCCTTCAACAGCCTGACGCTGAGCAGCGGCCCCGACTGGTACCCGGTGCCCAAACGCTTCAGCGGTGCCTACGTGCAAGCCGCCTACAAGCTCTGGCAGAACGAAGACTACGCCCTCAAGCCCTTTGCACGCTGGGAACGCGCCAACACCCGTGAGGCCTATGCCGACCTGGGCGCAGGCCTCACCCCCGATGCCGCGCCCACCGAGACCGTGCGCACCGTTGGCATGAATTTCGACGTGGGCAGCCATGTCGTCGTCAAGGCAGACCTGCAATACCGCAAGGTGGACCCCCAACGCAACCGCATTGGCCTGGGCCTGGGCTGGAGCTACTGAGCATGGCCACCTGGCGACCCTTCATGTTGCCCGTCATGGCCGGCCTGGGCGTGGCACTGGGCAGCGCGGCCCCCACCGCGTTCGCGGCCGACTACATGACGCCCCAACAGGCCCAGCAGGCGCAGTTCCCGCATGCAGACCGCTTCGTACCCCGTGTGGTCAAGCTGGACGCCGCACAGCTGCAGGCCATCGGCACCCAGATCGGTGCGGCCGCCCGCACCGCGCAGTGGACGGTCATCGAGGCTTGGCAAGGTCAGCAGCTGCTGGGTTGGGTGGTGATCGACAACGTGGTCGGCAAGTTCGAGCTCATCACCTATGCGGTGGGCGTGGATGCCCAGGGCAAGGTGCTGGGCGTGGACATCCTCTCCTACCGGGAAAGCCATGGCGCCGAGGTTCGCCTGCCGGCCTGGCGGGCGCAGTTCGTGGGCAAGGGGCCGGCATCGCCTTTGCGCGTCGGCCAGGACGTGCAGAACCTCAGCGGCGCCACACTCTCCTGTGGCCACATCACCGAAGGTGTGCGCCGCATCGTGGCCGTGGTGGCGCAGGCCAGACTGGCCCAGCAGCTGTGATGCCTGCACCCGAAGAACTGGCCCGCGATACCCCGGAGGGTAGTCAGACGGCCTGGGTGCGCCGCGCCCGCCCTGTGCTGGGAACGCTGGTGGAAATCGGCCTGCCGCCAGACCACAGCCAGGCCTTGCCGGCCTTGTGGGCCGTGCTGGACCTGGTTCAGTCACGCATGTCGGTGCACGAGCCTGACAGCGACCTCAGCCGCCTGCACGCGGCGGCCATGGGCCAGCCGGTGGCGGTGCACCTGTGGACGGCGGCCGTGCTGATGCTGGCCCAGGCCTGGCACCGGGCCTGCCCGGCCTTCGACGTGGCCCTGGGCAGTGGCGACTGGGCCATCCGAGGCACCACCGCCTACCGCCAATCCCTGGCCACGCGGCTGGACCTGGGCGGCCTGGCCAAAGGCTGGGCCGTGGACCGCGTGGTGCAGACCGCCATGGACCTGGGCGTGCCCGCCTTGTGGGTCAATGCAGGCGGTGACCTGCGCGTGCACGGCACCAGCCTGCCCGTGGCCTTGCGCAACGAGACCCAAGGGGGCGTGCACCAATGGGGGCAGCTGAGCGATGGCGCCCTGGCCACCAGCGACTTCCGGGCAGGCGCGCGGTCCAGCCTGTGGGGCCCCACGTCAGGCGGCCACCCCAGGCCGGCCCACCTCAGCGTGATGGCCGCCAGCTGCGCCACCGCCGACGCCTTGACCAAGGTGGTGGCCGCCTGGGGCCTGAACGACCCCCGCACCCAGGTGCTGCTGCAGGCCCACCACGCCCGGGCTTGCGTCCACAGCGAGCCCGGTACGGCATGATGCAGGCACACCGCCAGAGACCATGACCGCGCACCGCCACCACCCCGCGCATGCCCACCCGGCCAGGGCACACCGCAACACCATGCCCCGTGGGCAGGCCCGCCTGCTGCTGGCCCTGGCGCTCTTGCTGGTCTGCAGTGGCGGGCTGTGGATGCTGGTGCACTGGCTGCACTGGCCTGCTGCCGCACAGGCGGCCATGGCCGGCATGCCCAGCCCCTGGGAGAGTGGCCTCATGCGGCTTCACGGCGGCACCATGATGCTCATGCTCATCATGGCGGGCCGTGTCAGTGCCACCCATGCCCAGCGCGGCTGGCGGCTGCGACAGCGCCGCCGAGGCGGCCTGTGGATGGTCTTCAGCCTGGCCACGCTGGCGCTCACGGGCTACGCCCTGTTCTACTGGGTGCCCGATGAACAGCGTGATCTGGTCGGCCTGGTGCACGGTGGGCTGGGCCTGCTGTGGGCGCTCAGCCTGCTGTGGCACCGCCGCAAGCTCACATCCTGAGTGCAGGCCCCTCAGCTTGATGCCTTGCCGATGCGCGGCGCCGTCTTCACGCTCCAGACCATGGTCACCGCCAGGATGCCCACCACCACGCCCAGCGACACCAGCACAGGCACCTTCACCACGTCCACCAGCACCATTTTGCTGCCGATGAACACCAGCACCACGGCCAGGCCATAGCTCAGCAGGTGGAAGCGGCTGGCCATGGCCGCCAGCAGGAAGAACATTGCCCGCAGGCCCAGGATCGCCAGGATGTTGGACGTCAGCACGATGAAAGGGTCGGAGGTGATGGCGTAGATGGCGGGGATGGAGTCCACCGCGAAGATCACGTCCGTGACGCCCACCAGGGCCACCACCAGCAGCAGCGGCGTGGCCATGCGCACGCCGTTGTGGCGCGTCCAGAACCGCTCGCCATCCAGGTATGGCGTGACCGGAATCAACCGGCGCAAGAGCCGCAGCGCGGCGTTGTCTTCCAACGAAGGCGTCTGGTCCGCAGCCCACCACATCTTGATGCCGGTGAGCAGCAGGAAGGCGCCAAACACATACAGGATCCAGTGAAACTGGGCCAGCAGCCAGCCACCCAGCAGGATCATCACCGAGCGCAAGACGATGGCGCCGATGATGCCGAACATGAGCACGCGCTTCTGGTAGCCCGAGGGCACCGAGAAATAGCTGAAGATCATCAGGAAGACGAAGATGTTGTCGACCGCCAGCGACTTTTCAATCACGTAGCCGGTGAGGAAGGCCATGGCCTTGGCGTTGGCCACTGCGGTGCCCTGGTCTTGCGCGTAAGCCCACCAGAGCAGGCCGTTGAAGGCCAGGCTCACCGCCACCCAGATGCCCGACCAGATGGCCGCTTCGCGCACGCCCACATCGTGCGCGCCTTGCTTCTTGAGCACGACAAAATCCAGCAACAGGGCGGTCAGCACCACGGTTGCGAACACCCACATGAGCCATTGAGGCGCCATCGTCAGCATGATGGTTTGCTCCATGAAAATCCCGACAAGACTTGCCACCCCAAGACGGGGCGACGCGGGCATGGGCTGCGCCGTGTGGCACAAGCCATGCACCGAGAGGTCTTGCCGGACAGGCTGGGCGCCTGTTGTGTGACCCCGGGGCCGGCCGAGGCCGGACACCGTGCTGACGGGGTGGGACCGCTGGCCTGTTCAAGGCCTGCGCGCTACTCCCCTCTCGGTGAACGAAGTGTAGTGAAGGCGTGCTTGCCCTTGCAAGCCATGGGGGCAAGGCCGACCATGACGACCTTCACACCCCGTTGCCGTCTTCCTTGATATCGTCGCGCTGCTGGCGTTGCCAGGCTTTGAGGCGCGAGTCCATGACGGTGAGCTCGATCACGTCGGCGGCATCGGGCTGGCGGAAGCGCTTTTGCGCACCCTGGATGCGGTCGATGGCACCGGGCAAATCACCGAGTGCGGCGGTCGCTTCGGCTTCGGCGCGCACGGCCCGCACCGGCTGGTGCAGGGCCTGCCAGACCTCGGCCAGCGTGGACCAGGCCAGGGCGTCGTGCGGGTGGTCGCTCACGTGCGTCTGCAGGCGCGATGCGGCTTCCAGCAAGGCCGGCTCGCGCAGCGCATGGCCACTGGCGTCGTCGGTCACGGCCAGCGCCGCCTGAGCCTGCAGCAGCAGCTCGGGCCGGGCCTGGGCCTTGGCGATGCTGCCCGGCTTTTGCAGGGCATCACCGATGGTCTGCAGGGCCGCGCGGCCCTTGTGCGTGCGCAGCTGCCCTTCGGCTTCGCACAGGCTGAACACGCGCCAGGCGACGTCCTGCTGCAAGGTGGGCAGGCTCAGCGCCTGCTTGCGTGCGTTGGCCAGTGCCTGCAGCGAAGCTTCGGCCTGCCCGCTGCGCTGCAGGGCCAGGGCAGCCGTGTACCAGGCCGTGACGGCCTGCAGCGTGTTGGCGTTGCGCGGCAGGTTGGGTGTCGACAAGGTCTGCAGCGACTCGCTGCGCGTGTCCACCAGCACCCGGGCGCGCGCCGCCATCAGCTGGTGCTGGGCCCACAGCGCCGTGCCGGTGCTCAAGGGCGAAGGCAGCATCGTCCAGGCACCCGGGCCCACACGGGCATGGGCCTCGCCAATGCGTTCGGTGGTCAGCGGGTGGGTGCGCAGGTAGGGCCAGCTGCCGTCGTCATTGAGGCGGGACGCGGCCTGCAGGTGCTCGAACATCAGCGCCATGCCGGCGGGGTCAAAGCCCGAATCGCCCAGCACGCCAAAGCCCACGCGGTCGGCCTCGCGCTCCATGTCGCGAGAAAAATTCAACTGCCCCTGGATGGCCGCGGCCTGGCCGCCATAGATCATGGCTTGAGCGGCAGCCGGGTTGCGGCTGGCGGCCAGCACGCCCAGCAGCAGGGAGGCGATGCTCACCCAGGACTGCCGCGACTGCTGCCCGATCATGCGGGCGATGTGGCGCTGCGTGACGTGCGACAACTCGTGCGCCATCACCGAGGCCAGTTCGTCCGGTGAGGTCGTCATGGCGATCAGGCCCAGGTGCACGCCGATGTAGCCACCGGGCAGCGCGAACGCGTTCACCGATTTGTCGCGCACCAGGAAAGGCTGCCAGGCGTGCGATGCGTCCAGCTCGGGGCCGATCTCGCCTCGCTGGCGGGCACCGGTCAGCAGCCGCGTCCAGATCTGGGTGATGTACTCCAGCACCAGCGGGTCGTCGATGACATCGGGGTCGCGCAGCAGCGATCGCATGATGCGGTCACCCAGGCGGCGCTCGGCCATGGGCGACAGGCTCTGGGCGGCGGCATCGCCCAGTGAGGGCAGGGCGGTGGGGCTGAGGGTGCTGCCCGTTGCGGGCTCGACCGGGGCGGGCGCCAATTGGGCCCAGGCCGCCGTGCCGCTTGGCAAGGTCAGCCCCAGGCAGATGGCACCCAGCAAGGTGGCCCGCAGGGCTGGCAGGGCAGGGGCCGACCAGTGTCGACGAGGGGCAGGGCGGGTGCGCAACAAGGCGATCGGGGCAAAATGATCAGAGCGGACAGTATGCTGCCACGGCCTGAGGTCATCTGTCAGACTTGCTTGACTTTGCACCCCCTCAAACTTCTTTACACATGAGCCAGCTCACGCATTTCGACGCCCAGGGCCAGGCCCACATGGTGGACGTGTCCGGCAAGCCCGACACGGTGCGTGTGGCCGTGGCCGAGGGGCGCATCCGCATGGCGGCGGCCACATTGGCCTTGGTGGCCGAGGGCAAGGCCGGCAAGGGTGACGTGCTGGGCGTGGCCCGCATCGCCGCCATCCAGGGCGCCAAACGCACGGCCGATCTGATCCCGCTGTGCCACCCGCTGCCCCTGTCCAAGGTCGCAGTGGCTTTCACGCTGGAAGACAACCCACCCGCTGTGCGATGCGAGGTCACCGCGCAGACCGTGGGCCCCACCGGGGTGGAGATGGAGGCCCTCACCGCCGTGCAGGTTGGCCTGCTCACCATCTACGACATGCTCAAGGCTGCTGACCGCGGCATGCTGATCAGCGATGTGGGCCTGCTGCGCAAGGAAGGTGGCCGCAGCGGTACCTGGGTGCGCGGCGAGCAGCCCTGATCAGGGCCGCGGCAACACGTCCCGCCAGGTGTAGTGGCCCGTGGGCGGGCTGCACTGGAAGGGCAGCTTGTCTGCCGAAGCAGACGCCAACTGCCCGGCCGGAACAGGCGAGCCTGCCGTGGCGGCGGGGCACGCCGCCAGGAAGGCCTTGCTCGCCGGGTTGTGGAACTCGCGCAGCCGAGCCACCACGTAGCGCGCCTTGTCGACGTCGCCATGTTCGGCCAGCGAGCGGGCATAGGCCATCATCAGGCGCGTGTCCACCAGGTTGTGCAGCGTGCGCCTGAACAGGGCTGGCGGCGGAGACGGCTCGTCGTCATCGGCAGTCGTCACTTCGGCGTAATCGGCCTGGTAGCCCCACCAGGGCAT
>CANBQJ010000080.1 GCA_947371645.1 Burkholderiales bacterium | reverse complement strand
CTTCGCCAGCCAGGGTCACCACGCCGTCCTTCACTTCGACGCCGATCTGCGCGGCATGCACGGCAGGCTCCCACTTCAGTTCGGCCATCACGTCTTGCTGCAGTTGCGAATCCGTCTTCATGGTGTCGACTCCGTTTCGTTGAGGAAGGACGAGACTGAGCCGCCGTGCCCGCCCGGTCTGTGCGGCAGCGAACGCGATCGGCCTGTACGGCACCGTGGGCACGG
The DNA here is from genome assembly GCA_947371645.1 of Burkholderiales bacterium. The sequence continues at coordinate 14,714 of CANBQJ010000080.1, read as the reverse complement.
TGAGCACGGTGCTCGGGCATGTTCGGTGGCGCACGGTCGGCCGGGCCCGTCGTGCGTACGCTGGTCGCCATCAACTGGATGGAGATGGACATGAGCAAGAAGACGCAAGGCCCGGTGTCGGCACCCCAGGCGGGGCATGCCCCCACATCGACACCACCCCAGCGGCAACCCAAACCCACGGAGCCGGTCGAGGTGCTGGGCCGCCACAAGAACGATGGCCAGAAGGACCACAAGGGCGCGCGCTGAGCCAGCGCTGGCGTGCGGTGCCGCACAGACGGGCCACCGCGATGCCCTTACAAGTTGCCTGAGCTGACAGCTGACACCTGCGGCCAGGTGGCCGCCACACACAAGGACGTTGAACCATGAAGAGGAACCTGTTCGTTCTGGCGCTCGCCATGCTGACCGCCATCGGCGCGCTCTACACGTCGGGGCCCGTGGAGGCCCAGGTGGCCGGTGCGAGCACCACGGTCGACGCCACCGCCACCGCCACCGATTCCACGCGCATCGCCATGGGCTGGAGCGTGAAGAAGACGCTGCTGGGCAAGTCGGTCTACAACGATGCCGGCCAGAAGGTGGGCAAGGTCGAAGACCTGATCATCTCGCCGGACAAGAACGTGTCCCTCGTGATTTTGGGTGCCGGTGGCTTTGTGGGCATCGGCCGGCACGACGTGGCGATCCCCGTCACCCAGATCCAGGACAAGGCGGGCAAGCTCGTGCTGCCGGGCTCCACCAAGGACACGATCAAGGCGATGCCCGAGTTCACCTACGCCACGGACAACAGCAGGCGCGACCAGTTCGTCGAGGCGGCCGACAAGGACATCGCCAAGGGCAAAGCCAAGTTGGGTGAGCTGGAGAAGAAGGCCGCTGCCGCCAGCGCCGATGCCAAGGCCAGGATCCAGGTGCAGGTGACTTCGCTGCAGGGCGACGTGAAGACGGCCGAGGCCAAGCTCACCGAGCTCAAGCAGGCCAGCGCGGCACGCTGGAAGGAGTTCGAAGCCAGCGTCAGCGCGGCCACCGCACACCTGCGCAAGACCATCGACACCAGCACGGGCTGAGGCCGGCTTCAGGAGACCCCTCATGAACAAGATGTTGATCGCCTCTTTGACAGCGAAACGGCTGAAAGCGGGCAAGGTGGCCCTGGAGGCCCTGGCCGTTTGAGGCTCAGGCCCACCTGAGTCCCCCTGAGCCCTTCCTGAACCGCACGTGCGCCGCCGCCACACCGAGCGTCACCGCAGCAGCCGCATCGGCTGGCTGCGCGCCGCGGTCCTGGGTGCCAACGACGGCATCGTGTCGACCGCCAGCCTGGTGCTGGGCGTGGCCGCGGCGGGTGCCGAGCACCGCACCCTCTTGCTCACCAGCGTCTCGGGCCTGATCGCGGGTGCCATGTCGATGGCGGCGGGGGAGTTCGTGTCCGTGCACTCTCAGGCCGACACCGAGCACGCCGACCTGGCGCAGGAAAGCACCGAACTGGCCCGCGACCCCGAGGGCGAACGGCGTGAGCTGGCGGGCATCTATGTGGGTCGGGGGCTGGACCACGCCCTGGCCGATCAGGTGGCCGACCAGCTGATGGCCCATGACGCGCTGGGGGCCCATGCCCGCGACGAGCTGGGCATGTCCGAAACCACCGCCGCGCGCCCCATCCAGGCTGCACTGGCCTCTGCGGCCAGTTTCTCGGTGGGCGCGATGCTGCCCATCGCCGTCGTGCTCATGGCCTCGCCCGGGCGGCTGATGGTGTGGGTCACCCTGGCTTCGCTGGCCTTTCTGGCCGGTCTGGGTGCGCTGGCGGCCCAGGCCGGTGGTGCCGGCTTGTGGCCGGGCACCTGGCGGGTCGCCTTCTGGGGCGCGCTGGCCATGGCCGTGACCGCTGCAGCAGGCGCCGTGTTCGGTGCGGCGGCCTGACCGGCCACAGGCCCCGGTATGCTTGCGCCATGGACAGAGATGAGCAGGCCACACGTGGCTTTCGGGACACCTTGCTGGCCCTGCTGGGCCTGTGCTTCGTGCTCGTCATGGTGGCACTGGACCAGACCGTCATCGGCACGGCCTTGCCCACCGTCGTGGCCGAACTCAAGGGCTTCGACCTCTACGCCTGGGTCGGCACCTCCTACCTGCTGACGTCGGTCATCACCGTGCCCATCTTCGGCAAGCTGGGCGACGACCACGGCCGCAAGCCCTTTGTGCTGGTGGCCATCGTCCTGTTCACCCTGGCGTCGATGCTGTGCGGCATGGCCCAGACCATGCTGCAGCTCGTGCTGGCGCGCGGCGTGCAGGGCATCGGCGGGGGCATGCTGGTGGCCACCTCCTTTGCGTGCATCCCCGACCTCTTTCCGGATGCCCGGCAGCGCTTGCGCTGGCAGGTGCTCTTCAGCACCAGCTTTGGTCTGGCCAATGCCTTCGGCCCCTCCCTGGGTGGCTACCTCACCGAATACTGGAGCTGGCGCTGGGTCTTCTTCGTCAACCTGCCCGTGGGCCTCTTGAGCCTGGGCTTCGTGGCCTTGTACCTGCCCCGCATCCGCCACGCCGCGCACCCGCCCGCCCGCCTGGACAAGCCTGGCGCCCTGTTGCTGGCCTTGACGCTGGGCAGCCTGCAGCTGCTGATGGAGTGGCTGCCCCAAGGCAAGCCTGCGGCCTGGCTGCTGGCGCTGGGCCTGCTGGCCGTGGGCAGCGTCTGCGCGCTGGTGTGGTGGGAGCGCCGCTGCGACAACCCCATCCTGCCCCTGGGCATGATCACCAACCCTGCGCTCGGGCCCTTGTTCGGCCTGTCGTTGTTGATGGGCTTTTGCCTGTTCGCGGTGATGTACTACACGCCCCTGATGTTCCAGGGTGGCTTCGGCCTGTCGCCCAACGCAGCGGGTTTGCTGGTGACGCCTCTGGCGGTGTTCATCACGGTGGGCAGCATCGTCAATGGCCGCATCGTGACCCGCCTGTCCAGGCCCAAGCTGATGCTGTACGTGGGGCTGGCCTGGTTCTGGGTGGCGGCCTTCGCCCTCACGCAGACCACGGCCACCACCTCGCACACCCTGGTCGTCCTGGCCATGATGGCGGGCGGCATCGGCATCGGCGTCTTGCTGCCCAACCTGACCTTGTTCGCGCAAGCCAGCGCGGCACGCACGCAACTGGGTGTGGCCACGGCCATGTTGCAGTCGACACGCATGATGGGCGGCATGCTGGGCACGGCCCTGGTCGGCGTGATGGTGTCGCACCGCTATCGCCTGGGCGTGGGCGAGATGCTGGCCGGGCAGACTGGCGCGTCCTGGGGATCCTGGTTGGGCGATCCGCAGATCCTGGTCAACCCCGCACTGGCCCGAAAGTTCGAGCAGGCCGTGCGTCTGGCCGGGCAGGACCCGGTGGCCTTGCTGAACGGCGCCCGCCTGGCTTTGGTGGACGCCATCCACCAAAGCCAGTGGGTGGTGGTGGTCTGCATGCTGCTGGCCATGTGGGTGGCCTGGTTGGTGCCGCACATGAGCGTGCACAGCCGTGTGGCCGTGCAGGTGCCGCAAGCCGACTGAGGCCGACCGAGCCGTCTGGCGCCTGTTCAGGCCTCAGGCCTGCTCGGGCACAGCGCCCAGCGCGGTCGCGTTCCACAAGGCGATGACGGGCCTCAGCGGGTGGTCGGCCTCGTGGCCCAGGATGCCGATGGTGGCGGGGTCGATGGCGAAGTGCTGCCCTTGCGCCGCCGGCAGGCCTATCCACCTGGCGGCCAGCACGCGCCCGAACTGCCCATGAGAGAACAGCGCGACCTTGCCGCTCATCGCGCGCAGGCGGGCAATGAGCTGGTCTGCGCGCGCGCTGGCGTCGGCGGGCATCTCGCCGCCCGGGCAGCCGTTGGTCCACACGTTCCAGTGGGGGTGGCGCTGGCGGATCTCGGCGGTGCGCAGGCCCTCGTACTCACCATAGTCCCACTCGGCCAGCGACGCCTCGGTCTGGGCCTGGGCACCCAGGCCCGCCAGCTCGCAGGTGGTGCGTGCGCGCAGCCGCGGGCTGCTCAGCACATGGGCAAAGGCCATGCCCCGGAAGGTTGACGCCAGCCGGCGCGCCATCGCCTCGCCATGCGGTGTCAACGGCAGGTCGGTGCGGCCGGTGTGCTGGCCCGTGAGCGACCAGGCGGTCTCGCCATGGCGGATGAAGTAGACCTGCAGGGGCGCGCTCATGCGGGCTCCATGGCCGCGCTGTACTGGCCGCGCAAGGCGGCGGCGCTGCACCTTGTGCGGTGCAGCAAGGCCTGCTGGGCCGCGTGGCGCTGTTGCGCCTGGCCCGCCCAGATCTCCAGTGCCGGGTGCTGCAGCGCGCGCGCGAACGAGAACGACAGCGGCCAGGGCAGGCCCTGCCCGTCGGGTGTGGCCTGCATGGCGTTCAACCTGAGGCTGGCCAGCTCGCCGGTCTGTCCACCCGACAGGAAGGCGATGCCAGGCACCGCCGCAGGCACCACGCGCCGCAGACACTGGCGCGTGGCCTCGGCCACCTCCTGTGCGCTGGCCTGGATGGGGCAGGCCAGGCCGCTCACCACCATGTTGGGCTTGAGCACCATGGCCTCCAGCAGCACGCCTTGTTGGCTGAGCTGACTGAACACGCGGCGCAGCACCGCTTCGGTGACCTCCTGGCAGCGGGCCAGGGTGTGCGCGCCGTCCATCAGCACCTCGGGCTCTACCACCGGCACCAGCCCGGCTTCCTGGCACAAGGCGGCATAGCGGGCCAGGGCATGGGCATTGGCGGCCACGCAGGCCCTGCTGGGCAGCCGCATGTCGGCCACCGTGAACACGCCGCGCCACTTGGCAAACCGCGCACCCAGCTGGCGGTAGGCCTGCAGGCGTTCGCGCAGCCCGTCCAGTCCTTCCGTCACGTGCTCGCCCACGCTTGCGGCCAGGGGCTGGACGCCGCTGTCCACCTTGATGCCGGCGATCAGGCCGGCATCGGCCGCGCCCTGGGCAAATGTCCTGCCGCTGGACAGTGCCTGGTGAAGCGTCTCCTCACACAGGATCACGCCGCTGATGGCTTCGCTCAGGCCGGGCGCGCTCAGCAGCAACTCGCGGTAGTCGCGGCGCATCTCCGGCGTCTGTGCAATGCCCGCACTGGCGAAGCGCCGGTTGCAGGTGCCGGGGCTTTCGTCCATCGCCAGCAGGCCCTTGCCCGGCGCGACCATGGCCCGCGCGGTCGAGGTGAGCTCGGCCGCAGTGCTCATGCCGACGGCACCGTGGCCTGGCCCCAGCGCCAGTCGCGCACCTCGGGCAGGTCCTGGCCATGCTGATCGATGTAGACCTTGTGCGCGATCAGCCTGGCCTGGCACATCTGCCGGAGCGCGTCGCCCCGGCTGCCCAGCCGAGGCAGACAGTCCAGCGCTGCGAGCACCAGGTGGAAGCGGTCCAGCTTGTTTTGCACGCGCATGTCAAAGGCCGTGGTGATCGTGCCTTCTTCCTCGTAGCCATGGACGTGCCACTGCCGGTTGTGCCGGCCCCAGGTGAGCCCGTGCACCAGCGAGGGGTAGCCGTGAAACGCGAAGACCACAGGCTTGTCCAGGGTGAACAGCGCATTGAAATCGGCGTCGTTGAGGCCATGGGGATGCACGTGGGCCGGCTGCATCCGCATCAGGTCCACCACGTTGATGACGCGCACCTTCACGGCCGGCAGGTGCTCGCGCAGCATGGACGTGGCCGCCAGGACCTCCAGCGTCGGCGTGTCGCCGCAGCAGGCCATCACGATGTCGGGCTCGCTGCCTTGCGCGTTGCTGGCCCAGGCCCAGAGGCCGATGCCTGCGGCGCAGTGCGCCACGGCCTGGTCCATGTCCAACCACTGCGGCATCGCGTGCTTGCTGGCGATCACCACGTTGACGCAGTTCATGCTGCGCAGGCAGTGGTCGGTCACCGAGAGCAGGCAGTTGGCATCGGGCGGCAGGTAGACGCGCACGATGTCGGCCTTCTTGTTGACCACGTGGTCGATGAAGCCCGGGTCCTGGTGGGTGAAGCCGTTGTGGTCCTGTTGCCAGACGTGCGATGTCAGCAGGTAGTTCAGCGAGGCAATGGGCCGGCGCCACGGCAGTTCGCGCGTCACCTTGAGCCACTTGGCATGCTGGCTGAACATCGAATCGACGATGCGGATGAAGGCCTCGTAGCTGTTGAACAGGCCATGACGGCCGGTCAGCAGGTAGCCTTCCAGCCAGCCTTGGCACTGGTGTTCGCTGAGCATCGAGTCCAGCACCAGGCCGCGACTTTGCAGGAACTCGTCGTTGTCCAGGGTCTCGGCATCCCACTGACGGCTGGTCACCTCGAACACCGCGCCCAGCAGGTTGGAGACCGTCTCGTCCGGCCCGAAGATGCGGAAGTTGCGCGTGCCCTGGTTGAGCCGGACGACATCGCGCAAGAAGCCGCCCAGCACCAGGGTGTCCTGCCCTGTTGAGCCCCCCGGCGTCGTCACGGGCACCGCATGCTGGCGGAAGTCGGGCAGCTGCAAAGGCCGCAAGAGCTGGCCGCCATTGGCATGGGGGTTGGCACCCATGCGGCGCACGCCCTGCGGCGCCAGCGCGGCCAGTTCAGGCAGCAGGCGGCCTTCCGCGTCGAAGAGCTCTTCAGGCTTGTAGCGCCGCATCCAGGCTTCCAGCAGGGGCAGGTGATCCGGGAAGTCGGGGCTGACCAGGATGGGCACCTGGTGCGAGCGGAAGGTGTTCTCGATCTGCACGCCGTCCACCACCTGGGGGCCGGTCCAGCCCTTGGGCGAGCGCAGCACGATCATGGGCCAGCGCGGCCGGCCGGTGGCGCCCGGTCCGCCCTGAGGGTGCGCGTCGGCCTGTCGGGCGTCACGCTGGATCTGCTGGATGCTGGCGATGGCCTGGTCGGTGGCGGCGGCCATGAGCTGGTGCATGGTCAAGGGGTCGTCGCCCTCCACGAAGATCGGCGTCCAGCCGCAGCCCAGGAAGAAGTGTTCCAGGTCTTCGTGGCCGATGCGGGCCAGCAGGGTCGGGTTGCTGATCTTGAAGCCATTGAGGTGCAGGATGGGCAGCACCGCGCCATCGGTGGCGGCGTCCAGCAGCTTGTTGGCCTGCCAGGCCGTGGCCAGGGGGCCGGTCTCGGCCTCGCCGTCGCCGATCACGCAGGCGGCGATCAGGTCAGGGTTGTCGAACACCGCGCCAAAGGCATGGCTGAGCGAATAGCCCAGCTCACCCCCTTCGTGGATGGAGCCCGGCGTGGTGGGTGCGACGTGGCTGGAGATGCCGCCCGGAAACGAAAACTGCTTGAACAGCTGCTTCATGCCGGCCAGGTCCTGGGTCACCTCGGGGTAGACCTCGCTCCATGTGCCTTCCATGTACACATTGGCGACCACGGCGGCGCCGCCATGGCCTGGCCCTGATATGTAGAGCATGTTCAAGTCGTGCTGCACGATGGCGCGGTTCAGGTGCAGATAGATGAAGTTCTGCCCCGGCACCGTGCCCCAGTGGCCCACCACCAGCGGCTTGATGTGGGCCATGCGCAAAGGCTCCCGCAGCAGCGGGTTGTCAAACAGGTAGAGCTGCCCCACCGACAGGTAATTGGCGGCGCGCCAGCAAGCGTCGATCTTGTAGAGCAGGTCGGACGAAAGCGGCGAGAGGGGCGGTGGCGGGGCGCTGTGCATGTGGGCAGTGGGGCATGCGCGGTGCCGGTCGTCTGTGCGGCAAGGCACACGCCGGTGGTGCGGCATCGAACAGACCACGGGCGGCCGTGGCCTCAACTTGGCATCGCCCCACCCTCACGCTGACTTGACTCGCCCACCGTGGCGCCCGCCCATGCACACCAGTCCTCTTGCCGGCCTGCCCGCGACCGCCGCCCCGCTCATTGATGTGGACCAGTTGGTCGCGGCCTACTGGGCGCAGCAGCCTGATCCGACGGTGGCCGCGCAGCGCGTGGCCTTCGGCACCTCGGGCCACCGCGGCTCGGCCTTCGATGTGTCTTTCAACGCCTGGCACGTGCTGGCCATCACGCAGGCCATCTGCGATCAGCGCCGCGCACAGGGCATCACGGGGCCCTTGTACATGGGTGTCGACACCCACGCGCTGTCTGCGCCGGCCTGCATCAGCGCGCTGCAGGTGCTGGCGGCCAATGGCGTCGATGTCATGCTGGCGCCAGGCGACGAGACCACACCGACCCCGGCGGTCTCGCACGCCATCGTGAACCACAACCGCCCCTTGTTCAAGGCGGGGCGAGGGCAGGGCAGCCAGGGCCTGGCCGATGGCATCGTCATCACGCCATCGCACAACCCGCCCCGCGACGGGGGCCTCAAGTACAACCCACCGCACGGCGGCCCTGCAGGCGAGGGCCTCACGGGCCGCATTGAGGCGGCTGCCAATGCCTACCTGGCGCACAACCTGGCCGGCGTGCATCAGCTGCCGCACGCACAGGCCTTGACGGCGGCCACCACACATCGCCACGACTTCCGCGCCCACTACGTCGCCGAGCTGGACCAGGTCATCGACATGGCGGCGATCCGCGACAGCCAGGTGCGCATGGGTGTGGACCCCATGGGTGGTGCCGGCGTGCACTACTGGGCGGCCATCGCCGAGCACTGGCGGGTCGACCTCAGCGTGGTCAGTGAGGCCATCGACCCGGCCTTCGGCTTCATGACCCTGGACTGGGATGGGCAGATCCGCATGGACCCGTCTTCGCCCTACGCCATGCAGCGCCTGATCGCCCTGACCGCCATGAAGGACCACGTCGACATCGCCTTCGCCTGCGACACCGACCACGACCGCCATGGCATCGTCACGCCCGCGCAAGGCCTGATGCCGCCCAACCACTACCTGTGCGTGGCCATGCACCACCTGTTTCGGCACCGCCCGCAATGGGGCGCGCAGGCCGCCATCGGCAAAACGGTGGTCAGCACGCAGCTCATCGACCGGCTGGCGGCACAACTGGGCCGCCAGCTCTACGAGGTGCCGGTGGGCTTCAAGTGGTTTGCCACCGGCCTGCTGGATGCCCGCCTGGGCTTTGCGGGCGAAGAGAGCGCGGGCGCCAGCTTCCTGCGGCGCGATGGCACGGCCTGGACCACCGACAAGGACGGCATCGCGGCGGCCTTGTTGTCGGCCGAGATCACGGCGGTGACGGGCCGCGACCCCGCCGCGCTTTACGCCGAACTGGCCGCCCAGCTGGCGCCCGAGCACGGCGGCCCGGTGTCCGCCCTGGTGGAAGCCGCGGCCACCCCGGTGCAGCGTCAGCGGCTGGCGGCCTTGTTGCCACAGCACCTGAGCGCCACCGAGCTGGCGGGAGAAAAAATCGACGCCATCCTCACCTGTGCGCAGGGCAATGGCGCGCCCATCGGCGGCATCAAGGTGTGTGCGGCCGGCGGCTGGTTCGCGGCGCGGCCCTCGGGCACCGAGCCCATCTACAAGGTCTACGCCGAGAGCTTTCACGGCCCGGCCCATGTGCAGGCGATCCTGCAGGAAGCCCAGGCCATGGTCGATGCCGTGATCGGCTCGCCTTGAGTGCCCGCGTGAGGGCCGACAATCCATGCCTGCCCCCAAGGAGACCCCGTGCCAGCCGAGCCCGTGCTCAAGCCCATGACCGAGGCCGATTTCACCCGCTTCAAGCTGGCGTCGGTCACCCGTTACGCGGGCGACCAGGTTGCCGCAGGCCGATGGCCGGCCGCCGGCGCCGTCGACCGCGCCCTGAGCGAGTTCGAGCTGCTGCTGCCCCGAGGCCTGGCCACGCCGCAGCACCACATCTTCCACATCGTGGACCCGTCGTCTCTGGCCACGGTCGGCAGCCTCTGGGTGGGCCTGTCGGAGCGCGCGGGCTTGCGAGAAGCCTTTGTCTACGACGTCCATGTGCACGAAGCCAGCCGCCGCCAGGGCCATGCCCGGCGGGCGCTGGCGTCGTTTGAAGCCCTGGCCGCAGAACTGCGGGTGCACAGCATCGGCCTGCATGTGTTTGGCCACAACGTGGCCGCGCAGGCGCTGTATGCGGCCCTGGGCTTTGAGGTCATCAGCCTCAACCTGCACAAGCTGCTGCCCCAGGCCGGCGCCTGAGTGGCCCAGCGGCTGAGGTACTTGTGGCCAGGCGGAGGCGCCATGCGCGCCACCAGGCACTCAGGGCGCAATCAGGCGCTTGATCCGTTTGGCCAAGCCCAGAGGCAGGCTCTCCAGTGAACCCAGGACATGGGGCAGCAGCTTCAGCTTCAGCCTGGACACGGCCGGGGGCACCACCGCTTCGATCAGGTGCGGCCCGGGCGTGCGCAGGGCCCGGGCCAGCGCGGCGTTGAGCTCTTCTGTTGTGCCGACCCGGGTGGCGCCCACGCCCATGCCCTGGGCCAGCTGCACGAAGTCCAAAGCCGGCTTGTGCAGGTCCACTTGCGCGCGTGCCTGGCGGCCGGCCTGCTGCACCCCCACCCTTTGCAACTCGATGTTCAGGATCGCGTAAGAGCGGTTGTTGAACACGATGGCGAGGACGTCCAGCTTTTCGCGGGCCATGGTCCACAAGGCCTGGATGGTGTACATGGCCGAGCCATCGCCGACCAGGGCGATCACTTTGCGATCCGGGCAGGCGATGGCCGCGCCCACCGCGTTGGGCAGGCCCTGCCCGATGGCGCCACCTGTGAGCGTCAACAGGTCGTGTTGGGGCGCGCCGGCGGTGTAGCGGGGCAGCATGACGCCGGACGTCTGCGCCTCGTCCACCACGATGGCGCCTTCGGGCAGGTGGTGCCCCATGGCTTTGCAGACCTTCTCGGCGGAGAGGCGGCCGCGCGGCGCCGCAGGGCGCATGAGCGGCTGCAGCGGCGGTGACACCGCGATGGCGCCCAGGGCCTGTACCAGGCGCTGCAAGCTGGCTTCGGCATCCTGTGCGGGGCTGGCCAGCACGTGCACCTGGCAGGTGTCGGGCACCAGTTCACCAGACTTGCCGGGATAGGCAAAGAAGGACACCGGCACCTTGGCGTCCACCAGGATCAGGTGTTCCAGATCGGCCAGCTGGATGCTGGCCAGCTCGGCGAAATAGGCCAGCCGTTCCACCTTGGGCAGGCCGGCCCCGCGCTGCATGCGCGCGGGGAAGACCTCGGCCAGCAGCCTCGCGCCGGTGTGGGCGGCGATGCGGGCGGCCGCCATCAAGGCGGGGCCTTGCAGGGCCTGAGCGCCGAGCAACAAGGCCACACGGCCCGGGCCCGGGCCGCGCAACAAGGCAGACAGCGCCGAGACGGTGGCCTCGTCGGCCACGTCGCGAGCGGTCGGCGGACGTGGGGCGGCGGGGATGCCGCCCGGGCTCCAGGACACATCGGCAGGCAGGATCAGCGTGGCCACCTGCCCGGGCGGGCCCTGGGCCACCGACACGGCCTCGGCGACGTCTTCGCACAGCCGAGCCGTGCGGGTCGACGTCCTGACCCAGGGCGACACATTGCGCGCCACGGTCTCGATGTCGGACTGCAGCTGCGCGTCCAAGGGCACATGGTGGGTGGCGTGGTCACCCACGATGTTCACCACCGGCACCTTGCCTTTGCGGGCGTTGTGCAGGTTGGCCAGGCCATTGCCCAGGCCGCAACCCAGGTGCAGCAGCGTGGCGGCAGGCCGGCCCGCCATGCGCGCATAGCCGTCGGCCGCGCCCGTGGCCACACCTTCGAAGAGCGTCAAGACCGCGCGCATGCGGGGCTGCGAATCCAGCGCCGCCACGAAATGCATCTCCGAGGTGCCTGGGTTGGTGAAGCAGACGCTCACGCCAGCGTCCACAAGCGTTTGCATCATGGCCTGCGCGCCATTGAGCGTGGTGGTGGTCGTGGTGGTGGGCTGGGGCATGGTGCGTGAGGCGGTTCAAGACAAGGACGCGGCGGCCGCCTGGGCGGTGAGCAGGCAGCCTGACAGGAAGGTGCCTTCCAGCGATTTGCGGCCATTGCTGCCCCCACCGCCAAAGCCGGCCGCTTCTCCCACAGCGTACAGCCCAGCGATGGCCTGGCCATCGTCGCGCATCACCTGGCTGTGGAGGTTGGTCTGGATGCCGCCGGTCGACTTGCGCGTCAGGAGCTGGCAACGGATGGCGATCAGGGGGCCGGCGTCGGGGTCCAGGATGGGCTGGTAGGCGCAGGTGCGCATGCGGTCTCCCAACCACCTGCGCAGGTGCTCGATGCGCCGCAGCTGGTCGTCGTTGTGCAGGCGTGGGCCCCGGCGGATCTGGGCGTCATAGGGCTCGATCTCCTGCCGCAGGGTGCTGGCCTGGATGCGCGTGCCGCCATCGATGGCATTCATGCGGTCGGCCAGTTCCGCCAGCGTCCTGCCCTGGACCACATCGGGGCAATGCGCCAGCAGCTCGTCGATCAGGTCGTCGTTGCCCCACAGCATCTGGCTTGCAAACGCCAGCAGGCGCCGGTCACGGATGTGCGGGTTGTGGTCGGCCCCTGAAGCCGCCAGCTCTTTGCGGGCAATGCGCCGGTTGAGCACCTGCCAGGTCCATGGCCAGCCTTCGCGGGCAATCTGGGCCACCATGTCAAAGGTGTCGAAGCCGGTCACGAAGGGCACGGGCCCGATGCGATGGCCGTCCGGGTCCAGCCACAACGCCGACCGCGCCGGGATCAGGCTCAGGCCATGGCCGGCAAAGTGCGGTGCGGGGTGCCGCACCCCGGCGGCGTAGTTCCACATCTGGTCGAGGTGGGTGACCTTGCCACCCCCTGAGGCCACCGCATCGTGCATGCGGCCATCGGCAGAGGGGTGCGAGCCGTTCAACAGGGTGGCGGGCGCGTGGCCCCATTCGGCGGGCCAGTGCCGCCGCACGCGCGCCAGGTCACCCGTGATGCCGCCGGTGGCCACGATCACCGCGCGGCCCGTCAACGAGAAGGGCTGGCCGTGCGCTTCATCCATGCCCGTGCAGCCCCCCACACGATCGCCGTGCCAGGTCAACCCGTCCACCCGGTGGCGGGTGAGCAACTGCAAGCGGCGGCGATGGGGGTGGTGGTGCAAGGTCTTGAGCAAGGTGGTCATCATGTGGCGCGAGGTGCCCCACAGCACGTGGTAGCGGGGCACCGAATTGCCCGGCGTCATCCATCCGCGTTCAACCCATTGCACGGCGGGCACGAAGCGCAGGCCACGCCGGCCCAGCCACTCGTAGACATCGGGCACACAGCGCTCCACATAGCGCTCCGCCCATCGCCGCGGCCATGCGTCGTCAGGCTGGAACGCTGCAAAGCGCAACCAGTCCGACAAGGCCAGTTCGGTGCTGTCGTGGATGCGGTTGAGGCGCTGCAAGGGCGTGTCCACCAGCAGCATGCCGCCGAAGGCATGCAGGCCCAGGCCACCCAGGCGCTCGGGTTCGCCACGGTCCAGCAAGACCACGGCGTGGCCCCTGTCCAGCAGTTCCAGGCTGGCCACCAACCCGGCCAGACCAGCGCCCACGATGATGGTGGGGTCCTGAGGGTCGGTCACGTCGGGGCATGCTCCAGGATGAGGTCAGATGCCTTCTCGGCGATCATGATGGTGGGCGCATTGGTGTTGCCGCCAATCAGGGTGGGCATGATGGAAGCATCCACCACCCGCAGGCCGCTCAGGCCATGTACGCGCAACTGGCCGTCGACCACGGCCATGGGGTCGTGGCCCATCTTGCAGGTCCCTACAGGGTGGTAGATCGTCTCGGCCTGGGCGCGGATGTGCGTTTCGATGGCCTCGTCGCTCTGTGCAGCGGGCCCCGGCAGCACTTCCTGGCCGCAGTGCGCATGAAGCGCAGGCATCGACAGGATGTGGCGGCACATGCGCAGGCCTTTGATGAGGACGGGCAGGTCGCGCGGGTCGCTCAGGTAGCGGGCTCGAATGCGGGGTGCGACATCGGCCTTCGGGGAAGCCAGTCGGATGTCGCCTTCGCTCCAGGGCCGGAGTTGGCACACGTGCAAGGTGAGGCCATACCCCATCACATGTCTGGCGCCGTGCTCGCGCATGTAGGCAGGAATGAACTGGAGCTGCACATCCGGGCGGGCCAGGTCGGCAGACGTCTTCAAGAAGCCGCCCACTTCTACTGGGCCGTTGCACAGCATGCCCTTGCGGTGAACGTTGTAGTCCCACAGTGCCTTGAGGGCGCGTGGTGCCATGCCCGGGGCCACGCCATGGGTCATCTTGGACGCGCACCGGTGCTGCACCATCACATCCAGGTGATCCAGCAGGTGCTTGCCCACACCCGGCAGTTCATGGCGGGGCTGCACACCAGCCTGTTTCAACTCCGGGCCATGACCGATGCCCGACAGCATCAGCAGTTGAGGCGAACCGATCGCCCCGGCACTGACGATGACCTCTCTGGACGCGCGCAGGGTCAGGCTCTGGCCATCCTGGATGAGTTCGACACCTGTGGCGCGTTGCCCATCCAGGCGGATGCGCGTGGCCATCGAGCGGACAAAGACCTGGAGGTTTCGGCGCTGGCGCACTGGCTCCAGAAAGGCCTTGGCCGCGCTGCAGCGTTGGCCCTGGCGGCGCGTCATCTGGTACCAGCCCCAGCCCTCCTGTTGCGGGCCATTGAAGTCGTCGTTGAGGGGGTAGCCCGCTTCGCACCCTGCTTCCCGTGCGGCCACGCTCACCGGGTTGACCTCACCCAACTCGCAGACGCTCAGCGGGCCGCCTTCGCCGTGGCTGCTCGTGGCGCCGCCCTGCCAGCCTTCGGACCGCTTGAAGTAAGGCAGGACATCGGCGTGAGACCAGCCTGCGTTGCCCAGGGCCGCCCAGTCGTCGTAGTCAGACGGGTGCCCGCGCGTGTAGAGCATGGCGTTGATCGAACTGCTGCCGCCCAGGGCCTTGCCGCGCGGCC
>CANBQJ010000079.1 GCA_947371645.1 Burkholderiales bacterium | reverse complement strand
AGCACGAAGATGCGGCGGTCGCTGGCTTTGTTTTTCATGGGAGGGTCTCCATCGTCAGATGGTCGCCATGCTAGGCATCGGCGCCAGGCCCGGCTATGGCCGCAGTGACCAATGTATTGGCCTCAAGGCCTCGGGCATTCCCCGCCCGCGCAAACCCTCACCCGCCCCGAGCTGCCCTGACCTGCCCCATTTCGCCTGGAGGCAGGGCCATGCCAATCAATTGACGCTGGCGCCATCCAGGCTCATCAGGTCCACCCCTTCCGGATTTGCGCTGTTGAATCGGATGACGTAAGTGGACGCCCGGGGGTGTTGTCTGGCCGCGTCCATGAATGCGCGTTCCGGGTCGGCGAAGATGGGGCCGAATTGCCATTTCATCTGGCCCGGTATGTTGGTGATGACCACCGACATGAACAGCTGAAATGAGCTCGCCATCCCGAAGTCCTTCAGCAAGGACGCCACCTGGCCAAAGCCAGGGCCACTCAAATTGCCCACCAGGGGGCCCCTTTCCACATCGAAGACCAGGGCCTTCACAATGCCCACCAGTGGCGTTGTTTTGAATTGAAAGAAATTCAAGACAGGTCGAAATATGAATTTGCCGACGGCCACGCCAACGCCCATCTTGATGGTTTCACGGACGGTGGTTCTGGGTATGCTGATGACGTGCTCCTTCACCACCACAATGCCATTTTCTGCCATGGCCTGCCCCACGCAGCGCCCCTCCTCCCAGGCGGTCAACTGTTCGGGTGCAAGCACCTTGGGCGCATCGCCGCCCGAAGGCCCGCCACTGAGATTGGATCTGGATGCGTCGAATATATAAGCCTGCACGAAACCTGCATTCCATGCATTTTCAAGGCTGCCGCCCTTGTATGGATTCCTGGACATGATTTCCCCAATTTGAAATGGCTTGCCGATCTGCCTGCTGGCATGACCAGAATCTAGCGCCACCGCCACGGAACTGGAATGGCAGGAATTAGGGGGCAGCCCGCCTCAAATTAGGGATGGTTTGCAGAACCCGGCCGCAGGGTGGCCGCGCCCTCAGGCCAGCCCCGTCAGCTTGTCCAGCCCGGTCGCGGCCACGTCGGCTCGCACATGAGAAGGGGGACGCCCCGTCCAGCGCTTGAAGGCACGCGTGAAGGCCCGCGCATCGGCAAAGCCTGTGGCCGCGGCGATGTCGGCGATGGACCGGTGGCCGGCCGTCATCAGGTCGAAGGCCCGCGACTTGCGGCTTTCGTCCAGCAACTGGCGGTAGCTCAGCCCCAGTTGCGCCAGCTGACGGCGCAAGGTGCGCTCACTCAGGTTGAGTGACGCGGCCACCTGAGCCAGCTCAACGACGCCTGGCAGGCGCCGGCGGATGGCCCGCTCCACGCTGAAGCCCAGCGCAGGCATCGACTGAAGTCGCTCGGCCTCTCGCGCCAGCAGCTGCAAAGACAGGCGGCTGGCCGTGACATTGGCCCAAGGCAGCACATAACCCAGCCATTCAGGATGGGTGCTCAGTGCGTTGTGCATGCAGCCGAAATGGACTGCGCAGCCAAAGAAGTCCTCGTAGGCCTGCGTTTGGGCGGGGGCAAGGGCCTCGCACACGAAGCTCACCTTGGCTGGTGTGTACTGGGCCAGGGTGATCTGGCGCCGCATCTGGACGGCGGTGCAAAACGTCAGGTCAACCAGAAAGCGCTGCAAGTCCTGATCGCCAGGAAAGGGTTCGGCGACCATGTGGTGCCCGTCCGCCGCCACTTCTTCCCTGACGTGGAGCAGGTGGCCTGCACTCTGGGCAAAGCGCACGGACAGGCTCATGGCATCGCCCAGTGTGGGCGCTGACAGCTGCCCCAGAGCCAGGGCACCACGCTCCGTGATCCTGGCGTGCCGCCCAAATTCGAGCCCGGACATCGGCATCAGCCTCATGGCCCGGCGGATCACCGTGGTGGCATCTCGGTGCGAGACCACCATGTCGGGCATCTCCAGATCGGCGGCATCAATTTCCAGCCCCCGAAGCAGCGAATCCGCAGGCACAAGGCTGGTCTTGGCCATCGACAGGATCGATGTCAAAAGCACGGGCATCACCATGGCCTGTCTGCCTTGGCCAGGCGATGGATCAACGTCATTCACGGACTCACCTCATGTGGCGTGGCACGCTGCCCTGGCGCATCGGCAAGCATGGGCATCGTTGTGGGGGTTCAAACGCTGGCCGTTGCGCGCGGTCCAGCGTAGGTGCAGGCGCCCTGCAGGTCGGTGCGGCAGCGAACCCTTCTTTGTGGCGTCGGGCGGAGACGATGTCGACGGCCCATCTGCGGTGCTGCCGATGCAGGACCAGACCGACAAGGTCAAACAACAGACCGACCAGGTCATACAACAGACCGGAACGGCCAACCTGCCACACCTGACCAGGGTGAGGCGGTATTTCCATGGACTTCAGGGCGGGCCTGCCGATAGGACACGAGGGCAGGCAGACGGCACCCTGACCACAACACCCCATTTCCGCCTGGAGCTCAGAAGATGACCCCCCTTTCCGTCAAGCAGCAGCTGTCACTTTCATTCGGTTCACTGGCCGCGCTGGTGCTGCTGGTCAGCCTCTTTGCCTTGCACGGGCTGAGTGACGCCAACGACCGGCTGTCCGGCTACGTGAATGGGGTGGCCGATCGCCAGGACCTGGCCACCGACGTGCGCATCATGGCCAACCGCCGCGCCATTGGCGTGCGTGACATGGTTCTGGTCAGGACGGACGCCGATCGCCAGGCGGCCAAGGCCATGGCGGTCCAGGCAAATGAAGAGCTGGCGACCAAGCTCAAGGCGCTGAAAGACGAGGCCGCCCATGCACCCGATGCAAGCGACCGTGATCGCGCTTTGGTGGACGAGATCGACAAGGTCGAGGCCCAGTACCGTCCAGTCGCCGAGGCCATCGTCCGGCTGGCCTCATCAGGCCAGCATGACGAAGCCATCGACAAGATGAACACCGATTGCAGGCCCTTGCTGGCCGCCCTGCTGACCGCTGCCAAGGCCTACATCAGCTATGGAGATGTGCGGGCCAAGCGCGATGTGCAGCTTGCGTTCAGCACCTACACCACCCAACGCAGCGAACTGATGGCCATCAGCGCCTTCGCCACCTTGTTTGCCATCACGGTGGGGTGGCTGATCACCCGACGCATGATGGCCTCCCTGGGTGGAGAGCCGGCAGACCTCGGCAGCGCCGCGCAGCGCGTGGCACAAGGCGACCTGCGCCCAGTCTCTGGCGCCGACGCGGCCCCCACCGGCAGCGTGCTGGCCTCCATGGGTGCCATGCGCGACCAGCTGGTTGGCTTGATTGGTCAGGTCAAAACTTCAGCCGAAAGCATCGCCACCGCCAGCACCCAGATCGCCCAGGGCAACCTGGACCTGAGCCAGCGTACCGAAGAGCAGGCCACCAGCCTGCAAGAAGCAGCCGCATCCATGGAGCAACTGGGCGCCACCGTGCGCCACACCGCCGACAACGCGAAGCAGGCCAACCACCTTGCCCTGGGGGCATCTGCAGTGGCCCTCAAGGGCGGGTCCGTCGTGGCCGAGGTGGTGAGCACGATGAACGGCATCAACGATTCTTCGAAGAAGATTGCCGACATCATCGGCGTCATCGACGGCATCGCTTTCCAGACCAACATCCTGGCCTTGAATGCCGCAGTTGAAGCGGCACGCGCGGGCGACCAGGGTCGCGGCTTTGCCGTCGTGGCCAGCGAGGTGCGCAGCCTGGCTCAGCGCTCGGCAGAGGCGGCCAAGGAGATCAAGACACTCATCTCGACCAGTGTGGCGCGGGTGGAGCAGGGCTCCAGGCTGGTGGACCAGGCCGGGGTGACGATGGACGAGATCGTCCAGGCCATCCAGCGCGTGGCCACCATCATGGCGGAGATCAGCAAGGCCAGCGGCGAGCAAAGCGACGGCGTCGGCCAAGTGGGCGAAGCGGTCTCCCAGATGGACCAGGTCACGCAGCAAAACGCCGCCCTGGTGGAAGAAAGCGCAGCCGCCGCTGAAAGTCTGAAGGTACAGGCCCAGCAACTCGTGCAGGCGGTGTCCTTGTTCAGGCTGAGCGGCAAGGCCAACGCAGAGGCCTGAGCAAGTCTTCGGGCCACAGGGGTGGAACTGTGTGCGGTGGCCAACAGACTGGCAGGCGGCGAAAGCCCAACAGTCGGGTCCGGGGTCCGCCTCACCGGCGTCCGCCCCATCCATCCACCCACCACCCACGTTCTGGAGACGCCCATGGCAGACAAGAAGCACGGCAACAAGGAAGCGAAGAAGCCCAAGAAGGCCAAACCTCTGGCCAACCCCGAAGCGGTGCCTGGTGGTGCTGTGGCCACGCTGGCGACCACGTCAGACCGGATGAAAAAGAAGAAGTAAGGGGCCTGGGCCCCCACCGCTTCAAGGCAGAACGCAGGACCCTGTGCCACCGTCACGCACAAACGTGTCGGTGGACAAGGCGCCATTGGCCGCAGTGACGACGTTTTGCCCGGCGCGCAGGAAGACCACGGCGTGCGGCCTGAGGGCGCTCAACTGCGTCAGCGCGACGCCATTGACCGAGACATTGAGCAAGAAGCTGCCGTTGTCGAACAGGTTGACGAAAGGCTGCGTCAGGCCGGTGGCAGGGTTCAGTGCGCAGGCAGGTGCCACCGTCAGGTAGGACTTGCCGCTGGCGGCATATTCCAGGCTGCCGTCGGCGCTGTAGTAGTTGCCTGGCGTGGCCGGCAGGTTGCACTGGCCGCTGACGACAGCAAAGACGTAGGTGTCGCTCACCTTCTTGCTCAAGGCCACGGTGACTGCATTGCTGCCATCGGCCAGCCACACATCGGCCACCGGCGTGGCGGCCTGGAGTTCTTGCAGTTTGACCCCGTTGAGCCGAACCACAGCCTCTGCATGCAAAGTGGGGTTGAACAGGCCGGCCTGCACCTTGGGCGTGTTCACGCCGGTGGCCGGGTTGATGGCGCATTGCGCTGCCGATGAGGCGAAGGTCTTGCCGCTGCTGCCGATTTGCACGGTGGTGGCAGCCTGCGTGGAGGTGCACACGCCGGCGGCGCCGATGAACATGAGCGAGGTGGCAAACAGAAATGGGCGGTGTGTCATCTGGGGTCCTCAGTGGTCGTTGGTGAGTGACCCAAACACTATATGTGCACTTTGCACATTACATGTAAGCACATGTGATTCAGCCTGCGCGCCAGGCTGGCCTTGGCGTCACGCGGCCAGGAAGGCCAGCAGGTCCTGCGTCAGGCGTGCCTTGTCCGTGGCGAACAAGCCGTGCGGCGCGCCTTCGTATTCGATCAAGGTGGCGTGGGCTATGCCCTTGACCGCCACGCGCGCAGACAGCTCGATGGGCACGGTCTGGTCCTGCGTGCCGTGGATGATGAGCGTGGGCACCTTGAAGGCCTGGAGGTCATCGCGGAAGTCCGTCGTGGCAAAAGACCGGGCACAAGCCAGTGTGGCCCTCAGGCTGGCCTGCATGGCCTGGCTGCGCGCCCACTCCACGGTCTCTTCGCCCACGGCATGGGCGTTCCTGCTCACACCAAAGAAGTCGCGAAAGAAGCTGGCGAAGAAGGCCGCGCGGTCGACCTGGATGGCCTGGGCCATCTCGTCGAAGACGCCTTGCGGCGTGCCCTGCGGGTTGTCTGTGGTCTTCAGCATGAAGGGCAGCACAGATGAGATCAGCGCCGCCTTGACGACCGACCTGCTGCCATGGCGAGACATGTAGCGCGCCACCTCACCGCCGCCCATCGAGAAGCCCACCAGCACGGCATCTCGGGCCTCTGTTTGCGTGATCACGGCGGCCAGGTCGTCGGTCAGCGTGTCGTAGTCATGGCCCATCCAGGGCTGAGATGAACGCCCGAAGCCGCGCCGGTCATAGGCGATGGCACGGTAGCCTGCAGCCGCGATCGCCATGGCCTGGTCGTCCCAGCTGTCGGCCGTCAAAGGCCAGCCATGGATCAGGATGACGGGGCGCCCCTCTCCCCAGTCCTTGACGTACAACTGGGTGTGGTCGCTGGTGGTGACGTGAGGCATGGGGTGTCCTTGATCTCGGAGACTTCACGCCTGAGATCATCGCCACCCGAAGCCTGGCTTGCCGTGCGCCACCGCACAGATCGGGCAAGCCGGGCGCCCTTCACTGGCCGATGTTGGACATGGCCAGCGCCCGCTTGAAGAACTGCGCAATGCCTTCTTCGTTCATCTGCCGCGCATTCGACAGCTCGCCGGCACGGGTGGCAAACAGCACCTGATCGTCAGCAGACAGGATCACCGCAGCGGGGATGCCGTTCTGGATCGGATTGCCGTAGCGCTTGACCAGGTCCAGGTTGCGGTCGAAGTTGCCCACGTCCACCTTGATCACCTTGAAGGTGGCGGCCAGCCATTCGGCCTGGTTCGGCCGCTTCAAGGCCGCGTCCAGCGCGCGGCAATCGTCGCACCAGTTGGCCCCGAAGACCAGCAGCACGTGCTGGTGCGCGGCCTTCGCGGCCACCAGCACGTGCGCCACCTCTGCCTTGGCGTCTGCGGCCTCGTTGTAAGGCAGGTCGCGTGCGCACGCCGCCAGGGCGGTGAACAAAGCGGCCCAGACCAGTACTTGCTTCATGTGGGACCTCCTGAGGTGAGTTGAAGGGCTGCCGGCAACAGGTGATCAGAACGCATGGCGCACACCCACCGACGCCGAGTAACGCGGCACCAGCTGCACGCCATTGACGCGCTGGTAGACCGGCAACTGCGTGTAGCCGTACAGGGCGGTCTGCGGGCTCAGCGGCAGGTTCACGCCGGGGCTCAGGTAGACCAGGGTGCCGCCTGTGCTCACCTCGTCGGCATCGGGCCCGATGTCGCGCCGGGCATGGCGGGCGTTGAACTGCAGCTGCGGCTGCACGCTGGCCCAGGCGGTGTAGCGCAGGCCCGCGTTGAGGTTCACGCCATTGCCTGGCCGGTAGTCGCCCCGCGCGCCCAGCGCCGACTGGAAGAGCCCTAGCAGCATGTAGCTCCAATCGGGCGCCAGGGCGCCCACCCAGGACGCGCCCAGGATGACATCGTTGGTGCCCGTGCCAGGCTGCAACCCACGGTCAATGGGCACCGGGTCGGTGAAACCCGGGTCGGTCGATGTGCCCGTCTTGCTGTGGCTGCCCGTGGCCAGCTTGAGGCCAAACAGCAAGGCCAGGTTGCGCGAAGGCAGCAGGCCCTGGTAGCGCCCGATGAGCCTGGCATCGCCCAGGCTGGTGGTGCGCGAGTCGTACTGGCCGCCATCGGCACCCGGCGTGTGGCCGTCCGAGGCGGTGCCCAGGGTGCGGTGGCTGCGCACGATGTAGGGCAGTTGCAGGTTGACGCCCCAGTCGGGCGTGAGCGTGCCGTCCAGGCTGGCGGTGAGGTAGTCGTTCCTGGTGAAGGCCTCCACCTCTTGCGGCTCGCCGTCGTTGCGCACCTGGCTGGCCGCAGCCGGCGTGATGCGGCCGGTGCCGCTGCGCAGCTGGTTCTGGTCGAGGAAGTCGTAGCGCAGGTCCAGCCTGAAGCCGGCATGGCCCGACAGGCCCGGGTTGTCCCAATCGGGGCTCAGGGTGCAGCCGCAGCTGGCGCAGGCCAGGGCGGCGTCCATCGGGGCCAGCAGGCCCAAGGCGGTGGCGACGGCGAGGGCGGACAAGGAGAAGGTCGTGGAAGGGGCCGAGCGGGCGGCCGACAAGCAGATGCGGTTCATGACACGCTTTCAAGTTGCGTGATGAGGGGTGCGCTGCCCTGGCGGAGGCCTGGGCGCGCGGCGTGCGTTTCAGGCGAACGCAGCCGGCGGGGCGCGGGCCTGCGCCGTGCGCCACGCGTGCAGCGGGCGGGGCGAAGCCAGGAACAACCAGGGCAGGGCATCGCCGAGCCTGCCCACTTGCGGCGCCACGGCGGCAGCGGGTGGCAAGGCCAGCCCATCGGCCTGCAGGGTGCACAACGGGCAATGGTCCAGCTTGGCGTGGGCCGGAGGGGCCTGGTCAGGTGCCCGCTTGAGCACCAGGATCGACGGGGCGCCGGGGCGGCTCACGCACACCTCCATCGTCGGCCACCGCACCGCGTGACGGCCTTGCGCGGCCGCCAGCCAGCGCGAGACCGTGGGCGCGAGCGCCGCCAGCAGGATCGCAAGGGATGCGAGCCAGGTGGCCGATCGGGTCCAGCGGTTTCTGAGCACCAGCGAATGCATGGCGGCAGTGTAAGGGCTGTGCCCGTTCAATCACGCACCGGCCCTTGTGCCAGGTGCGCAATGCGCACCAAGGCGTCGGCGATCTCTTCGGGCGGCAGCACGAAGTCCACACAACCGCTGGCGATGGCGCTTTGCGGCATGTCGGGTTGCGCGGCCGTGTCCTGCCGCTGCGCGATCGTCACGCCACCCACCGCCCGGATGCCGCACAGCGCCGCCGAGCCATCGCCGTCGTAACCCGACACGATGATGGCGATCAACGGCCCGTCCCAGTACGCCGTCAATGAGCGCAGGAACACCGTGATCACCACAGGCCAGCCCCTGGGCTGGGGCAGGGGCTCCAGCCGGAATTCGCCGTCCAGCACGTGCAGTTCGCGCGCCTCGGGGATGATGAAGACCTGGTTGGGCTCGATGCGCAACCTGTCACTGATCAGCGTCACCGGCATGGCGGTGTACTTGGGCAGGATCTCGTGCAGCAGCGTCGCCACCGTGCGCACGTGGTTGACGATGACCACCGCCATGCCCAGGTCGGCAGGCAGGTGGCTCAACAGGCGGATGTAGGCATCCAGCCCGCCTGTAGAGCCGCCCACGCAGACCACGGGGAAGCCTCCCCGCTGGCCCCCATCCGAGGGCATCACATGGCCCTTCGCCCGTTGATCAGGTTGAAGAGGATCATCACCACGGCCACCACGAGCAGGACGTGGATGAACCCCCCCAGGGTATAGGACGAGACGAGCCCGAGGGCCCACAAGACAAGCAGGATCACTGCGATCGAATAGAGCATGGCGGTTCCTTCAGGTTGAAGTGCAAGAGAGGTGGCGACCCCGGGGTCTCATTCCCAGTAGGGCGTGCGGCCGTAGTAGCTGTGCTGCTCGCGGTTCCACTTTTCGTCGCCCATGGCGGGCCAGTGCGCGGCGTCGAAGCTGGGCGCCGCCTTCAAGCGGTCCTTGGCCACATCGAGCACGTATTCGTTGCGGCTCACGTTGTAGGACAGGGCCGCAAAAGGGATGGCGACGAGCTTCTGGCCAAGCCCCATGAAGCCCCCGAAGGCCATGACGGCATAGGCCACCTTGCCGGTGCGGGGGTCGATGACCATCTCCTTGATGTCCCCCAGGCTCTCGTCATTGGGGTTGACCACGTCGGTGCCCACGACGCTGGACGCCTTGACCGGTGGACTTGAAAACGCTTGCGATTGGCCCATGGCGGCGCTCCTGTGAAAGGTGATGGACATCGGTGCTCACCTTGGCCCGGGTAGGGCCGCCGTGAAGACTTGCCATCAGCCTAATCAGCTGCGCCGGGCTTGACGGTGCGCAGGCCCACATAGCGCCGCACACGCCCTCATGGGCTCAGGGCTCAGGGCTCAGGACCGGCCCTCGAGCGCCCTCACGCGTTGGCGCAGCCGCGCGACCTCTTCGATCAGGTCTGCGGTGAGCGCGGCCAGTTGCGGGTCGGCATCGAAGCTGGCTTCCAGCTCGGCGATGCGGCGGGCACGCCGCAAGGTGGCGCTGTCAAAGCGCCACTCCACGCTGAGCTGCGCGACCTCCAGCACGCCAGCTTCGACACGCTCTTGCACCCAGGTGGTGGACACGCGGCAGGCGCGCGCCAGCTCAGCTGCCGTGAAGGCGTGCTCTCCCAGCAGTTCGCCCACTTCGATGAACACTGCGGTGGCATGGGGCATGGTCAGGCTCCTTGAGGTGAGCGGGGGTTGAAGGTGGGAAAGGCCTGGGACATGGCCTCGTAGGCGGCGCGGGCGGCCTCGGTGTCGGACGGGGGCAGGCTGATGTCCAGCTCCAGAAAGAGGTCGCCCGGGATCGTGCCGGGGATGCCGCGCCCTTTGAGGCGCAGCTTGCGGCCAGGCCGCCAGCCCGCAGGCACGGTGACGTCGGCATCGCCCCCCGGTGTGTGAACCTGGATGCTGCCACCCAGCGCCGCTTCCCAGGGCGACAGCGGCAGGCGCTGGTGCACGTCACGGCCTTCGGCGCGCCAGCGGGGGTCGGCGCGGAAACAGACCTCCAGCAACAGGTCGCCCGCCCGTGCCCCGCCAAAGCCGGGGCTGCCCTTGCCCTGCAGGCGGATGTGCTGCCCTTCTCGCACGCCCTTGGGGATCTTCACCTTGAGGTGACGGGCCTCGCGCACGGCGTTGCCCGCCTCGTCCAGGTGGGCGCTCTGCAAGGTGATGCTGCGCTCTGCGCCCTGGTAGGCGTCGAGCAGGTCCAGCTCGATTTTGGCGTGGTGGTCCTCACCGCGCACGGGCATCGGGGCCTCGTCGACATCGGGCCGTTGGCGCTGCGCGCGGCTGCGGCGCGCACCTCGCCCGAACAGCGACTCGAAAAAGTCGCTGTGTTCGCCAAAGCCACCCGAATCTCCCGCACCGTCGGAGAACTCGAAGCCGGCGTCCCAGTTCGGTGGCGGGCGGAAGTCACGCCCGCCGTACCCACCTTGCCCGGCAGGCTGGGCCTGCGCCTGGCGCATCAGCTCGTCGTAGGCCAGCCGCTTCTCCGGGTCGGACAAGACGGCATTGGCCTCGTTGATCTCGATGATGCGCGTGGCGGCGTCGGCCTCCTTGCTCACATCGGGGTGGTACTTGCGGGCCAGCTTGCGGTAGGCCTTCTTGATGTCGTCGGCAGTGGCCGCATGGGCCACACCGAGGATCAGGTAATAGTCCTTGAACTGCATGCCTTCGACTCCTGTTGAGGCGCAGCAGGCGGCCGCGGCGTTGAAGCCGACTCTACGCCTGTCCTCTGCGGCATGCGCATGTCAGACTCAGGCAGTTGCGCAACACAGGCCCACCGTGAACGACCTCCTGCCCCTGCTCGGTGCCTCACCCGGCACCACCGTGCTCATGCTCGCCGCGGTGGGCGCCAGCCTGTTCGGCCTGTTTGTGTCGCCCGCATTGATCGAGCGCAATTTGTTCAGGCCGCATTGGGTGTTCAGGCAAAGGCAGTACGCGACCCTGTTCACCAGCGCCTTCCTGCACGCGGACATCGGGCACCTGTTTTTCAACATGTTCACGATGTGGGCCTTCGCCTTCCAGCTGGAGCGCGAGATGGGCACAGCCAGCTTCCTGGCGCTCTACGTCTTCGGCCTGCTGGCCAGTGACCTGGGCACCTACCTGCAGCACCGCCAGGACCCTGGCTACCGCAGCCTGGGCGCGTCGGGCGCCATCTCGGCGGTGCTCTTTGCGTCGATCGTGTATTTCCCGTCGGCATCACTGATGATCATGCCGATCCCTGTGCCCATCCCGGCGCCCCTGTTCGCCTTGGGCTACCTGGCCTACAGCTACTACGCCTCTCGGCAGGCGAGCGGGCACATCAACCACGACGCGCACCTGGCCGGTGCCCTGTCGGGGCTGGTCTTTGTGGGGCTGTTGGACCCCGAACGCTTCAAGCTGGCGCTGCACAGCCTCGGGGTGTGATCCGCGACCAGGACGGGCCGGAGCCCCCTGAGCACCCTCACTGCATCGAGTGCACGCCGATCATGTTGCCCTCGGTGTCGGTCAGCAGGGCGATGTGGCCGTACGGACCGATGGACGTCTTGGGCTTGAAGACCTTGCCGCCAGCGGCTTCGGCACGGCCCGCCTCGATGGCGCAATCGGCGCTGCTGAAGTAGACGATGGTGCTGTTGCCGCCCGGCTCCACGCCAGGCATGCGCACCAGCGCGCCGGATGCACCGTAGCCCGCCTGGTCCATGCTGAAAGTCAGCATGTCCATGCCCGGGCTGTCGAGCCTGTTGAGCGTCACGCCCAGCAGCTGTTCATAAAAGGCCTGCGCGCGGGGCAGGTCGTCCACGTAGATTTCGAACCATCCAACGGGGTTGCTCATGGCCATGGCTCCAGTGAATTGATGTCCTTCACCCTACCTCAGACAAGGATCCATGCAAACCCTCCGACCTTTCGTGAACAAATTATGTGAAGCGGCTATAAATGACGGAAACGCACCCAATGGGCTTACAGATTTTGCATTTCCAGCGGATAACCTGAAGTCGGTTCACCCGTGAGCGACATGGCATTTCCACGGTTCAACTTTCGGAGCGTCTTCCATGAACAACTCATCACCTCTGCCACCACGACGTGTTGCGCAGCTGGCGGCAGCTCTGGCCTTGCCCTTGCTGGCGCTGGCCATCATGGTGGCAGGCGCCGGCCTGCTGCCGGCTGCCATGCTCCTGGTGGCGTCCTCGGGCATGGCCATCTGGCTGTGGCGCGACGCCTTGCACGGCCAGCGCCTGCATGATGAGCAGGCCCGCGTCAGCAAGCGCCAACTCACTGCCATGGACGTCGCTGCGAGCAAGGTCATGATCGCCGATGAAAGTGGTGTCATCACCTTCGCCAACCGTGCCGTGTTGGACCTGCTGGCCCGCGCCGAAAGCGACATCTGCCAGGAACTGCCGCAGTTCAGCTCGCGTGACGTCCTGGGCTCGTCGATGGACATGTTCTATCGCAACCAAAGCCAACAGCACAACCTGTTGGGCGAACTGCGTGCGGCACACCGCAGCCAACTGCGCATGGGCGAACGCCACTTCTCGCTCACGGCCACCCCCCTCTTTGACCGCGATGGCAAGCGCCTGGGTACCAGCCTGGAATGGGCCGACCAAACGGGGGAGGTGCTCGCTGAGCGCGCCATGTCTGCGGCCGTGGAAGCCGCCTCTACCGGCGACTTCTCTCACCGCCTGCAAACAAATGCCGAAGCACCCGCCTCCTACCACGTGCTCGCCAAGCAACTCAACGTCTTGCTGGACAGCGCCGAACACGGCTTCCTGGCCGTCGGCAATGCCGTGCGCGAGCTGGCCAAGGGCAGCCTGACTGCACAGGCCGGCGCGCAGCTGCCAGGTCGCTTTGGCACCTTGCAAGGCGATGTGCAGGCCCTGCAGCACAAGCTGCTGAGCCTGATCGAAGACATGGGGCACATGTCGCGGGAGCATGACCGCGGCGACATCGACGTCTTCATCGACCTGCAACGGCATGACGGCGACTTCCGCCAGATGGCCGAAGGCATCAACACCATGGTGGCCGGCCACATCAACGTGAAGAAAAAGGCCATGGCCTGTGTGGCCGAATTCGGCAAGGGCAATTTCAACGCCCCGCTGGATGCCTTCCCGGGCAAGAAGGCCTTCATCAACGAGACCATCGAACGCGTGCGCGCCAACCTCAAAGGTCTGATCGCCGAGATGAACCACATGTCCAGGGAGCATGACCTGGGCGACATCGACGTCAACATCGACGAGGCCCGCTTCGAGGGCGACTTCCGGACCATGGCCGGCGGCATCAACACCATGGTGGCCGGCCACATCAACGTGAAGAAAAAGGCCATGGCCTGTGTGGCCGAATTCGGCAAGGGCAATTTCGAGGCCCCGCTGGACGCCTTCCCTGGCAAGAAGGTGTTCATCAACCAGACCATCGAGCAGGTGCGCCACAACCTCAAGGCTCTGATCGCCGACACCGACAAGCTGGCCAGCGCCGCGCGCAACGGCGAGCTGCAAACCCGTGCCGACGACAACGTGCACCAAGGCGATTTCAAGCGCATCGTGGCCGGCATCAACGCCACGCTGGACGCCGTGATCGGGCCGCTCAATGAAACCGGCCGGGTGCTTCAGGCCATTGCCAAGGGCGACCTCACTGAACGCACGACCGTGGACTGCAAGGGTCAGCTCAAACTGCTTTGTGACAGCGTCAACATGACCGCAGACAAGTTGTCCGAGGTGGTGCTGGAGGTGACCGACAGCGCCGCGGCGCTGGCCGCCGCGGCAGAGCAGGTCAGTGCCACGTCCCAGGCCTTGAGCCAGGCGGCAAGCGAGCAGGCGGCCGGGGTGGAAGAAACCAGCGCGTCTGTGGAGCAGATGTCTTCGTCCATCACCCAGAACGCCGAAAACGCCAAGATCACCGACGGCATCGCGGCCAAGGCCGCCAGCGATGGGGCAGAGGGTGGCGAAGCCGTGAAAGCCACTGCAGCCGCCATGAAATTGATCGCCGAAAAAATCGGCATCATCGACGACATCGCCTACCAGACCAACCTGCTGGCGCTGAACGCGGCCATCGAGGCTGCCCGAGCCGGCGAACATGGCAAAGGCTTTGCGGTGGTGGCCGACGAGGTGCGCAAGCTGGCCGAACGCAGCCAGGATGCCGCACAGGAGATCGGCAAGGTGGCGGGCGACAGCGTGGAGCTGTCCGTGCGGGCAGGCGTCTTGCTCAACCAGATCGTGCCCAACATCAGGCGCACCTCCGACCTGGTTCAGGAGATCTCCTCGGCCTCCAACGAACAGTCCACTGGCGTCCAGCAGATCAACGCGGCCGTGAACCAGCTGAGCCAGACCACGCAGCAAAATGCGTCGGCCTCAGAAGAGCTGGCCGCCACCGCCGAGAGCATGACCAGCCGGGCCGAAGCGCTCACAGAGGCCATGGCGTTCTTCACCTTGGACAAGCGCACAAGGCTCCGACATGAGGCTGCAGCGAACCCGGCCAGCCGCAAGCCATCGGCACAGGTGCACCACCGGGCCCCACCATCCCGCCGTGAGTTCAAGCCCCGTCAGGCCAGCTTCAGCCAGCCGCGGGCCGACGATGTGGAAGAAGAAGGCTTCACCACCTTCTGAGCGCCCTGGCGGCGGGGCGTTCGCTGCTCAGCCGCCAGTGGCCATCATCGCCTGGATGCCGCTGCGCTGGTTGGCCTCGGCCGCCAGCTTGCGCTCGTCGGCGCTGGCGTACTTCTTGTCCCACTCCTGCACCTTGGGCGTCATCAGCTTGAACCACAGCGGCGGGATCAGGGCCACGACGATGGTGGTCAGGTAGCCGTTGATCATCATGGGCGCTT
>CANBQJ010000078.1 GCA_947371645.1 Burkholderiales bacterium | reverse complement strand
CTTCACGCGCCAGGACGGCCAGGTAGGCCGACCAGTAGCCCTCCATGGCCTGGGTAGCCGTGAAGCGTGCAGCCCAGGCCATGCGCTGCGCAAGGGCCTCGGTGCCCATGTGATCCGGGTCCAGCGTCAGTTGCACCAGCAAGGCCCCGCCCTGCTCTGCCCACGCGTTCGCGTCCGTGTCAGGCTTCAACACAGGCAGGTAATGCGCATGCGGCCCTGCCACCTCGTTCATGGGTGAGTCGTCAGAGGTGAGCACCGCGCAGCCGCTGGCCTGGGCTTCCACAAGCGGCCAGCCAAAGCCTTCTGCCAGACTGGGGAAGAGCATGACGGCAGACAGCGAGTACAGGGCCTCCAGCGCCGCGTTGTCGATGCCTTGAAAGAACCTCACCTGCGCATGGGCAGGCAAGTCGCGCAACGCGTCTTCAACTGCTTGCGACGTCGGCAAGGGGCTGATCATCCACAGCGGCAGGGCCGTGCTCACACGCCGGGCATAGGCGCCATAGAGGCGAATCACCCCGGCCGTGTTCTTGTACCACTGCCCCCCGCCAACGTGCAGCAGCAAGCCGTCTTCGACGTCGGGCAAGCCCGCCTTGCGCAAGGCCGCACGGGCCGCTGGCGCAGGCACACGCTTGTAGGGATGGTTCAGCCCGTTGTAGACCACCTGCATGGCCGCCCCGGCCACCCCGCCAAAGCGCTGCAGATCGTCTCGGGTGCGTTGCGACACGCAGATGAAATTCCGGCCTTGGCGGAAGCCCTGACGGATGTAGCGCTGATACAGCCGACCGGTCAGCGACACCGGGTTCTCCGGGATCAGACCCAGGGCCGAGCGCAGCGCCAGCAGGTCGTGCGCATGGATCACGTGCGGGCGATGCTTGACCAAAGGCACCCAGGGGCCGAGCGCCTGGTCGCAAAACACAAACAAGGTGTCTGAAGGCTGATGGCGCAAACGCCAGCGCACCTGCCAGGGAAAGATCAGGTACTGGTCGATGTAGCCTGCCCACTTGGTGGCGAACGCCCGCCAACCCAGGCGCCTGGCCAGGTCATGGCAATGAGACCCGGGCTGCCAGTACGTCACCTCGTGCCCGCGAGAGGCCACCCAGGCGCCCAGCATGCGGGCGAACCGCGGCATGCTTTGGGACGCCATGAAAGCGGGGTGACAGAAGAAGACGAACCTCATGCCCTTCAGTGTCGTCAACTTGTGTGACGAGCAAGAGGCAGACCCGTCAACTGCCGGAGACCAACACCCCCAGGGTCTGGGGGCCGTGCACGCGGTAGATGTGGACGTCGGTCGCGCCGGCGGGCGCCACGTGAGGGGCGGTGTCCCATTGCAGCGCACGTGCCTGCGTGAGCATGTCGCGCAGGAAGGGGGCGTCGCTGCGGCCTTGGTTGGCGACCGGTACCGGCCCCGTGCCATCGTTGCCCCGGCCCATGATCAAACCGACACCGCCCGCCGAACCGGTGCGGTCCAGAAACGAGGTCGAGCCCGATGCCGCAGCCAGAAACAGCGCCTGCGTGGCACTGGTTTCGTCACGCACCCGGATGGCGGTGTTGCCCACGATCTTGCTGGCGTCCACGCTGAACGACAGGAAGGTGGCACGCCCCTGAAAGCCGTCCAGGTTGATGGCCGCCTGAGTGAGGTCGGACGCCCCAGCGTGCGCGGCTGGCGCCATGTGCCCGTTGAGGTAGGTGAACTGGCCGGACTGCAGGGTGTAGAGGCGCGTGTCCACGCCCTCGAACCAGGTGTCTGAAAACAGCGCATGAGAGCCGTCTCGGATCACCACAGGGCCGATGCCGCCAGCGCCCATGCTGACCACCGACCCTGCGCCCGAGAGGTCCATGCCGGAGATGCCGGTGTTGGCCTGCATGGTGATTTGCGTGTCGGGCAGCTTGGCGGTGGACAACTTCCCGATGGCGCTGCCCTGCACGTACAAGCGGCCACCTGGCTGGTTGGCGTTGCTCATGGACACGAACCGCGCGCTGGGCGCCAGGGCCACCACCTGCATGTCCCGGATGCTGGCCAGACTGGGCCCATCCAGCTGGAACATGATGCCGCTGTTGGGGCCTGCCCAGTTCAGTTGGGTCAGCAAGCCATCGCCCACGATTTGCAACCGCACGCCGGCCGGCAGCACGATGGTGCGGGTGACCGTGTGGATGCCGGCCGCCAGGTGCACCACCGGGCTGACGTCGCCACTTTGTGCTGCCAGGTTGACGATGGCCTGCAAGGCTGGCGTGTTGGTGCCAGGAGGCACCTCATAGACATGGCGCGCAGGGCGACTGGGCGTGCCTGGCAGGCCGGGCAAGGCCGCAGAAATGGCGCTGCGGTCCACCAGGGTGTCGTCCTGCGTGAACAGCCGATCGGTGCTGTCCACCACCTTCACCGGGTTGCTGACGGTATAGCGGTTGCCGATGGACACCACATCACGGTGGGCGGCCCAGTCAAAAAGCATCACGGCGGCGCTGGTGTTGCCGGGCAGGCTGCGGATCTCGTTGTCCAGCAGCACCAGCGGCCCCAGGTTGCCATTGACGATGGCGGCAGCATCCGTGCTGTCGATCACCCGGTTGCCCTGGATGAGGATGGAGGCCCCATTGCTGCCCACGCCGCCGCCTTCGAAGAAGCGCTTGGACCCCACCGACACGTTGTGCTGCATGGAAAAGAAGCCGGTGTTGGCGATGTGCACGTCGGCATAGGTGGAGCGCTCGAACAGGCTGCGGTACACGTGAACGGCCCCGGCGCCTGGCCCGGGGTTGGGCGCATCCCCAACGGTGAAGTAGTTGCTGACGCCCCGTGCGCAATCGGTGAAGCGCGAGTCCCACACCCACCAGTCCAGCGCGTTCCAGCTGCCGGTGTTGACCCCCGCCTGGCTCATGCGCAGGAAGCGCACGCGCCGCACCTGGCCTTCGGAATTGAGCTGGCCGTAGTTGGCGCCCAGGCGACCGGCCATGATGCCGATCTTCATGTCCTTGAAGATTTCATCGGTGTGCTCGGGGCTGCCGTCGAACTGCGTGCCGGCCGTGGCGTTCCACCAGTGCGCCACCCCGTAACCGGCGGTGCCCTGGCCGTCCCAGGTGATGCGGCTGTAGCGGCTGTTGAAGCCGCCGTCCTGCACCAGCATCGGGTCGCCTGCGGGACCCGCCCAGATGATCTGCGTCGTCTCGGGCGTGTTGCCCATCAGGGCCACCCCACCAAGGCCAAAGCCGCCCGATGCAGGGCTGCCCTTGAGCAACAAACTGTGCGTGATGCGGTAACGCCCTGCCGGCAAATACAAAGCCGGCTTCTTCGGCCCCAGGTCATCCAGGGCCTTTTGCAAGGCGGCGGTGTCATCGGCCACGCCGTCGCCCTTGGCGCCGTAGTCGCGCTGCGCATCGGCCCAGGAGCTGAACGGCCCGAGGGCTTCGTTGTCGTCCATGGCCACAACCAGACCGGGCGGCGTCAATGGCGCGGCGCCATTGGCCAGGAGGCTGGCCGATTGCAAGGGGTCTGGCACCTGTGCACCGACTGACGTGCCCGGGTTCACGCCATTGGCGCCACCACCACAACCAAAGAGCGCCAGACACAGGCCCAACGCGGCATGCGGCCACCCGCGCCACGACCCTCGACCCTTGACCTGCTCACCACCAACGCCCATGTCGACACCACCATGACTTGCACAAGGTGGAATCATCGTCACATTGGTGCGCGCTCAACAGGCCCGAACGCACGCCTGGTGCGGCATTTGCAGACCGTTACCTCCCGCATGGTCCGAACGGACCATGCGACAAGCATCACAGCGAGATCTTGACGAACACGAACTCGGGGATGTGCTTGATGATCAGCATGATCAAACGCCAGAAGCCCGGCGTGTAGACGATGCTGCGTCCTTTGTCCAGGCCACCGATGATGTCGCGCGCCACCTGATCGGGCTTGGCCCACAGCGCGCCCTTCTTGAACGACGCCGTCATGGGCGTGTCCACGAAGCCCGGCTTGATGGTCATCACGTTGACGCCCACCTTGCGCAGGCGCTGGCGCTGGCCCGACGCGAAAGCGCTGACCAGGGCCTTGGCGCTGCCGTAGACGTAGTTGCTCTGGCGGCCACGGTCACCCGCCACCGAAGAGATGACAGCGATGCTGCCTTTCTTTTGCGCGGCGAACTGCTCGCCCGCCAGCGTCATCAGCGACACCACCGAGGTGCCATTGGTGCCGATCTCGCGCAGGGCATAGGCCACATCGGCCTCGGCCTTGGGTTGGTCGGTCAGGGTGCCGTGTGCAATGAGGATGGTGTCCAGACCACCCAGGGTGTCGGTGGCGTCCTTCAACAAGGCGGCATGCTGGTCCAGCGCGTTGGCATCGAACACGCGAAAGCCCACCTGCTTGGCGCCACGGGTCTTGAGGTCATCGGCCACAGACTTCAGGGCGGGCTCGCCGCGGGCGGCCAGAAAGAGCGTGTCGCCGCGTTGCGCCCACTGGCGTGCACAGGCTTCGGCGATGGCCGAGGTGGCCCCCACGATCAGGATCTTGTTCATGTGTTCTCCGAGGTGTTGCCCATCACGCGCCGCCACCAGCCAGAGCTGAAGCGGGGGTCGATGTAGGGCAAAAATTCTTGCAGTCGCGGGTAGCCGGCTTTGAACAGCTCGCCCGTCATGCGGCCGTCCTTGGCCACATACAGGCGGCCACCGGCCTTGCGCACGATGTCGTCCAGCGCCGCAAACAGCTTGTGCACGCGCGGGCCCGTGTTGGGGAAGTCCAGCGCCAGCGTGGTGCCCGGTGTGGGGAAGGACAGCATGCCGCGCGATGCGGGCTCGCCGAACTGCTTGAGCACGGCCAGGAAGGACCCCTGGCCGCTGCGCGCGATGGTGTCCAGCAGCTCTGCCGTGGCGGCAAAGGCCTTGTCGTGCGGCACCACGCACTGGTACTGGTAGAAGCCGCGCGGGCCGTAAATGCGGTTCCACTCCAGCAAGGCGTCCAGCGGGTAGAAGAAGGGCCGGTAGTGCTGCAGGCCGCGGACCACATCGCCCACCTGCTTGTTGAAGTACAAGGTGTTGAAGCTCTTGAGCGACAGCGCGTTGATCAAGGAGAGCGGCGGCGTGATGGGCACCCTGCGGGCCGCCTCCACCGCGCTGCCTGACAAATTGGGCGACACCAGGCGCGTGTCCAGCACGGCGGGCGCATGGTTGGCGCGGTTGAACAGGCCACGGCCCAGGCGCTTGCCGGTGAAGGCGCAGTCGATCCAGCTCACGGTGTACTCGAAGTCGCGCTCCGAGGCCTGGCTGAGCTCGAAGAACTCGCCCAGGTTGCGAAAGCGCACCGTCTCTGAATCCATGAAGGAGTTGGCCACACGCCGCAGCTGGATGTCGGCCCAGGTGATCAAGCCCGTGAGCCCCAGCCCACCGATGGTGGCGGCATACCAGGCGGCTTCTTCGGTGGGCGAACACCAGCGGCGCGAACCATCAGAGCGCAACAACTCAAAGCCCAGCACGTGGTTGCCAAAGGAGCCAGCGGCGTGGTGGTTCTTGCCGTGCACATCGTTGGCGATGGCGCCGCCCACGGTGACGAACTGCGTGCCCGGCGTGACCGGCGGGAACCAGCCTTGTGGCAGCACCAGCTTGATGATGTCGTGCAGCAGCACGCCGGCTTCGCAACGCAACACGCCGGTGGCTGCATCGAAAGCAATGAAGCGGTCCAGCTGGGCGCCTTGCAACAAGGCACCGCCCGGGTTGAGGTTGCTGTCGCCGTAAGAGCGGCCGTTGCCATAAGGCAAGACAGTGGCATCGCCTTCAGGCAGCGGCAAGGGCTGGTGACGGTTGCTCAGCCCCAGGGCCTCGTGCGGGCCCGGCGTGACCCGGCCCCATGAGGTGAAGACCTGTGCTGCCATGGTGGGTTTCAGGCTGCGAAGTACAGCAACACAGCCGCCGCCAACCCGGTGACCAGGCTGGTGCGGTCTTTGAGCGCATAGACCAGCGGGTCATCGTGCATCTTGCCGCGGTGGGTTTCCATCCAGATGCGGCTGATCCAGTACAGCATGATGGGCACCAGGCCCCACACCATCTTGGGGTGGCGGTACATCGTGGCGATGTCGGGTGTGTTCAGGTAGAGCGCCAGCACCAGGATGCTGAGGTAGCCCGATGCCGTGCCCAGGCTTTGCAGCAGCGAGATGTCTTCGACCTGGTAGCCCCGGCCCGAAGCCTTGAGCTTGCCTTGCTGGCGCATGACGAACAGTTCGGCGTAGCGCTTGACGATGGCCAGGCTCAGGAAGATGAACACCGCGAACATCAGCAGCCAGAAAGACAGCGGGATGGCCGTGGCGGCGGCACCCGCCACGATGCGCACGGTGTAGAGGCCGGCCAGGGCCAGCACGTCCACCATCACCACCTTCTTGAGGCCAAATGAATACGCCAGCGTGGCCACGTAATAGGCCACCAGCACGCCCAGGAACTTGACGGGCAGCAGCGCGCACAGCCCCAAGGCCAGGACCAGCAGCACCGGCGTGGCACCCAGACCAAAGAGCAGACTCAAGCGACCAGCGGCAAAGGGGCGCTGGCTCTTGCTGTGGTGCTGGCGGTCGGCCTCGAGGTCCAGCATGTCGTTGAGCAGGTAAACAGAAGAAGCGCACAGGCTGAAGGCCATGAAAGCCAGGAGGGCCTGGCTGAGCGTGGCCACATCGGTCATGCGGTGCGCCGCCAGGAGGGGCACCATGATCAGGCCGTTCTTGGCCCACTGGTGCACGCGCAAGGCCTTGGCCACCACCTTGATGCCGCCGGGCAAGGGTTGCACCACATGTTCTACCGTGGCCACCTTGGCTGCTGCAGCCTGCAAACCTGCACTGGCGTTGACCACGATGGCGCGGCGCGCATGTGCCCAGACACCCAGGTCCACCGTGTGGTTGCCCACGTAATCAAAGCCCTTCTCACCAAAGCGCTTGACCAGTTCTGCGGCCTTGTGGCGGCCCGCCAGGTTGGTCTGGCCGTCGCTGGCCAGCACACCGTCGAAGAAACCCACGTGATCGGCCACGGCCTGTGCCAGGCGGTGGTCAGAGGCCGTGCACAGCCACAGCTGGCGGCCCGCGGCCTTTTGCGTTTCCAGCCAGGTCAACAGCGGCTTGGTGTACGGCAGCGCCGAGCCATTGAGCTGCACGCGACTGGCGATTTCGGCCTTCAACTTCGCCTTGCCGCCCAGCAGCCACAGCGGCAGCAGGAAGAGGTAGAGCGGGTTGGCCTTGATCAGCAAAAGAAAGGATTCCAGCAGCAGGTCGCTGTGGATCAGCGTGCCGTCGAGGTCGACGCACAGAGGGGTTTGGTCAGCCATGGTCAGACAGAAGAGACAGATTCGTTGCGCAACAGCCAGACGCACAACCAACCGATCACCACGGCCAACCACAGGGTCAGCAGGCGGCAGATCAGGGTCAGCAAAATGGCTTGCGGGGTGGTGTAGCCGTGGGCCACGAGCAGGGCGGCCATGACGGCTTCGGTGCTGCCCAGCCCGCCCGGCAGGAAAGACAAGGCGCCCACGATGATGGCGATGGCGTAAATGCCCATGGCACCGGCCACCGACAGCTGCGTGCTGCCGACCACGTCGGCCACCAGCTTGAGGCCCACGGCCTCGGCGCTCCAGGCCATCAGGCCCAGCGCCACGCCACCCAGCAGCATGCCCGGCGAGAGGAACAACCTGGCGCTGGCCATCATGCGCACCACGCCCAGCACAGCACCCTGGCCGGGGAAGCGATGGCCCGAGGCCTGGCGTGCCGCCAGGGTTTGAGAGGTGCCGGCCCAAGGCCACACGGCCACGGCAGCCAGCAGGCCACCCACGAGGCCCACGGCCACCCACAGGAAAGACTGGTAGGCCTTGAGCTCGGCGAGCACGGCCACCGCCAGCAGGATCATCACGAACAAGTCCAGCAGGCGCTCCACGAAGAAGGCGCCGGTGACGGACGACAGGGCGACGCCGCGCGGTTGGTAGTAGCGCGCGCGCACCATCTCGCCCAGCTTGCCGGGCGACAGGGTGAAGGCAAAGCCCGCCATGAAGGTCAGGGCCGTGAAGCGCAGCGGGAAATGGTGGCCGAGGCGGCGCAGGTACCAGCTCCAGCGGCACACGCGCATGGCGTAGTTGAACAGGGAGAGCGCACCAGCGGCCAGCACCAGTGGCCAGCCCGTCAGCAGGGGGTGCAGGTCGATCTGGGCGATGTCGCGCCGAAAGCCCAGCACGCACCAGATCAGGAAGGCCGCCGTGACCCCGTACACCAGGGCCTTGCGCCAGGCAGGCGCAGGCGTGGCGGCAGCGGCAACCTGGGCAACAGGGGCGCTGGCAGAAATGGAGGGTTCAAGCATCGGGGCATTATCCTCGTCCAATTTGGACAGGACTGTGGCAAACGCCACAGGCGCGCCCCCGAAGCCCGGGGCCACCCCCGCACCAGCAGGCCGGGTCATCCCGGCGTCATGCGAGCGTCATGTGGGCGAGGTAGCGCCAGGCAAGGACAAGGCAAACACGGTGCCGCCACCCTGCCGTGGCGTGCAGCGCACCTGTCCACCGTGCTGGCGGGCAATCTGCCTCACCAGGCTCAGGCCCAGGCCCACGCCCCCTGCGTACTCGGCGTGACCGGGCATGCGGTAAAAAGGCTCGAAGATGCGCTCGCGCTGGTCTTCAGGCACGCCCGGCCCGCGGTCGGCCACCGTGATGTCCAGGCCAGTGCCGGCATGCACCAACTGGAGCACCACCTCCGGGCCACCGTAGCGGCGGGCGTTTTCCAGGAGGTTGCGCACGGCTCGGCGCAGCAGGCGCTCGTCGCCCGGGTAGGGCTGCACATCGGTGGCCGCATCCACATCCACCTGTGCGCCGGTGCGCCGCCCTTCTTCGACCAGCAGGCCGATGAGGTCCACCGGCGTGCGGTCCAGCGGCGGCTGGGTTTCCAGCCGGCTGGCCAGCAGCAGCTCTTCGACCAGCTCGTCGAGCTCGCGGATGTCCTGGTGGATCTCGGTGCGGAGCTGTGCCGCGCGCTCAGGCGGCATGTCACCCATGATGGACACCGCCATCTTCAGGCGCGCCAGGGGTGAGCGCAATTCGTGGCTGGCGTTGGCCAGCAGGCTGCGGTTGGAGGTCACCAGGTCTTCCACGCGCTGCGCGGCCTCGTTGAAGCTGGCGGCCAGCGCCGCCACCTCGTCGGCGCCCTCCACCGCCACACGGTGTTGCAACTGCCCCTGGCCAAAGACTTCCACGCCGGTGCGCAAGGCCTGCAGGCGGCGGGTCAGGCGTGTCGCCACGGGCCAGGCGCCCACGGCCACGGCCACAAACAAGAGCACCAGCGAGAGCCCCAGCGCCGGCAAGCCATGGGCCAGCCAGGGCGGCACCAACCAGCCCAGAGGGGCCAGCCAGGGTTGGTCTCGGGGCGGCGGCATCATGCCCGGCGGGACATCAGCACCTGGCCCCATGCCCGGCCCGCCGGCAAAGTGATGAAAACCCGGCGGCCCGCCCCCACCCAGCAGGCCCATGCCGCCCCGGTCGCGCAAGGCGCCCGGGCGCACCACCCACAGCACGCGGCCGTCGGAGAGCTGGGTGCGCTGCATGCGGTCGCGCAACTCAGGTCGGCGCTCCAGCAGTTCATCGAGCATGGGCGCCGTGGCCACGCGCTGGCCATCGGGGTTGTCCAGCGCCATGGGCAGGCGCAGGCGTTCCGCCCAGTCCAGGAAGACGCGGGCCTGCTCGGCCTCGTTGACCGACATGGGCGGCAGGCTGTTTTCAATCAGCTCGCCCCACGCGGCTGCGCGTTCTGTCCAGGCGGCTTGCGACTGCACCTGGCTGCGCTCGTGCTCCATGTTGCCCTGCGCCAGCCAGCCGGTGATCAGCGCGAACACCAGCAGCACGGCCACCACGGCCAGGTAAATCCGCAGGGCCAGGCTCTTCATGGAGATTCTTGGTCAGCGTCCTGCTTCTTGGCAAACACGTAACCCACACCCCGCACCGTGAGGATGCGGCGCGGTTCCTTGGGGTCGTCTTCGATGGCCGCGCGGATGCGCGAGATGTGAACGTCGATCGACCGGTCAAAGGCTTCCAGCGGGTGGCCCTTGAGCGCGTCCATGATCTGGTCGCGGCTGAGCACGCGGCCCGGGTGCTGGGCGAGCACGGTCAGCAGGTCGAACTGGTAGGAAGTGAGTTCGCAGGGCTTGTTGTCCAGGCGAACCTGGCGCAAGCCGGCGTCGATCTCCAGGCGGCCAAAACGCCAGATGTCGTCGCCGTCGGTCTGGGTGCCGGTGCGGCGCAGCAGCGCGCGCAAGCGGGCCAGCAACTCGCGCGGCTCGAAGGGCTTGGGCAGGTAGTCGTCGGCACCGATCTCCAGGCCCACGATGCGGTCGGTGGGCTCGCCCCGCGCCGACAACATCAACAAGGGCAAACCCCGGGTGCGCGGCGAGGCGCGCAGTTCCTTGCACAGGCTCAGGCCGTCGCCATCGGGCAGCATCAGGTCCAGCACCAGGGCATCACAGGCCTGACGGGCCAGCAATTCGCGACCGGCCATCAGCGTGGGGGCGTTGGAGACCTGGTAGCCATGGCTGCGCAGGTAGTCACCCACCATCGCGCTGAGCCGCAAATCGTCGTCGATCAGCAAAATGTGTTCGCTCATGTCGGGCATTGTCGCGCGTTCCATGTTCATTCTCCAGTTGTGGCGATGTGGGGTCGGCTCGGCTCAGTGCGCGTGAGCAGCGGAAGCCGACGCGCTTGCACCAGACGGCGGGGGGGGGCGGCGGTCGCCACCAAAGTGCGCCTTCATGCGCTCCCACATGCCCTGATGGTGCGCTCGCATGCGCTGGACGATGCTGGCGCGCTGTTCGGGCGTGAGCACCTGGCCCACGTCCAGCATGGCCTGCATCATCCGCTGGCTGAGCACGTCATGGTGGTGCAGCATCTTCTGGCGCTGGGCTTCGGCCGCTGCGGCATCCAGCTTCGGCGCCGCCCACAGGTCCATGCCCTGCTCGTGCAGCTGGCGGCCTTCTTCGTGCAAGGCCTTGAGGTCGGCCTGGGCCTTGTCGGTGATGGTGCGGATCTGGGCGCGCTGGGCGTCGGTGGCTTTCACGTCGTCCAGCATGCGCTGCAGGTGGTGCCCACCAAACGGCATCATGCCTTCGCCGCCCTCATGCCCACCCATGCCATGGTGGCCGTGGTGCCCGTTGCCATCGGGCATGCTGTCCGATGCAGATGCGGATGCGGCGACGGGCGTGGCCGCTGGCTTGTCCCCGGTGGCCGCCCAGGCGCCCAGGCTGACGACGACCGTGGCGCCAGCGGCGACCGCTGCAGCCCGCCACGCCCAACGGCGTGTGCCCTTCGTTGGCATGGTTGAAAGAAGCGCTTTGAGGGGTGATCGTGCGGACATGGGCTACTCCGGTTCCTGGATGTTCACCCCCCAGCCTCTGTGTGGGCGGATTCGGGTGTTGCCCGTGTTCTGGGCATGCCTTCATCATCAGGACCGGCCGTAAACCTGCTGTGGTGCGGCCGTAAAGAACGGTGAACCCGCGCGTGAGGTGCTCACACAGGGGCGCGTGCTGCGGCCCGACTCACTCGCGAGGGCCGCGGTCGTCACCGGGGCCGCGCCCCCATTGCACCTTGACTTGTGTCCCCGACCCGGGCACGAAGCCCGCGATGAAGGTGCTCAGCACCGAGATGAACAGGCTGGCCATCAAGGCCGTGCCAAAGCCATCCACGGCAAAGCCCTTCACCAGGCTGGCCACCAGCATCAGCACCAGGCCGTTGATCACCAACAGGAAAAAGCCCAGCGTCAGCACCGTCAACGGCAGGGTCAGGATGATCAACAAGGGCTTGACGACGGCATTGGCCAGGCCCAGCACCAGGGCCGAAGCCAGCAAGGCCTCGCCATCCTGAAAGTGAAGGCCACTGAAGATGCGCGTGGCGGCCCACAGCGACAAGGCCGTCGCGGCCCAATGGACGAGGAAAGCGGTGATCTTGTTGGCCATGGGACGAATCTATCACCCCAGGAGCCTGGGTGCGCCCTGCCCGGCAGCCCGCACCTTTGCAGCTAAGATTTGCCCGCATTCCAAGGCCCCAACCCGGGCGGCCATTGCCCCGACGACCAAAGCACATGGGAAACCAGACGACTTCGCGCGCTCACGGCGCCACCGCGCCCAAGATCAAAATCAAAACGCAACGACCGCTGCGCTGGCTGGCCCTCATCGCCCTGCTCATCCTGGTTCGCGAAGTCCTGCTGGCTGTTCACGGCGCACCTTTCGCCCATTACTCGGACGAAATGTGGCAATTCATGTCCAAAGAGGATTTGAAACTGCCCTTGAAATCCCTGCTGTACCTGCACAGCCAGCCGCCGCTGTGGAACTTCATTTTCTGGTGGTCCAACCACCTGCTGGGCGACCACAGCCTGCTGATGTGGGTGAACAAGCTGTCCACTTACCTGGCCGCCGGGGCGCTGTTCGTCGTCATGCGGCCCTGGTGCAGCCGCGCCGCCGCACTGGGCATCGCGGGCGTGTTCGTGTTCCTGCCCGAAATCATCGCCTACGAGAACTGGGACTACTCGTGCCATTTCACGATGATGCTGGTGGCCGTGAACCTCATGCTGTTCTCGAAGGCCACGCAGGCAGCGGCCGGCAGCCCGGAGCGCCTGCGCTGGGTGTGGGCCTGGGTGCTGAGCATGGTGGTGCTGGGCTTCAACCGGCAAACCTACAGCATCGTCATCCTGCTGGGCCTGCTGGGCCTGTTTGGCGTCGTCACACTGAAACTGCGCTGGGGCCAGTTGCTGCTGATGGCCGTGGTCATGAGCCTGCCTTTTGCCGCCTGGCAGGTCAAGAACCAGGTCCTCTTTGACAGCCCGTCGATGAGCTCATGGGCACCCAGAAACCTGTTTCGCATCGCGACCATCCGCATGTCGCCCGCCGAATTGCAGGCCGCGCAAGCTGCGGGGTGCGGCGACGTGACCACCATCCTGCCCTTCTCTCGGCCCGAGGCTTACCGCCAGCTGCCTGAAGTGCAGGCCTTTGTGCAGGCCCACGCGGCGCTGCGCCCGCTCATGCCGCAAGGCAATGGCGACATGAACAGCCTGGAATATGCCGCCAGCTCACCCCTGTACATGAAGGCGTTCACCTGCGTGGTCAAACGCAAGCCCATGGGCTACCTGTTCACCGTGGCGCAAGGGTGGGCCCTGTACTTCACGCCTGCCAGCGACTACCAGTTCGTGCAAAAGGGCGCAGCGCCCTGGTACCCCATCGACAGCCTGATCCGCAAGGTGATCTACCTGCAGCCCAAGGATGACCCCCGCGGCGTGCGCGACATGGGCCAACGCGTGGGCGGCCGCTCTGTCACGTTGATGCTGGTGTTCGGCTACTTCTCGTGGCTGGCGCTGCGTGCGCTGTTCAGCCGGGGCGCCTTGCAGGCCGGCCAGCCACAGACGCTGATCTTCTACGCCATGCTGGTCGTGTGGTTCAACGCCTTGTCCAACTTCTTTGACGTGGGCGAGAACATGCGCTTCCGCTACGACGTGGACGCGCTCTACTACCTGGGCATCGTGCTGCTGGGCGTGCGCCTGTGGCACCTCATCCGGCGCCGGCGCCCCCAGGCTGCGGCCCGCTGAGCCCGACTCAGTGCAGGGCTTGAGGCACCAACTGGCCGTGGAATTCCTGCACCCTCAGCGCCACACGGGCCCCCGGCGTCAGCACATCCAGGTTCACACCCGGCGTGCTGCGGGACACGGCCCATTCACGCGCACCATCGTCCAGCCAGACCAAGCCCATGGCGGGCCACACTTCGGTGACCGTCGCCACCACTTCAGACGTAACGTTGGCAAGCAGGGACATGTGATGGCTCCTCAGGGCTGACACGCCGGCCAGTCTACCTGGGGTCAACCCGAATTGGCGCAAACCCTGCGCCCCGGTGGGGCATCCCGCCAGGGCGGCCCGCACGGGGCTCAGGGCTCACAGGCGGCCCAGCAACTCCGACTTCTTGGCCGCGAATTCCTCGTCGCTGAGGATGCCCTTGGCCCTGAGTTCGGCCAGGCGTTCGATGGTGGCAAACACCTCTTGCCCGCTGGCGCCGGAAGCGCCCTGGGACGGGTTGGACATTGACGGTGCGGGCGCCATCGCAGGGGGCGCCATGGGCCTGCTCGGTGGCTGGCCGTTGGAGGACACCACCGGCAGGCTGGCCACGTCGATCAGCCCGTACTGGCTGTTGAAACCCAGTGTGCCACCCACCGATTGCTGCTGCGAAAAGCCGCCGATCTGGTGGTCCAGGGTGTCGTACACCGTCACGGTGCCGGCCACGTCGATCACCAGGCGCCGGGCTTGTGCAAAGTAAGCGTAACGCACGCCATTTTGTGCGCCGGTGCTGTTGGGCCAGCGCAGGTCGGCGGGCCACCAGTCGCCAGAGGTGCCGGGCGCGGGCGCCACGAACAGGCTGGCCTGACCAAAATTGCCGCCATCGCCAGCGGGTTGAGCGCCGTTCCAGCCACCGTAGCTGCTCTGCGCCTGGTTGTTGTTGTAGCCGCCGTCCTGGCTTTGCGACTGGAAGCTGCCTTGACGCACCAGATCGGGCTGACTGGCCAC
This sequence comes from Burkholderiales bacterium, assembly GCA_947371645.1. The sequence continues at coordinate 471 of CANBQJ010000078.1, read as the reverse complement.
CAGGTTGGACAGCTCGTTGCACAGGTTGTCAACGCGCCCCTTGAGGTAGTTGTTGAACATGTCGGAGACCATGGTCATGCCGCCGCGCATCCACTGGCCGGAGCCAGAAAATTCGGGGTGGTTGAACTGGGCCATGCTGCCATTGCCGTTGATCACGGCGTCCAGCATGTTCATGGTGGCCTCGAAGCTGAAGCCATGGCGCTGGGCCACGTCGTTGAGCCGCTGTTGGCCCAGGGCTGAGAGTTGTCGCATGTGGGTGCCTTCAAAAAGGTGGGGCAAGTGGGAAGGTACCCTGCGCAGAACAAAAAACCCCAAGCGACCGGATCACTTGGGGTTTTGTTTTTGGCGGAGAGGGTGGGATTCGAACCCACGGTACCTTGCGGTACGCCTGATTTCGAGTCAGGTACATTCGACCACTCTGCCACCTCTCCTGGAAACTGGGGCGCCGGGGTCTCATCGGCTAAGCCGCGC
>CANBQJ010000077.1 GCA_947371645.1 Burkholderiales bacterium | reverse complement strand
CGCTTGAGGCCGTGGCTGGGGGCCACGCCCAGACCTGCCAGGCGCAGGTCACCACCGGGCATGACTTCGGCCACGACCGCCATCACTTTGGCGGTGCCGATGTCCAGCCCGACGACCAGATCCTTGTATTCCTTGGCCATGGTGTGTGGGTCTATTGGTGATGAGGTTTGACGGGGGCGGCAGGCCTGGCGGCCGCCACCTTCGGTTTCACAGGTTCTTGCAGCGTGGTCAGGCCACGCAGCTTGACCGCATACCCCTCGGGGTAACGCAGGTCGGCATAAGAAAGGGGCGCCGGGTAAGCACGGTTCACATCCGGCAGGGTGCGCACGAAACGGTCCACGCGGGCCAGCACCTCGTCGGGGTTGCCGCGGCCCAGCTCGATGCGGGCATCGGTGTCCAGCTCCACGCTCCAGGAGCCGCGCTCGGTCAGGCGCAGGCTGTCGATCTCGCCCAGCGGGGCCACGGCGGGGCGCAGCTTGCGCAGCATCTCCAGCATGCGCACGGCGTCGCCGGCATTGGCGTGGGCGGGGGCATCCAGCGTGGCCAGGCGGTCGTCTTCGACGTCGCCCAGGTTGGCGTCGAAGATCTCGCCCTGCACGTTCACCATCTGGTCTTCGCGGTCTTCGTGGTGCCACAGGGCGGCGGGCTGGTGCTCTTCCAGCTTCACCCGCAGCTCATTGGGCCAGACGCGGCGCACCACGGCCTTGCGCACCCAGGGGATGGACTCGAAGACGTCGCGGCTGTGCCCCAAGTCCACCTGGAAGAAACCATCGTTGAGGCGAGACACCACGTTGGCCCGCACCGTGGCCAGGTTGTTGCGCTGCAGGTCGCCTTCGAGCTGCACCCGGTCGATGTGGAAGAAGTGCAGGCGGCCCACACGCACCAGGCCAGCAGCCAGCAAGCCCAGCACCACCACCGCCAGCAAGGCCTGGGCGGCGGCGTTCATCCACACCACGTCCTGCGGCGAGGGCTGCATGCTGTGGTCGAGGGCGGCGGCGGCTTGCATGGTGGTGCGTGCGGTGTGCTGGGGTCAGCGTTGGGTGTCCAGGCTGGCGGCGGCCAGCAGGTGCACGCACAACTGGGCGTAAGGCAGGCCGGCCACTTTGGCCGACATGGGCACAAGAGAGTGACCGGTCATGCCCGGCGAGGTGTTGATCTCCAGCAGGAAGGGTTGGCGGTCGGTCTTGCGGATCATCACGTCGGCACGGGCCCATCCCCGGCAGCCCAGCACGTTGAAGGCCTTGAGCACGTCGGCCTGGATGCGCAACTCTTCGTCGGCAGGCAGCTGGCTGGGACAGAGGTACTTCACGTCGTCGGTGAAATACTTGTTCTGGTAGTCGTAGTTGCCACCGGGCGCCACGATGCGGATCACGGGCAGCGATTGCGCCTGGCCATGCACCGTCAGCACCGGACAGGTGGTTTCTTCGCCATCGATGAACTGCTCGCACAGCACCTCGGGGTCGTGCCGGGCTGCGGCCTCGTAGGCCGCTGCGCACTGCGCCGGGTCGGTCACCTTGGTCAGACCGATGGACGAGCCCTCACGCGAAGGCTTGACGATCATGGGCGCACCGAGGGCAGCCAGTGCGGCTTCGCAATCGGCCGCGCTGCTCACGAGGCGCCAGTCCGGTGTGGGCAGGCCCTCGAAGCGCCACACGCGCTTGGTCATGATCTTGTCCATGGCGATGGACGATGCCATCACCCCCGAACCTGTGTAGGGGATGCCCAGAAGCTCGAGCGCGCCTTGCAGCGTGCCGTCTTCGCCACCGCGACCGTGCAGCGCGATGAAGCAGCGGTCCACGCCTTCGGCTTTCAGTTCCTGGATGGGGCGCTGCGCGGGGTCGAAGGCGAAGGCGTCCACGCCCACGGACTGCAGCGCCTGCAGGACGCCGGTGCCCGACAGGATGGAGATGTCGCGCTCGGCGGACGAACCGCCAAACAGCACGGCCACCTTGCCCAGGCTGCGCGGGTCGATGCTGGGGGCTTGCAAGGTGATGCTCATGCGGCGCTCCGGTTGTGCAGGCTTTCGGCCACCGTGGCGGCCACGGACCCGATGGTGCCTGCGCCCATGCAGATCACGACGTCACCGGCGCGCGCATTGGCCACGATGGCCTCGGGCAGTGCAGCGACGTCATCGACGAACACAGGCTCGACCTTGGCCGCCACGCGCACGGCGCGAGTCAGGGCACGCCCGTCTGCCGCCACGATGGGCGCTTCTCCAGCGGCATAGACCTCGGTCAGCAGCACGGCATCGGCGGTGCCCAGCACCTTGACGAAGTCCTCGAAGCAGTCGCGGGTGCGGGTGTAGCGGTGCGGCTGGAAGGCCAGCACCAGGCGCTGACCGGGGAAGGCACCGCGCGCCGCGCTGATCACGGCGGCCATCTCCACGGGGTGGTGGCCGTAGTCGTCGATCAAGGTGAACTGGCCGCCATCGGTGGCGGGGTGTTCGCCGTAGCGCTGGAAGCGTCGGCCCACACCGGTGAAGGCGCCCAGGGCCTGGATGATGGGCTCGTCGGGCAGTTCGATTTCGGTGGCCACGGCAATGGCCGCCAGGGCATTGAGCACGTTGTGCACGCCCGGCAGGTTCAGGGTGACGCCGATGTCGGGCATGACGCTGCCGTTGCGCCGCTGCACGGTGAAGCGCATCTGGCCGCCAGGCAAGGCCTGCACGTCCACGGCGCGCACCTGGGCGTCCTCACCAAAGCCGTAGGTGATCACGGGGCGCGACACCATGGGGATGATGCTGCGCACGCCGGGGTCGTCGGCGCACAGGATGGCCGAGCCGTAGAAGGGCATGCGGTGCAGGAACTCCACGAAGGCCTGCTTCAGCCGCGCGAAGTCGTGGCCGTAGGTGTCCATGTGGTCGGCGTCGATGTTGGTGACCACCGACAGCACAGGCAGCAGGTTCAGGAAAGATGCGTCCGACTCATCGGCCTCCACCACGATGTACTCGCCCTTGCCCAGGGCCGAGTTGGCCCCCGCGCTGTTGAGCTTGCCGCCGATCACGAAGGTGGGGTCCACGCCGGCTTCGGCCAGGATGGCCGTGACCAGCGAGGTGGTCGTGGTCTTGCCGTGGGTGCCGGCGATGGCAATGCCCTTCTTCAGGCGCATCAGTTCGGCCAGCATCACGGCGCGTGGCACCACGGGCACGCGCTTGGCGCGTGCGGCGATCACCTCGGGGTTGTCGCCTTTCACGGCGGTGGACGTGACCACGGCCTCGGCGCCAGCGATGTGCCCGGCCTCGTGGCCCACGTGCACGGCGATGCCCAGCGAGGCCAGGCGGCGCGAGGTGGCGCTGTCGGACTGGTCGGAGCCCGACACCGTGTAGCCCAGGTTGTGCAGGATCTCGGCGATGCCGCTCATGCCGGCACCACCGATGCCGACGAAGTGGATGTGTTTGACGGCGTGCTTCATGTGGACGCCTTTTCGGAGATGGGTTTCACGAGGGACTCGATGGCGTCGGCCACCTGGGCCGCCGATCGCGGTTGGGCCAGGGCGCGGGCGCGCTCGGCCATGGTTTGCAGGTCGTCGCGGCGCAAGGCCAAGAGGCGGTCGGCCAGGCCTTGGGGCGACAGCTCGGCCTGCGGCAGGTAGACGGCTGCGCCTTGCCTGGCCATGTGCTCGGCGTTGTCACGTTGATGTGCCGTGGTCGACACGATCAGCGGGATGAGGATGGCGGCCACGCCCGCCGAGCACAGCTCGCTGACGGTGATGGCGCCGGCGCGGCACACGATGACGTCGCAGTCGGCCAGCCGCTGCGCCATGTTGTTGATGAACGGCAGGATTTCGGCGTCGCGGCCGGGCACCAGGCCAGCGGCGGCATAGGCGCCCTTCACGTCATTGAGGTTGGCCATGCCGGTCTGGTGGGTGACCATGGGGCGCTGATCGGCAGGGATCAGGGCCAGGGCCTGAGGCAAGGTTTCGTTGAGCACACGGGCGCCCAGGCTGCCCCCCACCACCAGCACCTTGAGCGGGCCGCTGCGACCTGCAAAGCGCTGGGCCGGTGGCGCGATGGCTTCGATCTCGGCGCGCACCGGGTTGCCGGTGACGCGGGCGTGCTTGTGTTGTGCGGCCGGGCCATCGAAGCCGCAGGCCAGCACGTCGGTGATGGGCAGCAGCACGCGGTTGCTCAAGAGCAGGGCCGCATCCGCATTGACCAGCACCAGCGGCTTGTGGCGGGCCACGCCCATCAGGCCACCGGGGAAGCACACATAGCCGCCCATGCCCAGGACGGCGTCGGCCTTGCGCTGGCCCAGGATGCGCCAGCAATCGGCAAAGGCCTTGAGCAGGCGCACGCCACCGAACAGCGTGTCCTTGAAGCCCTTGCCGCGCAGGCCGTTGAAGGCGACGGTGTCCAGCGGGATGCCGGTGGGCGGCACCAGGCGGTTTTCCATGCCGGCAGCCGTGCCCAGCCAGGAGACCGTCCAGCCCCGCCGCTTCATTTCGTCGGCCACGGCCAGGCCGGGCATGATGTGCCCGCCCGTGCCTGCGGCCATGATGACGAGGTGACGGCTCATGCGCGCCCTCCCCGCATCAGCTGGCGATTCTCGATGTCGACGCGCAGGCAGATGGCCAGGGCGACGCAGTTGAGCATCACGCCAGAACCGCCAAAGCTCATCAGCGGCAGGGTCAGGCCCTTGGTGGGCAGCACGCCCAGGTTCACGCCCATGTTGATGAAGGCCTGCGCGCCAATCCACACCGCCACACCTTGCGCCACCAGGCCGGAGAAGACGCGGTCCAGGGCGATGGCCTGGCGGCCGATGTTGAACAGGCGCACCACCAGCCAGAAGAAGGCCAGGATGACGGCGGAGACACCCACAAAGCCCAGCTCTTCGCCGATCACGGCCAGCAGGAAGTCGGTGTGGGCCTCGGGCAGGTAGTGCAGCTTTTCGAGGCTGGAGCCCAGGCCTTCGCCAAAGATCTCGCCACGGCCAAAGGCGATCAGCGAGTGGGTCAGCTGGTAGGCCTTGCCCAGGGCGTTCTTCTCCGACCAGGGGTCGAGGTAGGCAAAGATGCGCTCGCGCCGCCAGGGGCTGAGCGTGACCATCAGCGAAAACGCGCCCAGCAGCACGGCCGTGATCAGGAAGAACATGCGGCCGTTGACACCGCCCAGGAACAGGATGGACATGGCGATGGTGGCGATCACCATGAAGGCACCCATGTCGGGCTCGGCCAGCAGCAGCAGGCCCACCACGCCCACGGCCACGGCCATCGGGGCCACGGCGCGGAAGAAGCGCTCCTTGACCTCCATCTTGCGCACCCTGTAATCAGACGCGTAGAGCACGATGGCCAGCTTGCCCAGTTCGGAGGGCTGGAAGTTCATGACGCCCAGCGGCAGCCAGCGGCGCGCACCATAGACCACCTTGCCCACGTGCGGGATCAGCACCAGCATCAGCAGCACCAGCGAGACCACGAAGAGCCAGGGCGCCCAGCGCTCCCAGGTGGCCATGGGGATCTGCGTGACCACCGCCGAGACGCACACCGCCATCAGCAGGGCCACGATGTGGCGGGTGAAGAAAAACGACGGGGTGTAATTGGAGAAGCGCGGGCTGTCTGGCAGGGCGATGGTGGCGGAGTACACCATCACCAGGCCCATGAGCAGCAGGGCCACGGTCACCCACACCAGCGGCTGGTCAAAACCCATCACGCGCGAAGGCTGGCCGCCGCTGATGTCGACGAAGTCGCGCACGGGCAGCGGGCCGCTCACGTCGGCGGCATCGCCCTTGCGCCAGGGCAGGCGGGCCATCAGGGCGCCAAGCAGGGCCGGACGGTTGGCGGTGGCGTCGCTCATGCGATGTCTCCTGTGTCCATGGCCAGTGCCTGCACGGTGTCCACAAAGACCTGTGCGCGGTGGGCGTAGTTCTTGAACATGTCCAGGCTGGCGCAGGCCGGGCTGAGCAGCACGGCGTCACCGGGCAAGGCCTGCTCGAAGCACCAGCGGGTGGCCTCTTCCAGCGTGGCGTGGCTGGCGGCCAGCAGGGGCTCGCCGTTCAAGGTGGGAGCACGGGCCACCACCTCGCCGATCGCCAGGGCGTCGCGGCCGATCAGGGCCACCGCGCGGGCAAAACGGCCCAGGGGTTCGGCCAGCGGGCCGAAGTCCTGGCCCTTGCCATCGCCACCGAGGATGACGATCAGCTTGCCCGAGGTGAGGTCGGCGCCCAGGCCTTGCAAGGCGGCCACGGTGGCGCCCACATTGGTGCCCTTGCTGTCGTCGATGGCGTCGATGCCCTTGACTGTGCCCACATGCTCCACCCGATGCGGCTCGCCACGGTATTCGCGCAGGCCATGCAGCATGGGCGCCAGCGGGCAAGCGATGGCCGTGGTCAGCGCCAGCGCGGCCAGGGCATTGGCCGCGTTGTGGCGGCCACGGATGCGCAGGGCATCGGCCGGCATCAGGCGTTGCAGCACCAGCTCATGGGTCTCGCCCCTTTTGAGCTTGTGCGTGGGATCGGGCTCCAGCGCGCGCATCAGCCAGGCCATGCCGCCTTCCGTGACCAGGCCGAAGTCACCTGCTTGCGCGGGCGCATCCAGGCCGAAGGACACCACCTTGCGGTGCACCACCTTGGGCGGCCGGCCACGCACGCCGGACTTGATGACTTCGGGCGGCGGCACCATGGCCATGACGGCCGGGTCGTCGCGGTTGACGACCATGGTGGCGTGCTTGCCGTAGATGTGGGCCTTGGCCTGGGCGTAGGCGGCCATGCTCCCGTGCCAGTCCAGGTGGTCTTGCGTGATGTTCAGCACCACGGCGGCATCGGGCTCGAAGTGCTTGACGCCATCGAGCTGGAAGCTGGAGAGCTCCAGCACCCAGACCTCGGGCAGCACTTCGAAGACTGGGACAGCGGGCGGCGGCGGCGCCAGGGTGATCAGGGGCGCATCGTCTTCGGGCAGGTCGGCGGGCAGGTCGGCGAGCGCGTCAACAGGCAACTCGGCAGGCGTGTCCTCATCGGCGATGCTGTCGGCCACGGCGCCACGCTCGGCCTGGTCAGCGGCCCGGTCAGCGGCTTCATCGGCAAGTGCGGCCAAGGCGTCGGTCGGCACGTCCACGGCGGGCTCGGCCGCTGCCGACAAGGTCGCGGCATCGTCCAGTGCTTTCGCCGGTTCGGCGTCCAGCGCCTGCCCCAAGGTGTCCAGCAGCGTGGGGCCGATGTTGCCAGCCAGGCCCACACGCAGTCCGGCGCGCGCCACCAGCCTGGCGGTCAGCGAGGTGGTCGTGGTCTTGCCATTGGTGCCGGTGATGGCCAGCACTTTGGGGGCGTAGCCGCGCTCGGTCTTGAGGTCGGCCAGGGCGGTGGCGAACAGCGACAGCTCACCCCGCACGGGGATGCCGCGCTCGTCTGCGGCAGCCGTCAGGGCCGCCACCTCGGGTGACAAAGGCATCAGGCCCGGGCTCTTGAGCACCAGGTTCACACCGTCCAGCAGGGCCACGTCCAGGCCATGGTGCAGCGTGGCCGCCGGGACATCGGCCGCCAGGGTCGCGGCCTGCGGCGGCGCGGCCCGCGTGTCGGCCACGCGCACCGTCGCACCACACCGGGCGCACCAGCGCGCCATGGCCAGGCCTGAGTCGCCCAGACCCAGGATCAGCACGGTGAGGTCACGGAGGTGGTGCATGGCGGCGTGTGTTCAGCGCAGCTTGAGGGTGGACAGGCCCAGCAGGCACAGCAGCATGGTGATGATCCAGAAGCGGACCACGACCTGCGTCTCTTTCCAGCCGGATTTCTCGAAATGGTGGTGCAGCGGCGCCATCAGGAAGATGCGGCGGCCTTCGCCGTACTTCTTCTTGGTGTACTTGAAGTAGCTGACCTGCAGCATCACCGACAGGGCTTCGAGCACGAAGACGCCGCCCATGAAGGCCAGCACGATCTCCTGGCGCACGATCACGGCGATGGTGCCCAGGGCACCACCCAGGGCCAGCGCGCCCACGTCGCCCATGAAAACCTGCGCCGGGTAAGCGTTGAACCACAGGAAGGCCAGCCCCGCCCCGGCCAGCGCCGCGCAGAACACCAGCAGTTCACCCGCCCCGGGGATGTGCGGCAGCAGCAGGTATTTGGCGAACACCGCGTTGCCCGTCACGTAGCAAAAAATACCCAGGGACGTCGACACCATCACGGCCGGCATGATGGCCAGGCCGTCCAGGCCGTCGGTGAGGTTGACCGCGTTGCTGGTGCCCACGATCACGATGTAGGTCAATGCCATGAAGCCCCATACCCCCAGGGGGTAGCTGACCGTCTTGAAGAAGGGCACGATCAGGTCGGCCTTCGGGGGCAGGTCGTTGGAGAAACCCGAGGCGATCCAGCGGAAGAAGAGCTCGATCACGCGCAGGTTGTTGGTCTCTGAGACGCTGAAGGCCAGGTAAATGGCCGCGACCAGGCCGATGATCGACTGCCAGAAGTACTTCTCGCGCGAGGGCATGCCCTCCGGGTCCTTCTTGACCACCTTGCGCCAGTCGTCGGCCCAGCCGATGGCCCCGAAGCCCAGGGTCACGATCATCACGATCCACACGAAGCGGTTGGCCCAGTCGAACCACAGCAGGGTGGACAAGCCGATGCACAGCAAGATGAGCGCGCCTCCCATGGTGGGCGTGCCACGCTTGGTGAGGTGCGACTCCATGCCGTAGCTGCGGATGGGCTGACCGATCTTGAGCTCGGTGAGCTTGCGGATCACCCAGGGGCCCAGGACCAGGCCCAGCACCAGCGCGGTCATGGCGGCCATCACCGAGCGGAAGGTCAGGTAGTTGAAGACCCGCAGGAAGCCCCATTCGGGGTGCAGCTTTTGCAGCCACAGCGCCAGGCTAAGCAGCATGGGCACCTCCCGTCAGGGCAGCGACGACTTGTTCCATCTTCATGAAGCGAGAACCTTTGACCAGCACCGCGGCCACACGTGGGGCGGCCTGCAGATCGGGTTGGGCAGACAGGGCGGCGACGATGTCGGCGGCCTGCGCAAAATGTTGAACCTCAGGCAAGGCCTGACCAGCCTGGCGCTGGCGGGCTGCTTCGGCGGTGTGCACGCACAGGGCGCCAGCGGTCCAGATGTGGGCGATGCCGCGTTCACGGGCGTACTGGCCCACTTCTTCGTGGAAGGCGGGGCCTTGGGTGCCCACCTCGCCCATGTCGCCCAGCACCAGCCAGTGCGGACCGGGCAGGCCGGCCAGCATGTCGATCGCGGCGCGCACGGAATCGGGGTTGGCGTTGTAGCTGTCGTCCACCAGCGTGATGGCCTGGCGACCGATGTGGGCGCTGCGCAGCTGCGAGCGGCCCTTGACCGGCTCGAAGGCCGACAGGCCTTGCGCGATCACGTCCAGCGGCACGCCCGCACCCAAGGCTGCGGCGGTGGCGGCCAGGGCATTGCGCACATTGTGGGCGCCGGCCATGTTGAGGCTCACCTGGGCATCGCCCTTGGCCGTGTGCAGCGTGATCTGCCAGTGAGGGCTGGGCTCGGCCTGCCAGGTGGCGCTGCCGGTGACGGCCGCCTCACCGGTGGTGGCGAAGTCGTATTGGGGGTAGCCGTTGGCCAGCTCGCGCCAGATGGCGGTGTGGTCGTCGTCGGCCGGGAACACGGCCACGCCACTGCGCGACAAGGCCTGCAACACGGCGCCGTTCTCACGGGCCACGGCCTCAACCGTGTGCATGAACTCCTGGTGCTCGCGCTGGGCGTTGTTCACCAGGGCCACGGTGGGCGCGGCAATCGCCGACAGCTGGGCGATCTCGCCGGGGTGGTTCATGCCCAGCTCGACCACGGCGCAGCGGTGGACGCCCTCGCGCAGGCGCAGCAGCGTGAGCGGCACACCGATCTCGTTGTTGTAGTTGCCTTGCGTGGCCAGCGAGGCCTCGGGCAGGCCTTGCGAGGCCACCCAGGCGCGCAGCACGGCCGCAATCATCTGCGTGACCGTGGTCTTGCCGTTGCTGCCGGTGACGCCAATCAGCGGGATGCTGAAGCGCGCGCGCCAACCGGCCGCCAGCCAGCCCAGGGCTGCTCGGGTGTCGTTGACCACCAGGCCGGGCAGGCCGCAGGCGTCGATGCCCCCCTGCACGAGCACAGCCACCGCGCCAGCCGCCGGCGCCTGGGGCAGGAAGTCGTGGGCATCGAAGCGTTCGCCGCGCAGGGCCACGAACAGGTCGCCCGCTTGCAACGTGCGCGTGTCGGTGTGCACGCGGCCGATGGGCGTGGCCGGGTCGCCGTGCAGCACGGAGCCAGGCAGCAGCGCATGGGCCAGACCCAGGGTCATCATGATCGGGGTGGTGGTGGTGCTCATGCGGCGGCACCGCCCTGGGCTGATGCGGTCGTGGTCTGCGTGCCATCGCGGCGCGCCAGCAAGGCAGTGCGCGCTTCGTCCACATCGGAAAACGGGTGCTTCATGCCGGCCACGTCCTGCGTGGCCTCGTGGCCCTTGCCGGCCAGCAGCACCACATCGCGGGCATCGGCCTGGCTCAGGGCATGAGCGATGGCGGCGCGGCGGTCTTCGATGACGTCCACGGCGTCGCGCGCAGCCAGGCCCATCACGCCCGCCAGGATCTGCGACAGGATGAATGCTGGCGATTCGCTGCGCGGGTTGTCGCTGGTGAGCACCACCTGGTCGGCCAGGCGTGCAGCCAAGGCGCCCATCAGCGGGCGCTTGGAGGCATCGCGGTCACCACCACAGCCAAAGACACACCACAGGCGGCCGCCTCGGGCTTGGGCCACGGGTCGCAGCGATTGCAAGACCTTGTCCAGCGCGTCGGGCGTGTGGGCGTAGTCCACCACGGCCAGGGGCAAGGCGGTGGGCATGCCCCCCGCTGCATCCACATCGACCAATTGCATGCGACCCGGCACGGCCTTCAGCTGGGCGCACACACGGGCCGCATCGGCCAGGCCGTGGCCCAGCGCACGCAAGGCGCCGATCACGGCCAGCAGGTTGGCCACGTTGAAGTCGCCAATCACGGGGGCCTGCACGCTGGCTTGCGCCACCACCTGGGCGCCGCTGGCGCTGCGCTCGGTGACATCAAAGGCCAGGCCATGGGCCAGGTGCGTGACGCCACTGGCGATCAGGCGCAGCGGGCTGCCTTCGGGCGCGGCATGTTGGCGGCAGCCATAGGCCCAGACGTCCAGACTACGGCTGATGGCATGCTCGATCAGCGCCGGGCCCATGGCATCGTCCTGGTGGATGACAGCAGCCTTCAGGCCAGGCCAGTCGAACAAGGCACGCTTGGCCTGCCAGTAGGCGGCCATGCTGCCGTGGTAGTCCAGGTGGTCTTGCGTGAAGTTGGTGAACTGGGCCACGCTGATGTGCGTGGCGTGCAGGCGCAGCTCTTCCAGGCCGATGGACGAGGCCTCGATGGCCGCAGCCTTCAGGCCCTGGTCCACAAAGGCGCGGAAGGTGGCGTGCAGGGTGATGGGGTCGGGCGTGGTCAGCCCGGTGGGCACGATGCCCGTGTCCAGGCGGCCCACGCCCAGGGTGCCCACCACCCCGGCGGGCTGGCCCAATGCGCTCAGGGCCTGGGCCGTCCACCACGACGTGGAAGTCTTGCCATTGGTGCCGGTCACGGCCACCACCTGCAAGGCGGCGCTGGGTTCGCCATAAAAGCCATGCGCGATCTCGGCACTGCGGGCCTTGAGGCCACGCACTGCGGCCACATGCTGCAGCAAGCCTGCGGCCTGCCAGGCATCCACGTGAGCAGCCACACCGTCGGCTTCGACCAGGCAGGCCACGGCGCCATCGCGCAGGGCCTGAGCCACGAAGGCACGGCCGTCGCGCGCGGCACCGGGCCAGGCGATGAAGGCGACGGCCTGCTCACGCGAAGCAGGCACGGCGCGGCTGTCCACCGTCAGCGCCCCCACGGCGCGCGCGCGCAGCCAGTCCAGCGCCTCGGCGGTGCTGTCCAGCATGGGGAGCGTGAGGGTGTGCGCCGTCATCAGAAGCTCTCCACCTCTGCAGGGACGGCCGTGGCCGTGATCTGGCTCTTCACTTCCTGATCAGGCAACACACCCAGGCGGCTGAGCGTCTGCTGCACCACCTGGCTGAACACCGGCGCGGCCACGTCGCCACCGAAGTACACGCCGTTGCTGGGCTCGTCGACCATCACGGCCACGACAATGCGCGGCTTGCTGATGGGCGCAATGCCCACGAACCAGGCGCGATACTTGTTGCCCGAATAGCCCTTGCCCTCTTGCTTGTGCGCGGTACCGGTCTTGCCGCCCACGCTGTAGCCCTGGGTCTGGGCCTTGGGCGCGGTGCCGCCGGGCAAGGTCACGAGGTTGAGCATGTGGCGCACGGCGCGGATGGTCTCTGGCGAGAACACGCGCACGCCGTGAACAGGGGTGGGCTCATCGTCGCTGGGCGCTTCCACGCCGCCCTCGGCCGTGGCGGCCACCTTGAAGGCCTTGGGCACCTTGCCGTCCACACCCAGGTGGCGCGGCTCGGCGAACGGGTCGTCACGCTTGATCAGGGTCACGGGGATGAGTTCGCCATCACGCGCGAACACGGTGTAGGCGTGGGCCAGCTGGAAGAGGCTGGCCGAGAGGCCGTAGCCATAGCTCATGGTGACCTGCTCGATGCGGCGCCAGGACTTGTAGGGCCGCAGGCGGCCGGTCACCACACCGGGGAAGCCCAGCTGGGGCTTCTGGCCCAGGCCCACGGCGGTGAACATTTCCCACATCTCGCGGGGCTGCATCTGCAGCGCGATCTTGGCCGTGCCCACGTTGCTGGACTTCTGGATGACCTCTTCGACGGTCAGGTCGCCATGGGGGTGCGAGTCCGAGATGGTGGAGCCGTCGATCGTCAGCTTGCCCGGGTAGGTGGCGATGAGGGTGTCAGGCTTGACGCGGCCGGTCTCCAGGGCCAGTGAAATGATCAGGGGCTTCATGGTGGAGCCCGGCTCGAAGGTGTCGGTCAGCGCACGGTTGCGCAGTTGCGCGCCCGTGAGGTTGCGGCGGTCGCCAGGCAGGTAGCTGGGCACGTTGGCCAGGGCCAGCACCTCGCCGGTCACGGCGTCGAGCACCACCACGCTGCCGGCCTTGGCCTTGTGCTCCAGCACGGCGTCGCGGATGCGCTGGTAGGCGTTGAACTGGATCTTGGCATCGATCGACAGGCGCACGTTCTGGCCGTCGGTGGCGGGCACCAGGTCGCCCACGGCCTCGACCACGCGGCCCAGACGGTCCTTGATGACGTGGCGCGAACCACCCTGGCCGGAGAGCAGCTGCTGGTAGGCCAGCTCGATGCCTTCCTGGCCTTCGTCTTCGATGTTGGTGAAGCCCACGACGTGGGCGGCGGCTTCACCTTCGGGGTAGATGCGGTTGAACTCGTCGACGCTGCTCACGCCCTTGAGCTTGAGCGCATTGACGGCCGCGGCCGACTCGCTGTCGACCTTGCGCTTGAGCCACACGAAGTTGGGGTTGCTGTCCAGGCGGCGGCCGAGCTCGTCCAGCGGCATGCCCAGTGCGTGGGCCAGGGCGCGCAGCTCGTCGCGGCTGGCCGTCATGTCTTTGGGGATGGCCCAGTACGAAGGCACGGGCACGCTGGAAGCCAGCAGGTCGCCATGGCGATCGAGGATGCGACCCCGGTTGGCCGGCAGGTCGATGCGGCGCTCGTAGCGGCTGGCACCTTGCTGCAGGTAGAAGTCGGTGTGGATGATCTGGATCCAGGTGGCGCGCCCGACGAGCACGGCGAACCCCAGGCCGATGGCGCCGATCATGAATTTCACCCGCCAGGTGGGCGTGCGTGAGGCCAGCAGCGGGCTGGTGGCGTAACGCACCGCCGGCATGGCGCCCTGGCTCTGCTTGCGGGGGCGGCCCATGCGGCGGCGAAACAGGTCACCGATGCGGCTCATGGCTTGCCCCCTTGGGAGGCGGTCGCGGCGGCCGTGGCGGGGTTAGCGGGCATGGTGCTGTCGGCACCCGTGTCCACCGGGCCTTCGCCTTGCGACTTCACCAGGTGGGTGATCTCGGGCGAGTGGTTGCGCATGTGCAGGTGGCGCTTGGCCAAGTCTTCCACCCGGCCCAGCGTGGCCTGGGCCCGCTTGTCCAGCTGCAGTCGCTCTTCTTCGATCTGCAGGTTGTGGGACTCGGCCTGCGCCTTCTCCAGCTCCACAAACAACTGGCGCGAGTCGTGGCTGCTGCGCACCAGCCAGAAGCAGCTGCCCAGCAAGCCCATGGCCAGGAGGATGTTGAGGCGCAGCATCATGCGCGGCCTCCCCGCGGCTTGCCAGGTGTTTTGCCCGCAGGCTTGCCATGCTGGGCTGGCTTGCTGCCTGGCTTGGCAGGCTTGGCTGGCTTGGGCTTGACCGTCGCCTTGCGGGCCGACGCTGGCTGCGTGGCCGCCATGAGCTGCTCGCTGTATGGCACATCGCTGCGCTCGGCCACGCGCAGCACGGCAGAGCGCGAGCGCGGGTTGGCCGACACCTCTTCGTCAGACGGCTTGATCCGCGCCAGGGCATGCAGCATCAGCGGCCGAGGCTCGGCAAAAGGCACGCGGCGGTCCACCTCTTCGCGGCTGTGGCGCGCGATGAAGGTCTTGACGATGCGGTCTTCCAGCGAATGGAAACTGATCACGGCCAGGCGGCCGCCGGGGGCCAGGTGCTTGAGCGCGCTGTCGAGCGCGTCTTCCAGCTCGCCCAGTTCGCGGTTGACCTGGATGCGCAGGGCCTGGAAGGTGCGCGTGGCCGGGTCTTGCCCGTGTTCGCGGGTCTTGACCACGCGGGCCACCAGCGCAGACAGCTCCCCCGTGGTCTGCAGGGGCTGACCTTCTTCACGGCGGGCGACGATCGCACGCGCAACGGGCTTGGCAAAGCGCTCTTCGCCATAGGTGTGGATGACGTGGGCGATCTCGTCGACGTCGGCGCGGGCCAGGAAGTCGGCAGCGCTTTCACCCTGCGTGGTGTCCATGCGCATGTCCAGCGGCGCATCGAAGCGGAAGCTGAAGCCACGCTCCGGGGTGTCGATCTGTGGCGACGACACGCCGATGTCCATCAAGAGCCCCTGCACCTGCGCCACGCCCAGCTCGCCCACGGCCTCGGCCCAGCCAGAGAAGGCCGCGTGCGCAATCTGGAAGCGCGGGTCGGTGATGGCATGCTCACCCTCTTTGGCATGGGCGATGGCCTCAGGGTCGCGGTCCAGCGCGATCAGGCGGGCTTGCGGGCCCAGCTGAGACAGGATCAGGCGCGAATGCCCGCCGCGCCCAAAGGTGGCGTCCACATAGACACCATCGGGCACCGGGCCAGCCTCATCCCACAAGGCCTGCACTGCTTCGTGCAGCAAGACCGTCTGGTGCCGCAAAGGGGTGGGCTGTTGCGCCATGGCGGTCAGAAAGAGAAGTCCGACAGAACCTGGGGCATGGGCTGGGCCATCACGGCCGCCTCGTGTGCGGCGTAGCGCTCGGCGTCCCACAGCTCGAAGTGGCTGCCCATGCCCAGCAGCATCACCTCT
>CANBQJ010000076.1 GCA_947371645.1 Burkholderiales bacterium | reverse complement strand
GGCGACGTGCACGTGCGCCTGAGCCTGTACAAGCGCCTGGCCACCACCGATTCCTTGCCCAAGATCGAGTCCATGCTCGAAGAAATCGTGGACCGCTTCGGCAAGCTGCCGCCGCAGGCCCAGGCCCTGTTCGACACCCACAAGCTGCGCGTGCTGGCCAAGCCCTATGGCGTCATCAAGATCGATGCGGCACCGGGCATCATCAACGTCACCTTCCGCCCCAACCCGCCGGTCGAGCCCCTGCGCATCATCGAACTGGTGCAGAAGAACAAGCACATCAAGCTGGCCGGCAACGACAAGCTGCGCATTGAGAAGGCCTTGTCAGACCCGAAAGATCGCGCCCAGTACGTGCGTGATCTGCTGAGGGCGCTGGGACAACCGATCAAAGACTGAGGGCCCAGCGCGCAAGGGGCAAGGGCCCCGCAGCTCAGCCCTTCAGACCAGGCGCCTTCACGCCCAGCACCGCAGCACCCAAGGCTTCAGCCACCTCGATGCCATCGACACCGGCCGACATGATGCCGCCAGCATAGCCAGCGCCTTCACCTGCCGGGTAGAGGCCCTTCACGTTGAGGCTTTGCAGGTCGCGCCCGCGCGTGATGCGCAGCGGCGAGGATGTGCGCGTCTCGACGCCCGTGAGCACGGCATCGGGCATGGAGAAGCCCTTGATCTGGCGCTCGAAGGCAGGCAAGGCTTCGCGGATGGCATCCAGGCAGTAGTCAGGCAAGGAGCCATTGCCCTTCTGGGCAAGGTCAGTCAGGTGCACGCCAGGCTTGTAGGAAGGATCGACATTGCCCAGTGTGCTGCTGCGCTGGCGCTTGATGAAATCGCCCACCAAGGCACCAGGCGCCTTGTAGCCACCCTCGCCCAACTCAAAGGCGCGGGATTCCCAGAAGCGCTGGAAGGCCATGCCGTCAAGTGGGCTCACCGGGCCGTCGCTCAGGCCATCTTGCCGGTAGTCCTGGGGCGAGATGCCCACGACGATGCCGGCGTTCGCGTTGCGCTCGTTGCGCGAGTACTGGCTCATGCCGTTGGTGACCACGCGGTTGGGCTCCGACGTGGCCGCCACCACCGTGCCACCCGGGCACATGCAGAAGCTGTAGACCGAGCGGCCATTGCCGGCATGGTGCACGAGCTTGTAGTCGGCCGCCCCCAGGATGGCGTTGCCGGCACTCGGGCCGAAGCGCGCCCGGTCGATCACGCCCTGCGGGTGCTCAATGCGGTAGCCGATCGAGAATGGCTTGGCCTCCATGTACACACCGCGCTCGTGCAGCATGGTGAAGGTGTCGCGCGCGCTGTGGCCCAGGGCCAGCACGACGTGGTCGGCGCGCAATTGCTCGCCTGTGGACAGCGTCAGCCCGCGGATGTGGCGATCGCCTTCAGGGCCTTCGATGAGCACATCAGTGACGTGCTGCTCGAAGCGGACCTCGCCGCCCAAGGCCGCGATGTCGGCGCGCATCTTCTCGACCATGCTCACCAGGCGGAAGGTGCCGATGTGGGGCTTGGCCACATACAAAATCTCATCGGGCGCACCGGCCTTGACGAACTCAGTGAGCACCTTGCGCGTGAGGTGGCGTGGGTCGGAGATCTGGCTCCAGAGCTTGCCGTCAGAGAAGGTGCCCGCACCGCCTTCGCCAAACTGCACGTTGGACTCGGGGTTGAGTACGCCCTGGCGCCACAAGCCCCAGGTGTCCTTCGTGCGCTGGCGGACTTCCTTGCCGCGCTCCAACACGATGGGACGCAGGCCCATCTGGGCCAGGATCAGGGCCGCGAAGATGCCGCACGGGCCGAAACCCACCACAACAGGGCGTGGGCGCTCGGCCGCGAAGAAATCGACGGGGGCGTGGCCCACGGCCAGGTAACGCGTGTCAGGCGTGGCGCGCACATGGGGGTCGGCTGCGAAGTGCGCGAGCAGGCGCGCCTCAAGGGCTGGTGAAGCCAGTTCGCAGTCGATGGTGTAGATCAGGACGATCGCGGTTTTCTTGCGCGCGTCGTAGCTGCGCTTGAAAACGGCGAAGGCCGTGAGTTCGGCGTCGGTGATGCCCAAACGGGCCACGATGGCCGAGCGCAAAGCGCTCTCGGCGTGGCCCAGGGGCAGACGCAGTTCAGTGATTCGGAGCATGTCTACGCGCCAGGGCGGCGCGGTGGTCTCAAGGCCTGTGCCAGCCAGCCAGATGGCGGGCAGGCAAGCAGGCCAAGCTTTGGGGGCTCAGCCGCCCTTGCCGCAACGCTTGCCAGGGTTCTTCTTGCTGCGCGTGTGCGAACCGCGCTCCAGGCTGCGCTTTTGGCCATTGCCACGGGTCAGGGTCACACCAGCGGGCGCAACAGGACGGGGCGTGGCATGACGGTCGGCTTCGGTAACGATTTTGTTGCCCATGAGTGGCTCCGGTGGTAGGTGATCAAACCCGCGATTAGGCCACAAAGCGCGGCAGTTTGGCCAACATGCATCCCACAAAGCTGCATCAGGTTTCGTCCGCCTGCAGCCTCTGGGCGTCTTCCAGCGCCATCAGCAGGCTGGCCCGGTCGGTCACTGCCACCTCGCGCCAGTGCCGCCCGCTCAGCGCACCTTCCAGCGCCCACAGCAAGTTGAGGCTGGCCTGTGGGCACGCGGCCTTGGTGCGCGCGTAGGCCTGCACCGCACCCAGCCGCCGCAAGGCGGCCTCGCTGCGGATGCCCGCTTTGGCCAGCATGGCCTGGCTCGCCGGCCCGAGCTGGGGCAGCAAGCCCTTGACACGCGGCAGGGCTGTCGAGCCTGAGCCCGCCCGTTTCATGTCGTCAGTGCGTCGCGAAGGCTTCTTTGAGGCCTCTGCCTGGGCGCGCAGGGCACAACCATGAGCCTGGCGCGCCCAAGGTGTCATTTGATCGGGCTCGTCCATCACCTCGGGCGGCGCTTCGCGGTACTTCAGCGAGGTGACCTTGCCCCTGGATTCAAAGGTGAACGGCCCCAGCCCCCGCCGCTCGAAATCACCCACGGTCTGCTCATCAACCTTGAAGAACAGGCGCCCGTCGGCCACCAACGCGAACATCAGGCCCTGGTGATACAGCCCATGCCCGCCGAACATCGCCCTCGCCTGGACCACGCCAAAGCCTGCCATCTGGGCCAGCAGGTGCTCAACCAGGGCCTGCTTGCGGGCCGCGCTGCCTGTCGTGCTCATGTTTCGCTCCATGGCTGTGTTCGGGCGAGGCCTTGCCCGCCCGGGGATAATCATGCCTCGTTCGAAACGCCCTGCCCTCGCGCCTACACCATGTCAGCCCACGAATTCGCCCCAGGCCTTGTCATCCAGCACCTGCGCCCGCCCTTGCGCCTCGCTGACTTCAAGGCCATCGCCTTCGACATGGACTCCACGCTGATCAACATCGAGTGCATCGACGAGATCGCCGACGCCGTGGGCAAGAAGGCCGAAGTTGCCGCCATCACGGAAGCGGCCATGCGCGGCGAGATCACCGATTTCAAGGACAGCCTGCGCCGCCGCGTGGCCCTGCTCAAGGGCGTACCGGCCGAAGCGCTCGAAGCCGTGTACTTTCACCGCCTCCAGCTCAACCCCGGCGCCGAAGCGCTGATGAAGGCCCTGCGCGACTCCGGCCTGCGCACCATGCTGGTCTCGGGCGGTTTCACCCACTTTGCCGACCGCGTCAAAGCGCGCCTGGGCATGATGCCAACAGCCTGGCCATCGAAGGCGGGCTGCTGACCGGCGAGGTGCTGGGCGACATCGTCGACGGCGAAGCCAAGCGCCAGCACCTGCTGGCCCTGTGCGCCCGACTGGGCTGCAGCGGCGCCCAAGCCATCGCCGTGGGCGACGGCGCCAATGACCTGCCCATGATGGTCGAAGCGGGCCTGAACGTGGCCTACCACGCCAAGCCCAAGGTGCGCGAGCAGGCCAAGGTGGCCATCACCGAAGGCGGCCTGGACCGCCTGCTTGCGCTCTTCGCCTGATCAGACCAGCGGCTTCGAAGCCAGCACGATGCCGTCTTCGTCGGCATACAGCCAGTCGCCGGGGCGCACCCACACGCCCTGAACCTGCACCGCCACGTCCGTCTGACCTTCGTTGCGCTTCTCAGTGGGCAAGGGCATCAACGCCAGCGCGCGGATGCCCACGTCGCATGCGGCCAGTTCGGCCGAATCGCGCACGCAACCGTCCACCACCACGCCAGCCCAGCCGTTTTTGGCAGCGGCCTTGCCCAGGTTGCCGCCCACCAGGGCGCGGCGCAAGGACGCCCCGCCATCGACCACCAACACGCGGCCCAGGCCTGGAGAATCCACCGCCGCCTTGACCAAGGTGTTGTCCTCGAAGCACTTGACGGTACTCACTGGGCCCGCAAACTGGATGCGGGCGCCAAAATCGCGGAACACCGGGGGCAAAACCCGGAAATCACCATCGGTGTCGTTCTTGTGCACGTCGCACAGGTCACAGGTGGCAAATGCAATGGTCACGGTTGTTCTCCAAATCAACGTGTGGTGCGGCGCCAGGAACCGCGGAAATCACCTTTGGCGTAGCGCCATGAGGCCACCAGAAATGCCCAGTTCAGGGCAAACAGGAAAGCCAGGATCTTCGCCAATTTACCCAAAGAAGCCCCTTGGGTAGACAGGCGGTACAGCCAGGCGCTACCTGCCAGGCCCAGCACCTGCGCCACCAACACCGACATCAACCTGCACGCCCCTGCCCTGCTGCCCGACGCCTACTGTGGCGACGTGCACGTGCGCCTGAGCCTGTACAAGCGACTGGCCACCACAGACTCATTGCCCAAGATCGAAACGATGTTGGAGGAAATCGTGGACCGATTCGGCAAGCTGCCACCGCAGGCCCAGGCCCTGTTCGACACCCACAAGCTGCGCGTCGTGGCCAAGCCCTATGGCGTCATCAAGATCGATGCGGCGCCGGGCATCATCAACGTCACCTTCCGCCCCAACCCACCGATCGACCCCCTGCGCATCATCGAGCTGGTGCAGAAGAACAAGCACATCAAGCTGGCCGGCAACGACAAGCTGCGCATTGAAAAGGCCTTGTCCGACCCCAAGGACCGCGCCCAGTACGTGCGCGACCTGCTGCGGCAGCTTGGGCAACCCCTGCCAGCCGGCAACCCCTAGAACTAGGTCTGCCCTGCGTGACCCCTCGCAGGTAGCGTGGTGAGTTCGGCCATCAGGCCGCATCCATGCACCTTCAAGGAGTCGCGCATGAAGCTTTCCCCCCACATCCGCTTGTCGCGCTGGCTCGCGGCCGGCCTGCTCGCCGCGGCCGGCACCGCGTCTGCCGCCGTCAGCAGCTACACAGACCACCTGCCGTTTTTCGAGGACACCGTCGCGGGCTACAGCGCCCAAGCCCTGATCGACTTCGACCATGCCGGCCACAAGCTGGTCGACGCCACCTGGACGGTCACCGGCAGCATTGGCGCGGGCGGCGCACCCCAGGTGGTCACCGGCACAGGGCTGTGGAGCACCTCCCCCGGCGCCTTCCTGGGCAGCAGCGACACCGCCAACCTGGGTCAGTTCACTGGCGGTGACACGCTCAACTTCCATTTCGCACAAGCGGTGGACGCCTTCGGCCTCTTCGTGATCGCCGGCAGTGACATCGAGCCGGGCGACTTCACCTTGAGCGCCAACGGCCACCAGGTCAGCAACACCGGCCTGCAACAGGCCCTCACCGATGGCCAGGGCAGCTATGCCTTCTTCCTGGGCTTGCGGTCCGGCACGCCGGGCCAGGGCTTCAGCGACCTCACCCTCAGCAGCACATCGTTCTTCTACCTCTTTGCCGTGGACGATGTGCAAAGCGCGCACCTGGCACCCGTGCCCGAAGCCGAGACCTGGGCCCTGGCCCTGGCCGGCATGCTGATGTTGTCCGCCCTGCGCGTCCGCCGCGCCATTTGACCTGCACACCAAGGAAGCCAACATGCTCACCACCCGCCTCCATCCTGGCCACCTGCTGGCCTGCGCCACCCTGTGCGCGTCCAGCCTTGCGGCGCACGCCCAGGCCACCGAGCCCTTCCTCGGGCAGATCATGTGCGCGCCCTACAACTTCGAACCCAGAGGCTGGGCGTTTGCCGCTGGCCAGGTGCTGTCCATCGCACAGAACACCGCGCTGTTTGCGCTGCTGGGCACCACCTATGGCGGCGACGGCCAAGTCACCTTTGCCTTGCCCGACCTGCGCGGCCGCGTGATGCTCATGGCCGGCCAAGGTCCGGGCACAGGTCAGCACGTCCTGGGTGAAACCGGTGGCAGCGAAACGAAACAACTCACGGTCAGCAACCTGCCGGCACACACCCACACGGTCGCCCCGCAAGGCAGCAGCCAGGACGCGTCCAGCATCTCGCCCGCAGGCAAGGCCCCCGCCTCCAAGGCACGCACCACCCTGTATGCAGACCCCACACCTGGCAGCAACCTGGCCCCCACCACGTCATCGGCAACCGGGTCTGGCGTGCCGGTGTCCGTGATGCAACCCTACGGCACCGTCAACTGCTTCATCGCCCTGCAAGGTGTTTTCCCGTCGCGCAATTGAGGGGGCGCGAGGCCAGACCCGCCGATCGGGCCAGGCTTCAGGGGTGCCCCCCTGCGGGCGCCCATTACACTGCAGGCCACACCTCACCCGGCTCCGCAGCCCTGCCCCATGAAGAAGCAACGCTCCGCGCCAGCCACCTCGAACGTGTTCGGCAGGGCCCCACAGGCTGCACACCCCGCGCACAGCAGCGAGTTGGAGCGCCAGATTGCCGCCACCTATTTCAATTCGGGTCGGTTCACGGAAGCAGAGCAGCATTGCCGCAACCTGGTGGCCCTCTACCCCAACGACGCCTTCGGCTGGGCCATGCTGGGCGCGGCACTCAACAAGATGGGGCAACTGGCCGCTTCGCTGGAGCCCATGCAGAAGGCGGCCTTGCTGAACCCTTACGACGTCCAGGCCTTCCACAACCTGGGCAGCACCCAGAAGCTGCTGGGCAATGACACGTACGCGCAGGCTTGCTACGAGCGCGTGTTGGAGCTCAACCCTGAGCACGCCGACACCCTGGGCAGCCTGGCTGGCCTGCTGCACGACGCGGGGCAAAAGGAAGAAGCATTGCGGCTGTTCAAACGCAAGGCCGCCTTGCAACCAGACGACGGCTACACCGCACACATGGTCGCCACACTGAGTGGCCAGCAAACCACGCACGCGCCTGCGGCATACATCACCCAACTGTTCGATGGCTATGCGCCCAGTTTTGAAGCCCACCTGACGCAAGGGCTGCAATACCACACCCCCGAATTGCTGATGGCAGCGCTGGACCAGGTCGCGGCACCAGCCCCTCGTCAGTGGGATGTGCTCGACCTCGGCTGTGGGACCGGCCTGTCCGGCGCCACGATCGCGGCCCATGCCCGGTCGCTGACCGGCGTTGACCTGTCTGCGGGCATGCTGGCACGTGCGCGCGAACGCGGGATCTACCAGGACCTGATCCAGGGTGACATCCTCGCTGCCTTGCAGGCACAAGCCAGCGCCAGCCAGGACGTCATCCTGGCCGCGGACGTCTTCGTCTATGTGGGTGAGGTGAGTGCCGTCTTCGCGGAAATCCGGCGTGTGCTGAGGCCCAACGGGTATTTCTGCTTCTCCGTTGAACTCCTGCCTGAATCAGCAGGTCGCCCCTTGCAGCTGGAGCCGTCTGGCCGCTACAGCCACGCCAGCAGCCACCTGGCGCAACTTGCTGCGCAACACGGCTTCCGATCGCTGTCCGAGACCGAAGTCATCTTGCGCCAGGACACCCTGGGACCCATCCAGGGCAAGTTGTCCATCTGGTCTTGAACCGGTGATTGCCCCGCGTTGAACCGAGTCATTCTGACTGCGCCACACTGACGCACCTGTCGCGCCACCGCCTTTGCCACACCTCACCCATGTCTGCCCCGTCTTCGTCCCCTTCCCCATGGTTCAGCCTCGCCGTTCAACAGCTGGCCCCTCCGCTGCGCCTGTCGGACTTTCGGGCCGCTGCGTTTGACATGGACTCCACGCTGATCAACATCGAGTGCATCGACGAGATCGCCGACGCCGTGGGCAAGAAGGCTGAAGTGGCCGCCATCACCGAAGCGGCCATGCGCGGCGAGATCACCGACTTCAAGGACAGCTTGCGCCGTCGCGTGGCCTTGCTCCAAGGTGTGCCGGCCGAATCCCTGGAAGCGGTCTACTTCCACCGCCTCCAGCTCAACCCCGGCGCCGAGGCCCTGATGAGCGCACTGCGCAAAGCAGGCCTGCGCACGATGCTGGTCTCAGGCGGCTTCACCCACTTTGCCGACCGCGTCAAAGCACGCCTGGTCATGGACGAAGCCCACGCCAACACCCTTGAAATCGAAGGTGGCCTGCTGACCGGCCGCGTGCTGGGCGACATCGTCGACGGCGAGGCCAAGCGCCAGCACCTGCTGAGCCTGTGCGCCCGGCTGGGCTGCAGCGGCGCTCAGGCCATTGCCGTGGGCGATGGCGCCAACGACCTGCCCATGATGGGCGAGGCTGGTGTGAGCGTGGCCTATCACGCCAAGCCCAAGGTGCGCGAACAGGCCAAGGTGGCCATCACCGAAGGCGGCCTCGACCGCCTGCTCGAGCTCTTTGCCTGATCAGACCAGGGCTTTGGACGCCAGCACGATGCCGTCTTCGTCGGCATAAAGCCAGTCGCCCGGGCGCACCCAGACGCCCTGGATCTGCACCGCCACGTCCTTCTGACCTTCGTTGCGCTTCTCGGTGGGCAGCGGCATCAGCGCCAGCGCGCGGATGCCGACGTCACAAGCCGCCAGCTCGGCTGAATCGCGCACGCACCCGTCCACGATCACGCCTGCCCAGCCATTTTTGGCGGCCGCCTTGCCCAGGTTCCCGCCCACCAGGGCACGACGCAGCGAGGCCCCGCCATCCACAACCAGCACCCGGCCCAGGCCGGGCGAATCCACGGCGGCCTTGACCAGGGTGTTGTCCTCAAAGCACTTGACGGTGCTCACTTGCCCCGCGAACTTGATGCGGGCACCGAAGTCGCGGAACGCGGGGGGCAGCACCCGGAAATCACCGTCGGTGTCGTTCTTGTGCACATCGCACAGGTCACAGGTTGCAAAGGCAATGGTCACGATATTCTCCACAAATCAACGTGCGGTGCGGCGCCAGGAGCCACGGAAATCACCTTTGGCATAGCGCCAGGACGCCACCAGAAACGCCCAGTTCAGGGCAAACAGAAAAGCCAGGATTTTCGCCAGTTTGCCCAACGCGGCCCCCTGAGTGGACCGGCGGTACAGCCAGGCGCTGCCGGCCAGCCCCAGCACCTGCGCCACCAGCAAGCCTTGCCAGATGACACTGGAGGCCGCCAGCACGGCCGACAAGGCCATGGCCAGGATCAGCAAATGCGGCGCCACCCAGCGCAGCACCTTGTGCGACAGGTAGGCAAAACGCGTGCCCCAGGAGGTGCGGGTCAGGTATTGGGGGTAACGCAGCAATTGCTGGAAATTGCCAATCCCGATGCGCACGCGGCGACCATATTCCTCGCCGATGTCGGCGGGTGTTTCTTCTTCGGCCCAGGCATTGGGCTCATACACCAGCCGGTGCCCTCCGGCCGCCACCTGCATGGCGGCGTGAAAATCATCGCAGATGGTGTCGGCGGGCATGGGCTGCCACAGTTGCCGGCGCAGCGCGTAAATGGCCCCATTGGCGCCCAGCAATCCACCGATGCGGGATTCAAAGAATTTCAGCAGCTGTTCCAGGCGCCAATACAGGCTGTCCTGGTTGTCACCACCACCCTGAATCAGGCGCAACTCGCCGCTGACACCGCCCACGCGGGGGTCGGTGAAATGCCTCACCAGGCACTTGAGCGCATCACGGTGATAAAAGGTGTTGGCATCTGAAAACGCCAGTATTTCTTCCTGCGCGCGCGACGTCAGGTCATTGAGCACGCTGGCCTTGCCCCGGTTGACCTCGAACACCAGAGGCACGATCCGCGGGTCTTGCACCTGGCGCAGGATCTCGTTGGTGCGGTCGCTGCTGCCGTCCGATCCGATGTAGCAGCGCAGCCGTTCTGCCGGGTAATCCAGGCTCAGGATATTGTCGATGCGTGCCTGAAGGTGGGTTTCTTCATTGAAGGCCGCGATGACCACGGCCACAGAAGGCCAGACAGGCTCGCTGGCCCTCGGCTGGCGCCGGTCCATTTTACGCAGCACATATTGCATGTCTGCACGCCATTGGGCCGCAGCAGCAACGGCAAACAGCACAAAAGGGTACAGGGCATACGAATAAAGCACCAGCGCCCAACAGGCCACCACCCCCCCCTGCAATACCGTGCTCATTCAGACCCTTTCCTGTGAATATGACTTCCGGCCATCCACGATGACCTACTGAAGCCCACAGACGCGGCGAAATGGTACACCCGGCCCGAGCACCTTCCCCCAAGTTGAGGTGTTCCCCCAATTCCACGGCGCATTGCCCCTAGAATCGGCCGCACAAGACCCAGCCTGACAGGGGCGCTCTGCGCGCGCATGCCAGGCACAACCACCAGGCATTTCAGGAACACCGTCATGACCAACATCTCCGCCCACCGGTCGCTGCGCCAAGCCTTTTGGATGTCTGCTGTGCTTGCCGTGAGCCTGTTGGTGAGCGGCTGCAACAACCTGCCGCCAGCACCCGTCACCGCAGACACCCCGGACAAGATCTACAGGATCGGCCCCGCCGATTCCGTCAACGTCGTGGTCTGGCGCAACCCCGACCTCTCCGCGCAGGTGTCCGTTCGCCCTGACGGCCGCATTTCCCTGCCCCTGGTGGAAGACGTGGTGGCCGCTGGCCGCAACCCCGCCGACCTGGCCCGCGAAGTTGAAAAGGCCTTGTCCAAGTTCATCCGCGACCCGGTGGTCACGGTGATCGTCAACAACTTTCAGGGTGTGACCAGCGAGCAGATCCGCATCGTGGGTGAAGCAACCAGGCCGCAGATCGTGCCTTTCCGCCAGAACACCACCCTGCTGGACGTGATGATCCAGGTCGGTGGCCTGACCGATTTCGCTGACGGCAACGGTGCGGTGCTGGTGCGCGGCTCCGAAAGCGGCAAGCAATACAGCATCCGCCTCAAGGACCTGCTCAAGCGCGGCGACATCAGCGCCAACATCGACATGAAGCCAGGCGACGTGATCATCGTGCCGCAAAGCTGGTTCTGACCCAGGCCTTCGCCGTGTCGCGCCCCACGTTCGGCGTGCACAACGCACCTTGACGCGTCCACCCCGAATGGCCCTTCAACCATGACAAACCGGTTCCGCCGCGCCAACGCCCGCCTCGCCTGGCTGCCGTGGGTGCTGCTCCTGCCCGCCTGGCAACTGGCCAGGGCGCAGACCCAGCCAGTTCCCGTGAGCGCCGACATGAATTTCACGGCCACTGCGGTGCGTTCAGACGGCCCGTCGTCTGTGGGTACCCAGGGCACGGAGCTGATCACGTCGGCCAGCGCCGGCGTTGCGGTGCACCGTGCGGCAGGCGCCCTCAGGGCCGATGGCAACCTGCGTCTGACCGAAGTCCATTACGTGCGTGGCCAACTCAGCGACCGCCTGCTGCCCACCGGCAACGTGCTGCTGCAGGCGCAAAGCCCTGGCAGCGGCCTGGGCGTGGACCTCAACGCCAGCGCACAACAGGTCAAGTCCTCCCAGGTCAACCAGCCAGTGAGCCCTGTGCAGGCGTCCGGCACCTACAACAACGCCCAACTGCAGTTGACCCCCCACTGGGAAAAGGACCTGGGCGCCACGGCCCATGTCAGCGCGCGCCTGAGCCGTTCCCTCGTGCAGAACTGGGCCATTGGCCACAGCAACACCCCACCGCCAGCCGACTCCCGGGTCAGCGACGACAGCGTTGCGCTCAACCGCCGACCCACCCCCCTGGGTTATGGCGTGGAGTGGCGCGACCAGCGCACCGCCACGCGGGGCGGCATTGCCCCCACTTTCGGCGAGCGCAACGAGCGTGCGGTGCTGAGCCTGGCGGCCAGCACCCAGGTGCTCGTCAGCGCCGTGGCCGGCCAATCCACCTCCAGTTCAGGCCAGTTCAGCCGCACCGACCCGACGCACGGCCTGAGGCTGGCCTGGCAAGCCTCGCCACGCAGCAAGCTCGACGCCGAGGTCGAACAACGGTTCTGGGGCCGTGCAGACAAGTTGGACTTCACCCAATCCGGCGAACGGCTGAGCTTCAGCCTCAACCGCGTCCGCGATGCCACCACCTTGTCGGCTGCGCAAGTGGGTGCAGCCAACAGCAACGCGGCCACCGCTGCGGCGTCCGCAGGCAACCCCGGCACCGGACCCGCGGCCGCGGCACCCGGCTTGTCGCCATCGGTCACAGACGGTGTCGTGCGACGCGACGCCATGGGTGGCTCCGCCACTTACCTGATCGGCCGACGCGACACGATCGGCGCCACAGGCGGCTTCGTCCGCACCGCACCGTTGTCGCTGCAGCAGGGAACCAGTGGCTCGAATTTTGGATCCAAGACCCGGGACCATTATCTGGGCCTGAATTTCGATCACCGCCTCACCCCCAGCACAACCTGGAGCTCCAGCGTGCGCTGGGACCGGTCCTGGAACATTGCTGCGCTGCCTCAAGGCGCGACCTTATCCCGAGATTTCACCTGGAAAACAGGCCTCAATACCAGTTTGAACCCAAGCACATCGGCCACAATCGGAATTCAACGTGAAATCACGCACCGAACGTCCTTGCCAGACACGAGCGACACCCAGATGTATTTGGGCCTGACCCATCGGCTATAGGGACTGCGACTGTGTACGAGTCATTTTTCGGCCTGACCGGCGCCCCATTCCTGCTGAACCCTGACCCGAGCTTCTATTTCGACAGCAAGGGGCACAGCAGTGCGCTGGCCTATCTGAAATTCGGCCTGTACCAGGCAGAGGGCTTCATCGTCATCACCGGCGACATCGGCGCGGGCAAGACCACGCTGGTGCGCACCCTGCTCGCCGACATCGACACCGAAAAGGTGGTCGCGGCCCAACTGGTCAGCACGCAACTGGAAGCCGGCGACCTGCTGCGCTCCACCCTCACCGCCTTTGGTGTGCCGCTCAAAGGCAACACCAAGGCAGAGCTGCTGGCCACGCTGGAGGCCTACCTCACACTGCTGGCCACGCAGAACAAGCGTGCCGTGCTGATCGTCGACGAGGCGCAGAACCTCAGCCGTGACGCCATCGAAGAACTGCGCATGCTGTCGAACTTCCAGTTCGGCAGCCAGGCCCTGCTGCAAAGCTTCCTGATCGGCCAGCCTGAATTGCGCGACATGCTGCTGTCGCGCAGCCTGGAGCAGTTGCGCCAGCGGGTGATCGCGTCCTATCACCTGGGCCCGATCGCCCGGGACGAAACCCGCCGCTACATCGAGCACCGCCTCACGCTGGTGGGCTGGAAGCAGGACCCGCGCTTCGACGACGACGCCTTCGACGAAATCTTCCAGTGGACATCGGGCATCCCGCGCCGCATCAACCTGTTGTGCAACCGCCTCTTGCTGGCCACTTACCTGGCCGAAGGCCACGAGGTCACCGCCGCCGCGGTGGCCAAGGTGGCGATGGAGATCCGCGCCGAAATTGGTGAGCCCACCGTCACCCGGGTCGAAAGCCTGGGTGCGCCTTCACCTGAGCCCCTGCACGTTCAGCCGACCGACGCCGCAGCGATCCGCCTGCCGGAGCCGGTGTCCGCCGTGCCCCAGGTGGTCAGCCCACCCAGCGTGTCCTGGTCGGTGAGCAACAGCGGTGTGTCATCGCAAGACCAGCACCTGCTGCTGGTGGTGAGTTCGCGCGCCGGGTGCGTGCGCGCCGCCGCCCTCCAGCGCGCCTTCTCCGCCCGCAATGACCTGCCGCCCCTGCGCCTGCTGGTCATCAACACGCCGGACCGATTCGAGCTGACAGGCGACTGGTGTGAGCACGTGGGCCTGCGTGAACCCGATTTCAACTTGCGCATCCATGGTGGCTCTGCCGCCACCCAACTGGCCGACATCGTGCGGCAGGTTGATCACCTGTTGGTCGAATACCGCCCCGGTGCCGTCCTCGTGCAAGGGGGCGACGACGCCGCCCTGGCCATCGCGCTCACGGCCCACCGCCAGCAGCTGCCGATCATCCACATCGAAAGTGGCCTGCGCAGTTTCGACCGCGCACGCACTTCCGAGGTCAACGCGATGATGTGCGACCACATTGCCGACCTGCTGCTGACGTCCGAGTGGGTGGCGCACGACAACCTGGCGCGCGAGGGCATCTCGTCAGACCGGGTGCACTTCGTGGGCAACCTGATCATGGACTCGGTGCGGGCGATGCTGCCGCAGGCCTCTCCCCCGAAGTACACGCTGCGCCAGTTCAACCAGCCCATGGAGTTGCTCAAGCAAAAGCACGGTTACGGCGTGGTCTACCTGGAAAACACACTGGACGACGCCAACCTGGCGCTCAACCAGCAACTCACCTCGGTGCTGAAGTCCGTCGCGCGCGACCTGCCCCTGATCTGGGTGACCTCGCAAAAGACGCGTGAGTTGCTGGAACGCCAGCACCTGATCGACGGTGTCGATCCGAATCAGTTCGCCTTCCTGCCCATCATCCCGTACTTCAAGATGATCGGTCTGGTGGGCACGGCCGCCTGCGTGCTCACCGACGCCACCTCGGTGCAGGAAGAGGCCACCATCATGGGCATCCCCTGCCTGACCCTCCAGAACTACACAGAGCGGCGCATCACGGTCGAACAAGGCACCAATGTGGCCGTGGGCCTCAACAGCAGCATCATCCACCGCTCGGTGGCCGAGATCCTGAGGGGCGGCGGCAAGAAGGGTCGACTGCCCAAGTTCTGGGATGGCCTGACCGCCGCTCGCGTGGCCGAAGTGCTGGCCAACTGGCACAAACAACGCACACCGCGCCCGGGTGTCGTGGAGATGCGTGCGTGACCTTCCAGGCCCCACCCTGCCCGCACCGGGCACCCCGAACTGACTTCACCCGCGACCTGACCGCACCATGAACGAACTGCTGCAAAAAGCCCGCGAGATCGCTCTGGGCGTCTGGACCCAACGCTGGATCGTGCTGGCCCTGGGTGTTGCCCTGGCCATGCTGGGCTCGGTCGTGGTCACGTTTGTGCCCGAGCGCTTCGAGGCCAAGGCCAGCGTCTACGTGGACACCCAGACCGTGCTCAAGCCCCTGATGCACGACATTGCCGTCCAGCCCGACATCGACCAACAGGTCGCCATGCTGGCCAAGACCCTGATCTCGCGGCCCAACGTGGAGCGGCTGCTGCAATCTCCAGGCCTGAACAACGAACAGCTCACCCCCAAGCAATTTGACATGGAGGTTGACCGCCTGATGACCGCGATCAAGCTGGACCTGACCGGCGGCAAGAACCTCTATGCCATCAGCTACAAGGACGTCAAACCCAACCGCGCCAAAATGGTGGTGCAGGAACTGGTGAACCTGTTCGTGCAGGCGGGGCAGACCGACAAGCAACGCGATTCACAAGAAGCCCGCCGCTTCAT
>CANBQJ010000075.1 GCA_947371645.1 Burkholderiales bacterium | reverse complement strand
CTCGTAGCTGTACGGGTCCTGGATGATGCTCATGAAGGGCGCCAGGCCGGTGCCGGTGCCAAACAGGTAGAGGTTGGGCGCGGGCAGCAGGTCGTCGACGACCAGGGTGCCCACGGCCTTGCGGCCCACCATGATCTTGTCGCCCACCTTGAGGTGCTGCAGGCGCGAGGTCAAGGGGCCGTCCTGCACCTTGATCGACAAAAACTCCAGGTGCTCTTCGTAGTTGGCACTGGCCACCGAGTAAGCGCGCATCAGCGGCTTGCCATTGACCATCAGGCCGATCATCACGAAGTGCCCGCTGTGAAAGCGCAGCGCGGGGTCACGGGTGGTGCGAAAGCTGAACAGCGTGTCGTTCCAGTGGTGAACGGAAGTAACGGTCTCTTCGTTGAAGGCGGCCATGGTGGTGAAATGCTGAGGTGCGCTGCGTGAAACCCTGGATTGTCGCCCAGAACGCCCGGAGCTGCCCGTAAGCCCTCCGCTTTGCTGGACTGTGTCGGTGCTTCAGGTATGCTCGTTTGGCTCCTGGAGGCCGCTTGCCCACGCGGCCCGCTGTACCCTTCGCCCTGCCCATGACCTTGCCCCAGACTGATCCCCGTACCGCCTTGGTGGTGTTTTCCGGAGGCCAGGACTCGACCGTGTGCCTGGCCTGGGCCCTGGCGCGCTTCCACCATGTGGAAACCGTGGGGTTCGACTACGGCCAGCGCCACCGGGTTGAACTGGACTGCCGCCCCACCGTGCGCGACGCGCTGCGCGCGCAATTCCCGCAGTGGGCCCACAAGCTGGGCGAAGACCACCTGCTGGACCTGGGCCTGCTGGGCCAGATCTCCGACACCGCCCTGACTGCCGAGCGCGCCATCACCATGCAGGCCAACGGCCTGCCCAACACCTTTGTGCCCGGGCGCAACCTGCTCTTCCTGGCCTTTGCCGCGTCCCTGGCCTACCGCCGAGGCGCCTCCGTGCTGGTGGGCGGCATGTGCGAGACCGACTTCTCCGGCTACCCCGACTGCCGCGACAACACGCTCAAGGCGATGCAGGTGGCGCTGAGCCTGGGGCTGGACACCCCCATGACGGTAGAAACACCGCTGATGTGGCTGACCAAGGCCCAGACCTGGGCCCTGAGTCACGACCTGGGCGGCGAGGCCCTGAACGCGCTCATCGTCGAGCACACCCACACCTGCTACCTGGGCGACCGCAGCCAGCGGCACGCCTGGGGTTACGGCTGCGGCACCTGCCCCGCCTGCGTGCTGCGACGCGACGGCCACCAGGCCTTCCTGGCCCAGCCATGAAGGCCGTGCCATGGTGGTTGCTGGCCCTCGGGGCCGTGCTGGTCTTCTGGGCCGTGGGCGCCTACAGCCGCCTGCAGCGCCTGCGCGCAGGCATACCGGCCGCCTTCGCGCACCTGGACAAACAGGTGCGCCGCCGCCACGACATCCTCCCCAAGCTGCACGCCACCGTGCGCCCGCAACTGCCGGCCGCCCACGACACGCTGGAGCGCGTCATGGCCGCCAGCAGCCAGGTGGTGGCCGCCACCGACCTGGTCAAAAACCACCCTCACCAGAGCGGCGCTTTGCACAGCTGCAGCATGGCCGAAGACGTCTTCCAGGACAGCCACGCGCGCTTGCACGCCTTGCTGGCCGAACAGGGTGACGCCCTGCAAGGCAGAGAGCTGGACGGACTGCTCGAAGAGCTGCTGCTGGCCGACAACCAGGCCCGCTTTGCCCGCGGCCTGTTCAACCAGGCCACGCAGGCTTACAACAGCGCCGCCGTGTTGTGGCCCACGCGCTTGCTGGCCCGCACCTTCGGCTTCGGGCGTGCAGCCCAGCTGCAGGCGTCGCCCAGCCGCGTGGAAGCCACCCGCAGCCGCACGGACACCGCAGCGGCCGCTTCAGCCACCTCGGTGGCATCCGCCCCATGAGCGCCCGGCCAACCACCTCCGCGCGGCGATTGGCGATCCTCCGCCTGTGGCTGCGCCACGCCCTGCTGCTGGCCTTGCTGACGCTCGGCGCCAACCTGCTGGCGGCCTTGGTGTACAAGCTCTTCGCGCCCTTCGGCCTGGGCTTTCCTGCGGGCTTCTTCGAGCTCATCACCGTGAGCGTGGTGGGCATGAGCCTGGCCGCGGGCCTGGTCGAATGGCAGCGGCTGTACGAGGGTGGCGGCCCGCGCGTGGCGCACTGGCTGGGTGGCCAGCGCGTCAAGGATGACCCCGACGACGCCCTGCAGCGGCGGCTGCTCAATGTGGTCGACGAGCTGGCCCAGCTCAGTGCGCAGGCCGTGCCCTCCGTTTACCTCTTGCCCCAGGAGGATGGGATCAACGCCTTCGCCACCGGCTGGGCGGTGCAGGACATGTCCCTGTGCGTCACGCAGGGTGCCCTCAACCGCCTCACCCGCAGCGAACTGCGGGCCCTGCTGGCCCACACCTTTGGCCGCATCCGCCAGGGGCAGGGCACGGCGGCCATGCACATGCTGGCTGCGGTGTGGTCGCTGTCGTGGGTGCATGGGCAAGGCCAGGTGCTGATGGCACCCAATGCCGCCGGGCGCGTCAACCCCCTGGGCTGGCTGCTGGGCCTGCTGATGCGCCTGGCCGGCTGGCTGGGCTGGGTGGCCGGGCGCCTGCTGCAATCTGGCGTGTCCTTCCAGAACGTGCGCCTGGCTGACCTGGCCGCCCTGCAGATCACCGGCAACAAGGACGACCTGGGCAATGTGCTGCGCAAGCTCTGGCATGACCAGCAGATGATGCGCGGTCGCATGCACCACCCCTGCGCCGACATGGTGGCCGCCCAACTCTTTCACGACCCCTCCGAGCTGCCCGGCCTGGCCACCCACCCCACCCTGGCCGACCGCGTGCGCCGGGTGCTGGGCCAGAACCTGGCGCCCCTGCCGACCTCGCTGCTGCCCAACGACGACGATGAACCGCGCCGCGCCAGCGGCCCGACGCTCATCCGCGTGAGCATCGAAGACCGCACGCCCACCGCCCTGGACGCGCCGCCGCCCAACCCGGAGGCCCTGCGCCAGGCCCGCATCCACGCCGACCGCGAGGCCCTCATGCGCATCCAGGGCCGCGTGGGCCCCACCGAGTTGCGCCTGACCATCCTGGGGCTGATGATGAGCCCGGGCAACCACCGCGAAAACAAGCTCTGGCACCGCCTGGCCGAAGACGTGCACCAGCCCGACGCCATCTTGCAAGACGTGCGCAGCCTGCTGCCCACCTCCCGCCTGCCGGAGTTCGAGCGCCTGGTGGACATCGTGGCCCAGCAGCCCCTGATGCACAAACGCATGCTGGTGGAAGCCGCACGCGACCTCATGCGCGCCGACGGCCGCGTCAGCCCGCGTGAACGCCTGTGGTGGCTGTGCCTGCGCCATCGGCTCAGCGAACGCGGCGGCCAAGCCCTGATGCGCCCCATCACCGGCCAGGGCCAGTCGCTGGGCGACCTGAACATGCTGGAAAAGGCCTATGTGAGCACCCTCACCGGCTACGTGGCGCGCTTCGTGCCGCAAGAAGCCGAAACAGGCGGCATCAGCGGGGCTGGCCAGCGATGGTGGCAAGCCATGATGGCGCGTTGCGGCGACGACGACCCCGGCACGCTGGAGAAGGCACCTGACGCGGATGCCCTGATGCACGCGCTGTCTGGTGTGCAGGAACTCTCCTGGATGCTGCGCCCGCTGCTGTTGCGGGCCTGGGCCGAAGAGGCGCTCAACCACAGCCCTCACGGGCTGCTGTCGGACGACACGGCGGACGCCTTGCGCCTGCTGGCGGCCCTGCTGGACACGCCCCTGCCGCCCATGCTGGCCTCTCACTACCCGAAGGCAGCCTGAGGCGGGCTCAGCCTGGCGACCTCACCCGACCTCAATCGTCATCGCGGGCATTGGCGCGCGGCAAACGCGTCAGGCCCAACAGACCGTTGCGCAAGTCATCT
Source organism: Burkholderiales bacterium (assembly GCA_947371645.1). The sequence goes on along the minus strand of CANBQJ010000075.1, from coordinate 11,521 downwards.
GGCGCCGCAGCGCCGATGTACATGCGCAGATAGACCTGGTAGGCCAGCTCGTTGTTGATGGACACCGGGCCGTTGCCGTCGCCCATGAGCTGCTTGCCGTTGTGCGAGGCCATCCAGCCCTTGCCTGGCACCCAGTCCAGGTTGACCACGTCGCCGCGCTGCACGCGCTTGACGTTGCTGTAAGCCGCACCAATCTGCCCCACCACCTCGATGAGTTTTTTGAACTCGTCGTCGGTGGCGGCCTGCTTGAAGTCGGCCAGGAAGATGCGCGAGATGGTGGACGAGGTGAAGTCGCGCAGGATGTTGAGCTGCAGGCGGCGGATGCCGTTGAGCTTCATCACCGCCTCTGCGGTGGTGCGCTTCTCGGGCAGGTACAGCGCGGTGACGTCGGCCTTGAAATAGCCGCGCTTGCGCACCGCCGCACCGTTGAGCACCAGCCTCTGCCCATAGGCCATCACGGTCTCGGGCAGCTCAATGCCTTCGATTTCCACCGCTGCCACCGCCGCCCGAGCAGGCGCCGTCCACGGCAGCAGCGCCGTCAAGGCCAGCGCCGTCAGCAGTTGACGGCGGTTGGGGTCGGGCTCGCGCACAGCCTCTTGCAAGGCCTTGCGCACGGTGGGCAGGTGCAACTCATGCATGGACACGAGCCTCAAAAAGGGTGATCAGAGCGGCTTGGACACGGTCAGCCAGAACGCAGCACCTTCAAAGCGGTTGCGGGCGTCGAATTCCTTGAGGAACTTGCCTTCCACCAGCATTTCACCACCATTCTTGAGCCAGGCCACAGCCGGGCCGGCGGCGTTCACGCTGAGCTTGTTGCCTTCGATGATCTCGGTGCGCGGGTTGGGCGTGGCCGCCTTGCTCGCATCGTAGGTGTCACCCGAGAGCTGGCGCACGAAGTAGCCCTGCAGGCCCACACGGATGTCGTCGGAGACGAAGGCCATGACCTGGTAATCCAGGTTGAACACGTGGCCGCTGTAGTAACCCGTGTCCTTGTTGCGGGTGTTGAAGGAGAACACGCTGCGGGCGCCGATGTCCCAGCCATCGCCAATGAAGGCGTACTGCACGGAGGGGCGGAAGGTGAAGAAGTTGCCGTAGCCCGTGTTCACGCGCTGGGTGGACTTGTAGTCGCCAGTGGGCAGCACCAGCGTGGGGGCAAAGGTCACGGCCTGGTGGTCGCCGATTTCCCAGTGCAGCACGGGCGAGACCTCGGCATCGCCGATGCCGATTTCGCTGCCGGTCTGGCCGGAGATGCCACTTTGGTAAGCCGCCGGGACGCCGATCGTGCCCACGCCGGGCACCGAAGTCGACACGCCATGGAAGGTGGCCTCACGGCGCACCAAGGGCAGCATGGCGGTCAAGCCCACGTTGGCGCCCCAGAACTTGTCGGTGCCCAGGTAGGTCAGGCGGGGCAGCAGAGCCACGTTGGTGGCCTTGGCATCGACCAGGGTACGGGCCAAAGGGCCGCCCGGGCCTGCCTGCAAGACAGGCAGCGGTGTCGCCGACGTGGCCTGCTGCCCATCATTGCCCTTCATCTTGCTGGCGTGATACGACACCATGGGCAGCTGGAAGTACCAGCCCGGCACCAGGGGCGAGGTCATGTCGGAGCCGCCAATGCCCGGCGAGTAGCGTTGCAGGCCATTTTCGGCAGCCTGGACCTGGACGGTGGCCGCGCCAGCGGTCAACAACACCGCGGCAGCGGCAACGGAACGAACGCGAAGCGACTTCATTTCAGGACTCCTTGGGGCTCAGGGCTGGACGGACGCCTCGGCCTGCTGAAAGACCCGGGTGCGCCCATGTCTCTTGGCGAGACGGATGGCCGCACACTTTGCCCTGGAGATCGCCAACGGTGCAGCCCCTTGTTGCCACAGGGCCACGAGGCGCACGCAGTTGCTTACAGTTTGAGCCCCGAACCCACCCGTTTGGAGGGGGTCAGGCGTCAGGGGTTAGCGATGAGGGGCCCCATTGCCACCCGTTCACGGGCCTCACTCGCCTTCGCCGAACTTGTCGTTGATCAGCGCGGTGATGGCCACAACAGCTTCTTCTTCGCGCTGGCCATCGCACTCCAGTTCAACCTGCGAGCCCAGCCCCGCAGCCAACATCATCACACCCATGATGCTCTTGGCGTTGACGCGGCGGTCGTTGCGGCTCAGGTGCACTTCGCAGGGAAAGCTGCTGGCCAGCTTGGTCAACTTGGCCGAGGCACGCGCATGCAGGCCCAGCTTATTGCTGATGGTGACGTTGGTCTTGATCATGGGTCGGTTGGCTGACCTGGTTCTGCGGCCGGCTGGTGGCGATCTGCATGACGCCATGGGTGCCACCGGCCATCGCCAGGTTGGTGAGGGTGTCCAGCGGCTGGCTGGCGTAGTTCAGGGTGCGCCACAGCATGGGCACGTTGACGCCCGTGATCACTTTCACGCGCACGCCATCGGCCAGCCCCTGCACGGCGTTGCAGGGCGTCGCCCCGAAAACGTCGGTCAGCACCAGGGCTTCGCCCAGGGCGTCGCCTTCCTGCACGAGGGCCAGCAGCAGCTTGGCCTGGGCCAGGACTTCTTCGGCCGAGAGGTTGGGCGGCACGTCCAGTGCCTGCAGGGCTTGCGCTGCATCGGGAAAGCAATGCTGCGCCGCCAGCTTCAATGCAGAAGCCAGGGGTGCGTGCGCGATGATCAGCAGACCAGCCATATGAACCCGGATTATCGACAACTCAGTCGGGAAAATGCAGCCCATCGAAGAACGGGCGCGTCACATCTTCACTGGTTTGGGCCGGCTTGTGGTCCTCTGAGGACCACACCGCCGCCTGGAACACGGTTAACCCGTGGAAAAAATGCCACGCGCGAACCCGCCGCCAGGTCTGCGCGCCCGGGCCCTGGTCGTCTGGCGGCAGCGGCCCGGCCAGCAAGTCCAGCGCCTGGGCGTGAGGGCTGGGCGTCATGTGGGGCACCTGCACGGCTTGCGCGGGGCTCAGGTCGGCCACGGTGGGCAAGGTGACGGCGTCGGGCTGGACACCTGCGGCGGCGGCCTGACTGCGGGCGCGTTCGGCCAATTCGGCAGCCTGGCGCAGGTTGGCCAGCAGCATGGCCGGCCATTCGCGCAGGGTGGGCTCCACGCGGGTCACGGTGTCCAGGTGGATGGTCTGCAGCACCCAGGTGCGCCCATCGGCCTGGCAGCTGTGCATCTGCACGCTCACAGATTGCCCGGAGGCCGGCCAGGTCAGCGTGCGCTCGCTGAGGTCCGGCTTGCAGGGAAATTGCACACGCAGGCCATCGCCGCCTGCGAGGGTGAATTCACGCCAATTCAAGGCCGGTGCGCAGGCCGCGCCGAGGCACGAAACGGCCACCACAGCGGCCAGGGCCCTGGTGCGGCGCCAGCCGGGCGTGGCCGCCCGGCACGACAAAGGCCACAGGGTGCCAAAGGAGAAAGACATGGCGCATTATCCGGCGCGCGCTGCACTCACCCAGGCACGGGATGGACATGGCCCCACTGGCAACCCGACACTGCAGCGGCACCGGGTGTCCTGCATGCCTGCTGCCCAGCCCACATGTCCAACGTGCCCAGCCCACCTTCCCAGCCTCCGACCGCCGATGCGGCCGAGGGCTTGCGCCTGGGCGAGGGCTGGACCCAGGCCAAAGCCGATGACGCCCCCGACGCCCACCAGACGCAGGAGCTGGTGCGCTGGCAGGACCTGCTGGGCCAGGTCGGCCGCGAGCTGGCCGAACCCTTGACCGCAGCCCTGGAGCGCGTCAGCACGCTGACCACCACCGGCCGCATCGACCGCCTGGGCCTGCGCGCGCTGCGCGACGAGATCGAGCGTGCACGCCAGGCCGGCATCCTGTGCCAGCAGATGTCGCGCATGGCCTCTGGCCGCATCCGCCAGACCCACGAGCGGGTGCACCTCACCAACACCGTGCAAAGCGTGCTGGCCCAGCGCGCCCGCGAAATGCAGACGCATGGCCTGGTGCTGAGCCAATCGCTGCTGCCCATCGAGGTGCAGGCCGACGCGTCCATGCTGTTTGCGCTGCTCAACGTGATGGTGGACTGGTGGCTGGAGTGCGCGCATGGCGCCGTGGAGCTGCGCATCGACACCCGCAACTGGCCTGTGCGCGCGCGCCTGCAATGCAGCTTCCCGACGCTGGCCCCGGATGTGCCCGTGCCGGACGACGACGTGATGCTCACCCGCGCCAGCACCCTGCGCTGGAACCTGCTGGAGCAGACCACGCGCAGCATGGGCCTGCCGTGTGAACGCCATTGCAAGGGGCACATGCTGACCTTGTCCGTCGAGTTCCCTGGCACGGTCACCGGCCTCATGGCCGAGGCCCACACCGACGACGACAGCCTGGGCTTCGAAGACTCCATCAACTCCCAGCCGCTGGCCGGCAGCCACGTGCTCGTGGTGATCGGCCGCAAGGACCTGCGACAGCAGGTGCGCGAAGCCCTCAAGGGCATGGGCCTGGTGCTGGATTTTTGCAACTCGGTGAAAGACGCCGTGGTGTTTTGCAAGTCCGGCCTGCCGCACGCCATGGTGTTCGAAGGCGAGTTGCGCAACCCGGTGATGGAGCGCCTGATGGCGCACGTGCGCACCGAGGTGCCCGACTTCGTGTTCATCGAGCTGGTGCCCGAAGGCCGCACCTTCGACATCTCCAGCCTGAACAACGCCGGCCTGGCGCGCGTGGGCTACGAGGGCATTGCCCATGCGCTGCCCTCGGCGCTGGTCTACGAGCTGTCCCGCGTGATGTGAGCGGCGGCGGCCGGCGCGGCACCGATGAGGCGCTGCAAGGTCTGGGTCAAGGCCAGCGGCTGGATGGGCCCCACGATGCGCTGCACCACCTGGCCCTGGGCATCCAGCACCAGGGTCGTGGGCGTGGCCACCACCGGTCCCCAGGCGGCCAGCAAAGCGCCATCCAGGTCCAGCACCACCTTGAAGGGCAGCTGGCGAGACTGCGCGTACTGGATCACCGCAACGGGCGCATCTTCAGGCAGCGCCACGGCCAGGGTCTCCAGTCCCTGTGATGCGAAGCGCCGGTACAGCGCGACCAGCGCGGGCATCTCCTGCAGGCAGGGCACACAGCCGGTCGACCAGAAATGCACCAGGGTGACGTGGCCCCTCAACGAAGCCAGCTGGTGGCGCTGGCCGTCCAGGGTCACGAAGGGGCGATCGGGCAGGCGTTCACCCGTGGGTGAGCAGGCACTCAGCAGCACCGCCAGGGCGGCAATGAGGAGGCGTGTGAGCGGCGGCTCGAACATGGGCTTGCCCGGGCTCAACGGGCCGGCGCTGACGCCGGCGCCGATGCCGCCGAGGCCACGCCCGCAGCCGCCTTGGCCGCGTCCTTGTTGTCCACGCGCTCGACGTTGGGCTCCGACCAGGGCCCGGTGACGCGGAACTCCTGCGTGCCGGCTTCCGACACCTGCTTGCGCAAGAGCACCTGGGCCAGGAAGGTGCCCAGGCCCACCACAGGGTTGATGACGGCATAGGCCAGCGAGGCCCCGACCGCGTTGACCTCAGGCACGACATACACGTGGATGTTCTGGGTCTCGCGGGCCAGGTCGGCCTCGCCTTCCATCAGCACCACGGCCACGACGCCGCGCATGCGCATGTTGCGGGTGCGCGCGGCCCCCTCGCCGATGGTCACGTCGCCATCGATGGCGTCGAAGGCAAAGCCCTTTTCGAACACATCCCGGAAGTCCAGCGTCAGACGCCGCGGCAGGCTCTGCAGGCTCAACACGCCCAGCAGCTTGGCGATGCCCGGGTCGACCTTCAGGAACTGGCCCTCGCTGATCTTGACCTTGATGTCACCGGTCATGCTCAAGGGGTCGGGCTCCAGCGGCGAGCCCTGCCAGCTCACCTGGCCCGTCATCTGGCCCTTGCCGCCACGGATGGTGCGGGGCAGGCCCAGCCTCGCGAGCAGGGCGCCGCTGTCGACCAGGTCCAGCGTGAACTGGAAGCTGGACCGCGACAAGGCACTGGCATGGCCCGCGCCCCGGCCCGCCGCCAGGGGCAGTGCCCAGTTGCCCTGGGCCTGCAACTGGGCCTGCGGGTTGCCCAGGCGGAAGCGCTGCAGACGCCATTCCGGCACCGCCTCGCCGGCCAGGGCACGGTTGCTGGCCTGCACCTCCAGCTTGCCCAGCGACAGCCCCCGCCAGTCGAACTGGTCGACCACGAGGTCCACCTCGGGCAGGCGGGTGGCGGCACCACCGGTGAGCTGCTCGGCCGCCTGATCTTCGAAAGCCTGCACCTCGGCCTGCGGGATGGACAGCCGCTGCAGCCGCGCCACCAGCTTGTGCCCGGCCCCGCTGGCGTCAGGTGACCACTCCACCATGCCCGCCGCCTGGACGGCGTCCACCTGGGCCCGCCACACGTCGGGTGCGGGGTGGGACAGGGTACCGGCCACGTCCTTGAGGCTGCGCTGCTTGAACTGCAGCAGGGCGGTCTTGATGGCGATGCTGCGGGGCAGGTAAGGCTCGATGCCCTCGCCACCGTCGCTGGCGCCGTTGCGGGCGTCGGCCTGCAGCTGGCGCACCACGGGCAACCAGGCGTCGACATCGACCAAGGGCAGCTGCACCTGCGCCGACATGCCGCTGGTGGGCAAGGTGAGCGCGCTGGGTGCGGCCATGCCGCCCTGCCACAGCTGGATGCTGCCCCGCTGCAACCTGGTGCTGGGGCCGCTGGTGTCGCGGCGCAGCTCCACCTGCAGCTGCGGTGCGTTGGCGCTGGCCTGACCCAGCTCCACGCTGATGGCGTCGCGGATGGGCAGGTTGTCCTCGGGCCGGTACACCACCTTGAGCGGCCAGTTCACGCCTGCCGCCTTGTTGAGCGGCGCGGGCCAGTTGGCGGCCATGCCTTGCAGGTTGGACGTCACCTGGACGGTGGGCCCGGCGGGCGCGTGGCCATGCACATCGGGCAACAAGGTGACGCTGACCGCAACCGGTGCCTCGCCTGTGAGCTTTTGCGCGATGACCGGCAGGATGGAGAACTCGCGCGCCTCGCGCAGCGATGCCGCCGACACCGTGCCCACGGCATCGAAACGGGTCTGGCCATCGGGGCTGCGGTGGCCGCTGACCTCCATCCAGCTGCCCCACACGGCGGCACGCGCCTTCACCTTCAGTTCGCTCTCCGTGAAGCCAATGCGGCCCTGCATGCGCGCCAGGGCCGGCAGGCCTGGCTGCAGGCGCAGGCTGGCGCGGCCTTCGTCGGCGAGCAGCACCTCGCCTTGCACGCGGGTGTCGGAAGCGTGGTCCAGAGGGATGTCCAGCGACAAGGTCATGGCGCCTTGCCCCGCAGCCTGGGCCGACTGCAGGACCTGGCCCGTGCGGGGACCGATGGGCGAGGCGCTGAGGAAGCGGAACATGTCGTCCAGCGGCCCCTCGCCCTGGCCCTTGATGCTCAGGTGCGGGTCGCTGGCCCCCAGGTCGTTGATGAGGCCTTCCACGTGCCGCATGCGGAAGCTGCCGGACCCCACTGAGCCCAGCAGGCCGCTGGCGTCGCGGATGATCAGGCGCTGCCCTTCGAACAGCAGCGTGCCTTCCAGGTCGGTGAAGGGCGGCCAGACCGAGCTGGGTGTTTCACCGTGGTCGCTGAGCAGGCGCGGGGGCACGTAGTCCAGCCGCAGCTGCCGCACCGGCACCTTCACACGAAAACGCCCGCCCTTGTCGTTGGGGAAGGGGAAGGCGTTGAGGTCGCCGTCCACGTCGAACACCATCTTTTCGCCACGCCCTGCCAGGATGGCGTCGCGCACGTAGGCGCGCGCCGCCGCAGGGATGGTGTTGGGCAGGTAGCGCCACACCGCGGTGGCATCGGCGCGGTCAAAGCGACCGCTGAGCTTGAGGCTGCCGGGCAGGCGCGGGGCGTCCGGCGGGCCCCGGCCGTCCCATCCAGCCGTTTGCCACCGCCCTTCCAGTTGCCCGGTGGCATCGGCATTGGCCAGGTTGGCCTGCGCCACTTCCACCTGCCACTGCGGCAGCTGGCCGGCGCGGCTGGCGGCCTTCACGTGCCAGTTCAGGCGGGCCTGCAGCTTGTCCACGGGCAACTGGGGGCTGTCGAACACCCCGGGGAAGGCCACCCAGCCGGACTTGAGCTGCACCTGGGCCTGCCCGCCGGCCTCGGTGGCCTCGAAACTGGCGGTGACGCCCGACAGGCCCGGGCGGCCATCGGCCGCGTCAGAAGGCGCCAGCGCCAGGCCTTCCACCTCGCCCGCCGCCCGGTAGTGCGCAGGGGCTTCGACCGGCCCCTCCCATTGCCAGCGCGCCTGGGTCAACACCCCCTGCGGCGACAGCTCGGCCAGCCTCTGGCGGATGGTCGGCGCCAGCGGCAGGCGGTCGGCGATGCGGGCCAGCAAGGCCAGGTCCAGGCGATCGGCCCGCGCCTCGCCCCCGCGCGTGAGCCGCCACACCTGGTCGACCAGGGGCTCCGCCAAGGGCGCATGGCGCCACACCAGGCTGCCGCTGCTGCGCGGCCACACCAGGCCCTCGTCCAGCTCGAAGCCCAGGTTCTGGTAGACCAGGCTGGACTGCTCGCTTTGATGCCCCACCGACACACTGCCTTCCAGCCGCTTGAACGCCAGCATGGGCAGGTCGGGGGCCAGGCGCAAGGCCACATGCTGCACGCTGCCCTCCAGGCTCAGCGACTCCACGCGGCCCTGCGCCAGCTGAAGCTGCAGCTGCAGACCGCCCTGCCCGCCCAGGACATCCACCGGCAGCCGCACATGTTGGCGCAGAAGCTGCACGTCCACCCAGGGCAGGCTCACCTTGGCCGCGCCCGACCAGGTCGCCCACTGACTGGGCCGCGTGGCCCGCACGGCCCAGCGCTGCCACCAGGGCCAGTCCTGGCCGACGGCCTGCACACGCTCCCCGACTTGCCACAGGGGCTGGGTCTGCGTGGTGCCGAGCTCGAAACGCCGGCCGAACGCCGCCGGAGGCGTGGCCGCCAGGCTGATCTGGTGGGTGCGCCGGCCCAGGCCTGCGCTGTTGTCCAGGCGGAAATCCAGTTCGCTGAGGGTCAAGGGCGGCGCACCCAGCCAGTCGTCGCTCCAGCGGACGGTCCCGTGCTCGATGCGGATGTGGGCCTGCGACAGCACCCAGTCCAGGCCTTTGTCCGCGTCGTCGCCGCCGGAAGGCTGCTCGGGCAGTTCGAAGCCGGCCACGCTGATGCGGCCATTGCGGTCCCGCCGCACGTCCAGCTCGGGGCCGACCAGCGCCAGCTCGCCCAGGCGCAGCTCGCCATCGGCCAGCGCGCGGGGCGACAAGGTGGAAATCGACAAGCGGGCGCGCACCTCGGCCAGCCGCAAGCCGGGCCGCCCCTGGGCGTCAAACACCTGCACATCGCGCAGCGACAGCACCGGCCAGATGCCGTCGCGCCAGCCCTGCACACCGTTGATCTTCACGCTCAGCCCCAGTGCGCGCGTGGCTTGTTGAGACAAGGCATCACGCCAACTGTCCATGCGGGGCAGAATCTGGGTGAGCAACACCCCCCAGGCCGTGGCCGCCACCAGCAGCAACACCATGCCCAGCACCAGCACACCCTTGAACCAACGCCACAAGCGAGAGGGGCGCCGTGAGGCGATGGCGGCCCCCACCAGGGGCGCTGCCGATGGCGGCGTTTCAGAAGGCAAGGACATGCAGGTGACGATTCATCCGTCGAAGCCCCTACGCGCCAGGCGTGGCCGCTGCTCTAACATGGCAGATGGCCGGGGCAGTCGACCAGCGGCAACCCTAGCACAGAGCTCCTGGCCTACAGCGAAGTCCCATGTTCGATTTCCCGTTTGATGCCGTCAAGACGGCCAGCCCCGCGGCGCACTCGCGCTACGTGCAGCGCATCCGCCGACGCTACCCCGAAGAGCTCGCCCACTTTGCAAACGTTTGCCAGGGCCTGCCACGCAGTGCTGACGTCCGCGCCCTGATCGACCACTTCCTCGGCGGCGGCCGCGACCTGGCCAGCGCCCTGCGCACCGCTCGCCAGCTCGTCATCGAGCGCCTGGCCACGCAAGACGTCGAAGCCGGCGCCCCCATGGCCGACATCGGCCAGGCCATGACCGAGCTGGCCGAAACCACCCTGGACATCGCCCTGGCCCAGGCCGAAGCCGAGGCCCGCGAACGCCACGGCCCCGCACTGGATGCGCAAGGCCAGGCCATGGACCTCTGGGTCATCGGCATGGGCAAGCTGGGCGGGCGCGAGCTCAATGTGTCGTCCGACATCGACCTGATCTACGTCTACGAAGACGAAGGCCAGACCACCGGCGTCACTGGCGACGACGGCCAGTTGCGTGGCGTCGTCAGCGCCCATGAGCACTTCACCCTGGTGGCGCGCCGCCTGTCCACCCTGATCGGCGACACCACCGAGGACGGCTTCGTTTTCCGCGTCGACCTGGCCTTGCGCCCCAACGGCAACTCCGGCCCGCCGGTGGTCAGCCTGGGGATGCTGGAAGAGTATTTCCTGGTGCAAGGCCGCGAATGGGAGCGCTTTGCCTGGCTCAAGAGCCGGGTCGTGGCGCCCCGCCGATGCCAGCCGGGCGGCCAGCACCACGCCCGAGCCCTGGCCCTGCGCAACCTGGTCATGCCCTTTGTCTACCGCCGCTACCTCGACTACGGCGTGTTCGAAGGCCTGCGCCAGCTGCACCGCAAGATCCGCGACGAAGCCAACAAGCGCGCCGCCGGCCGCCCCGACCGCGCCAACGACGTCAAGCTCTCGCGCGGTGGCATCCGTGAAATCGAATTCACCGTGCAGCTGCTGCAGGTGGTGCGCGGTGGCCAGTACCCCGAGATCCGCACCCGCTCCACCCTGCGCGCCCTGCCCCGTCTGGCCGCGCGCGGCCTGCTGCCGTCATCCACCGCCAACTGGCTGGCCCAGGCCTACATCTTCCTGCGCCGCGTCGAGCACCGCATCCAGTACCTCGACGACCAGCAGACCCACCTGCGGCCCACGCAAGACACCGACCTGGCCTGGATCGCCGCCTCGCTGGGCCTCAAGGGCGAACGCGCCCAGGTGCTCTCGCCCGACTGCCACGGCGCCACCTGCCAGCTGCTCGATGCCCTGTGCAGCGTGCGCGAGTTCGTGGCCACCGAGTTCGACGCCTTGCTGCACGACGGCCGCCAGGCCGGCCCGGTGGACGGCTGCCGCAGCTGCGGCGGCCCGCCGGTGCCCGTCGACAGCGAAGACTTCCTGGCCAAGCTGCCCGAGCCTGTGGCGACCAAGGTGCGTGAATTCACCGCCCAGGCCAAGGTCAACCTGCTCAGTGACGCGGCCAAATTGCGCCTGGCGCGCCTGATCGGCCGCGCCACCAAGCTCACCGCCGACGCCGCCCAGCTCACCCCGGAAGCGGCCAGGGCCGCATCCGATGCCACCTGGGGGCCGGTCCTGCACTTCATCGACTGGCTCAACCCCCTGTTGCGCCGCGACAGCTACCTGTCCATGCTGGCCGAACGCCAGGAGGTGCTGGGCCGCCTGCTGCGCCTGCTGGGCGCCGCCAAGTGGCCCATGCGCTACCTCTTGCGCCACCCCGGTGTCATCGACGAGCTGGCCGACCCCCGCCTCCTG
>CANBQJ010000074.1 GCA_947371645.1 Burkholderiales bacterium | reverse complement strand
TGGATGCCAAGCGCCTGCTGGCCGCCCTGCCCAACCCGCTGCAGCCCACCGACACCGGCTTTTACCTGCAGCACGCCGTCAAGGCCAGCGAAGGCGGCGTCGAGCGGGTGCACATCCTGCCCTACATGGTCGATGGCGCCCTGCTGATGGAGGTGTTCACCCACGACGGCGTGGGCACCATGATCGTCGACGAAAAGCTGGAAAGCCTGCGCGAAGCCACCCCGGACGACGTCGGCGGCATCCTGCAGCTCATCGAGCCTTTTGAACAAGACGGCACCCTGGTCAAGCGCAGCCGCACCGAGATCGAGCGCGACGTCACCCAGTACACCGTGATCGAGCACGACGGCGTGATTTTTGGCTGCGCCGCGCTCTACCCCTTCCCCGAAGCCGGCACCGCCGAGATGGCCGCACTGACCATTTCACCCAGCGTGCAGGGCCAGGGCGACGGCGAACGCATCCTCAAGCGCATTGAGCAACGCGCTCGGGCAATGGGCCTGTCGACACTGTTTGTGCTGACAACCCGTACCATGCACTGGTTCAACAAGCGGGGCTTTGCACCGGTGGACCCAACCTGGCTGCCCGAAGCCCGCAAGCGCAGCTACAAGTGGGACCGCCGCTCACAGGTGCTGATCAAGCACCTCAAGTGAACTTTCATCACTGATTTTCTGGACGATTTTCACCATGGCACGCACCATTTTCTGCAAGCACCTCAACAAGGAAGGCGAAGGCCTGGACTTTGCCCCTTACCCCGGCGAACTGGGCAAGCGCATCTACAACGAGATCGGGAAAGAGGCCTGGGCTTTGTGGATGAAGCACCAGACCATGCTGGTCAACGAAAACCGCCTGAACCTGGCCGACGCCAAGGCCCGCCAGTACCTGGCACGCCAGATGGAGCAGTTCTTTTTTGGTGGTGGCGCCGAGCAGGTGCAAGGCTTTGTGCCGCCTGCCGCCTGAATTGTCTGCCTAGCCCCACATCTGTGGGGCTTCTTTGGCAGACTGTTGGCGATTGGCGGCGGTCGATGATGCTATCTTTGTAAATCAGCTCACACCGGGCCCGCATCCTGCGGCTGGCAGAGCAAGGGTGTCGTCGATTCACGCAGTCCATGTCCCAGGCCCGCCTTCCGTTCTCGCCATCGTATTTGCTGGGGCAGAAGTCCGCCGTGTTGCCGGTGGTCATGTACCACCGGGTGCTCCGTGAAGCTGACCCCCTGCGGCCCGGCGTGCACGCGGCACGGGCCATGGACACCCAGTTCAGCACGCTGCGCCGCTATTTCGAGGTCCTGCCGCTGGACCTGGCCATCGACCTGCTCCAACGGGGCAAGTTGCCGCCCCGAGCCGTCTGCATCACCTTCGATGATGGCTACCGGGACAACCACGACGTGGCCTTGCCCTTGCTGCGACGCCACGGCCTGCACGCCACCTTTTATGTCTCCACGGGCTTCCTCAATGGCGGGGTCATGTTCCATGACCTCATCATCGAAACCGTCAGGCAAGCTCCCAGCGGCATGCTGGACTGGGGCATCCCGGGCGTGCCGGCACTTGAACTCAGCGACACACCCTCACGCCAGCGGGCCATTTCACAGCTGACGGCGCGCATCAAGTACCTGGACCCGGCCTTGCGGGCCAGCCTGAGTGAACGCTTGAGCCAGGCCCTGGGCCCGGCCTTGCCGCGTCAATTGATGATGGACGACACCCAGGTCAGGGCGCTCTTTGAAGCCGGCATGGGTGTGGGTGGTCACACCTGCACCCACCCGATCATGGCCATGCTCACCGAGCAGGAAGCTGAGGCAGAAGTGATCGGCAACCGCGACGCGCTGCGCGACATCATCGGGGTCTTGCCCGGCACCTTCGCCTACCCGAATGGCAAGCCCGGCAAGGACTTTGGCCTCCGCGACCGTGACCTGGTGGTCAGCGCTGGCTACCGCAACGCGATGTCCACGCTGGCCGGTGTGAGCACCAACCAGACCCACGGACACGAGATGCCCCGCTTCGTGCTCAACGAGGCCACACCCTTGAGCATCGTGATGCGGGTGCTGCGGATGACGGCTTTCCCCGTCACCCACTGAGCCCACTGAGCCCAGAGAACCCGGGTCAGGCCGGCATCAGGAAATCGCGGCTGACGCCATAGCCCAGGTCGCCCACGCGGTCCAGAAACTGTGTGAGGTAGGCGTGCAGGCCCGTGGCCAGGATTTCGTCGATGCGGCCGAACTGCAGGTCGGCGCGCAGGCGGCCTGCACGGCGCAGGGTGTCGTGGCTGTGGTCGTTGGCCACCGCCACCAGGTTGTTTTCGACTTCGTTGATGCAGTAGACCAGCGAGCGCGGCATCTCGGCGCGCAAGATCAGCAACTCGGCCACCTTCTCAGGACGGATGACGTTGCGGTAGACCTTGCGGTAGACCTCGAAGGCCGACACGCTGCGCAGCACCGCAGACCAGTGGTAGAAGTCGACTTCCTTGCCCTCATTGCCCAGGCCAGAGCCGAAGAACTCGACGTTGCGCGCGTGGAACTTCACGTCCAGCAGGCGGGCGGTGTTGTCGGCGCGCTCCAGGAAGGTGCCGATGCGCTGGAAGTGAAAGGACTCGTCTTGCAGCATCGTGCCCAGGGTCACGCCGCGCGACAGGTGCGAGCGGAACTTGACCCACTCGAACAGCTCGGACGGGTCTTTGGCCAGCGCGCCGGACTTGACCAGGCGGTTGTACTCCAGCCAGGTCTGGTTCATCGTTTCCCAGACCTCGGTGGTCAGGGCGCCGCGCACGGCGCGGGCGTTTTCACGGGCCGCACGCAGGCAGTTGAGGATGCTCGACGGGTTGCTGCCGTCGGTCACCATGAAGGTCATCACGTCACGGGCGTTGATCTCGGGGTACTTCTTGAGGTACTCCTCGGTGAGCTCGCTGATGCCCAGCAGGCCCTTCCATCCGTTCAACGCTGCTTCGCTGGACTGAGGCAGCAGCGAGGTCTGGTAATTGACGTCCAGCAGGCGGGCCGTGTTTTCGGCACGCTCCATGTAGCGGGCCATCCAGAAAAGGTGGTCGGCAGTACGCGACAGCATGGGTTTGATCTCCTGATGCAAGCCCGGTCGGCCTGGCCGGGTTCCGTAGGCGGGGTCGGTGAGGTGGGTGGGCAGGTGGCGTTCAATGCGTTCGTTGAGCATGTGTCTGGCCCTCTTGCGGTTTCGGTTCAGTTCTCCAGCACCCAGGTGTCCTTGGTGCCACCGCCTTGCGAGCTGTTGACCACCAGTGAGCCTTCCTTGAGCGCCACGCGGGTGAGGCCGCCCGGCACCATCTGCACCGACTTGCCTGACAGCACGAAGGGGCGCAGGTCGATGTGGCGCGGCGCGATGCCGCTTTCGACAAAGGTCGGGCAGGTGGACAAGGACAGCGTGGGCTGGGCGATGTAGTTGCTCGGGTTGGCGATGAGCACCTTGCGGAACTCTTCGATCTCCGCCTTGGTGGCTGCCGGGCCCACCAGCATGCCGTAGCCACCCGCGCCGTGAACTTCCTTGACCACCAGCTCATGCAGGTTGTCCAGCGTGTACTTCAGGTCATCGGCTTCGCGGCAGATGTGGGTGGGCACGTTTTGCAGGATCGGCTTTTCACCCAGGTAGAACTCGATCATCTTGGGCACATAGGGGTAGATCGACTTGTCGTCGGCGATGCCCGTACCGAACGCATTGGCCAGCGTCACGTTGCCGGCGCGGTAGGCACGCAGCAGGCCGGCCACACCCAGGGTCGAGTCCTTGCGGAAGACTTCCGGGTCCATGAAGTCGTCGTCCAGGCGGCGGTAGATGACGTCCACACGTTGCGGGCCACGGGTGGTGCGCATGTAGACGAAGTCGTCCTTGACGAACAAGTCCTGGCCCTGCACCAACTCGATGCCCATCTGCTGCGCCAGGAAGGCGTGCTCGAAGTAGGCCGAGTTGTAGGCACCCGGCGTGAGCACCACGGCGGTGGGCTCGTTGACGTTGGCCGGGGCCATCGCACGCAGGGTGTCGAGCAGCAAGTCGGGGTAGTGCGCCACGGGGGCCACGCGGTGCTCGGCGAACAGCTCCGGGAAGAGCCGCATCATCATCTTGCGGTTTTCCAGCATGTAGCTCACGCCGGAGGGCACCCGCAAGTTGTCTTCGAGCACGTAGTAGGTGCCGGAGCCATCGGGGTTGCAGGCCCGCACGATGTCGATGCCCGAGATGATGGAGTAGATGCCGCCGGGCACCTTGAGGCCGACCATCTCCTGGCGGAACTGGGCGTTGTTGAGCACCGGCTCGGCCGGGATGACGCCCGCCTTGAGGATTTCCTGCCCGTGGTAGACGTCTTCCAGGAAGCGGTTCAAGGCGGTCACCCGCTGCTTGAGCCCCTTCTCCATCTCTTTCCACTCGTGGGAAGGGATGATGCGGGGGATCAAGTCGAAGGGGATCAGGCGTTCGGTGCCTGCGCCATCTTCGTCCTTGTCGCCGTAGACGGCAAAGGTGATCCCGACGCGTCGGAATATCATCTCCGCCTCTTCGCGGCGGGACCGCATCTGTTCGCGCGGCTGGCGTGCCAGCCACTTGTCGTAAGTCTGATAGTGATCGCGCACTTGGGCGCTGCTCACATGCATCTCATCAAAGAATCGCATGAATGGGCCTCGTGGGCTGAGCTCTGGAGCGGCTGTACCTGAATCAATGCATGGACCATGCCAGCATCAGGTGACCCGATCATGGCAGGCACAGCTTTGTGGCATCCCGACCCAAAGCAAGGTTTTGATGGTGCACTTGCTGCACCATCATGGATCAAATTGGGTGTCGGGGGTGGCCCCACCCTGCCTTCACGCCGTTTTGGTGCGTGGCGGGGCTTCGGCTTGGGGCAGGTTTGCAGGCTCGGGGGGGTCCACCTGGCGGGTGGTGACACGCACCACGAGGGTGTGCTCGCCCCCACCTCGGATCACGCCACGCAGCGGGGTGACGTCCCCGAAATCACGGCCATGGGCCACACGCACGTGGTGCAAATGGGGCACCACGTCGTTGGTGGGGTCAAGGTCCAGCCAGTCCTGGGCCAGGGGCAGGTCCAGCCCCGGCACCCAGACGCTGACCCAGGCGTGGGAGGCATCCGCGCCCACCAAGGGTGCCACCCCCGGCGGGGGGCGGGTCAGCAGGTAGCCGCTCACATAGCGTGCGGCCAGGCCGCAGGCCCTCAGGCAGCCCAGCATGAGGTGGGCAAAGTCCTGGCAGACCCCTTTGCGCTGGGCCAGCACGTCCAGCACCGGCGTAGAGATGTCGGTGGACGCCGGGGCGTAGTCGAAATCCGCATGGATGCGCCGCATCAGGTCGATGGCGGCGGCGGCCAGAGGCCGCTTGTCCTTGAGCGACACCAGGCCGTATTCACGCAGCAGGCGGTGCGTGGGCACGTAGGGGGAGGTGTAGAGGAACTCGGTGGCGGCCTCGAAGGGCGCGCGGGCATGGTATGCCAGGCGCTCACGCACCTGGGCAACGGTGGGGCCGGCTGCAGGGTCCAGGCCCACGTAACGGTGCCGCACGCGCACGCGGCTGCTGGCCACCACCTTGAGCTCGCCGTGGGGCACGTGCAGGGCAAAGTAGCTGCGCAGGTTGCCATGGGCGTCGACGCGCTCGCTGCGGTGCGAGGGCGTGGGGCTGACGGTGAGCGCGTGGGCCAGGACCGTCTGACCCGGGTCGCTCAAGGGGCTGAGGCAGGCGATGTGCTGGGCCTGCTCCACGGCATGGTCGTAGGCGTAAAGCGTCTCGTGCTCGACGGTGAGCGTGGCCTCGGGCTGGCTCTCCGGGGAAGCCAACGGTACCGCCGGGGCCTCCGGCACATCGGGCACGTCGGGCACATCCGCTTCGGGCTTGCTCATGCACTCACCATCGCATCGTGTGCCTCGGCGTGCGCGAAATAGCAGCGCCCCACCTCGTCAGACAGGCGCCAGCCGGCTTCGATCAGGCGCTCCAGCAGGCTGAGGACGGCAGCATGGCCATCCTGCGCATCGCTGAGCTCGGTCATGCTGGCACCCACGCCTTGGGCAGGGAGACAGGCCAGCAGGTCCTGGTGGCTGGCTTGCGCGCGCAAAGGCAGCTTGGCCACCTCGGTGCGCAAGCGGCGCAGCACGCAAGCCAGAGAACGGGGGTTGCTTTCATCCAGCACCAGCAGGGCCAGCAAGGCCGGGGTTTCCAGGCGACGCTGGAAGCGGGCGCGGAAGGTGATGGCGCTGTCAAAGAGGTCCAGCAGCTGGTCATAGCCCTGTGGATGGAACAAGGCGTCGTGCTGCCAGAAGGCCTGCAGCATCGACGCATAGCCGGTGAGGCGCTCGATGAGGCGGCCCACGGTGAGCAGGCGCCAGCCGGCGTCTCGCGTCATGCGGTCGGACTGGGCACCCGTGATGGCGGCCAGTTGCATGCCCAGGTGCTCGAGCAAAGGCGTGAGCGACGACATGCTGGTGGGCGTGGGACTCAGCCCCTTCTGAAAATCCTGGCCCAAGGCACGCAGCCAGCGGGCGTGTTCCGGCGAGAGGCGTTCGCGCAGGATCTGGGCAGAGCGTTCCAGCGAACCCAGGTTGAAGGCCAGGCTGCAGGCACCGGCGCGGGCGCGCGTGGCGCCAAGTGCACTCAGCACCGCGCGCTCGAACACCCGGGGCGACTGGCCCAGGCCAGGCGTGCCCGTGGGCACCAGGCCCATCTTGGCCGACAGGGCAGACAGCGCCTTGAGCACGGCATCGGGCGCCGGGTCGTCGCCGGACTGCACGCCAATCAGGTTGTTGACCATGCGCCACTGCTGCTCTGCCCGCTCGGTGTAGCGGCCCATCCAGAAGAGGTTTTCTCCCGTGCGGCTGGCCACCGGGCGCTGGCGCTGCAGCAGCTCTTCCGTGTGGACTTCCGAGGGCAGCATGGAGAACGTGTCCACCGCGTCGTCGGTGAGCACCCAGGTGTCCAGGCTGCTGCCGCCCAACTGCATGGACACGGGGCCGGCTTCACGCGTGGCGATGCGGGTCATGCCGCCAGGCAACACCTGCCAGCCACCCTTGCCGTCCGACAACGCATAGACGCGCACCGAGGCGCCGCGCATGAGCACCTTGTCCTGGGCCCAGACGGGGGCCTGCGGGTAAGGCACGAAGTGCTGAACGGTGTACTGCGAAGGCGCTTCGTCGATGCGGCGGCGCCAGGTGGCCAGTTCTTCGGCGCTGAGGCCATTGCCGATCACGGCGTCCAGGCGGCCCACGTTCTGCTCGGGGTGGCTCATCGCGTGGGCGTAGCCAAAGCTCGGGCGGATCACCTTGTCGTCCAGGCTGTCCTGCACATCTTCCCAAGCCGCTTCTTCACCACACCACCAGGTGGGCAAGGAGGGCAGGCGCAACTCTTCACCCAGGAGGCGTCGTGACAGCGCCGGCAGGAAACCGTGGATGGCGGGGGATTCGAGGAAGCCGGTGCCCAGTGCGTTGGCCAGCACGACCTTCTCGGCCCGCACGGCCTGCATCAGGCCCGGCACGCCCAGGGTGGAATCGGACTTGAGCTCCAGGGGGTCACAGAAGCTGTCGTCCAGGCGGCGCAGCAGGCCGTGCAAAGGCTCCAGGCCTTGCACGGTCTTGAGGTAAAGGGCCTCGTTGCGCACGACCAGATCACCACCCTCCACCAGGGGCAGGCCCAGGTAGCGGGCCAGGTAGGCGTGTTCGAAATACGTTTCGTTGTAAGGCCCGGGCGTGAGCAGGGCCAGACGGGGCGTGCCGCTGCGGCACACGCGGCCGGCCATCTCGGTGAGGGTGTCGAGCATGCGGCGGTAGCCAGAGGCCAGGTGCTGCACATGCATGGCCCGGTAGGCCTCTGGGTAGAGCCGAGAGACGATGAGCCGGTTCTGCATCACGTAGCCCATGCCCGACGGGGCCTGGCTGCGCTGAGACACCACCCACCAGGCGCCATCGGGGCCGCGCACGAGGTCGAAGGCCAGCACGTGCAGGTAGATGCCGCCCACGGGCTTCACACCTTGCAGGCCGCGCAGGTAGCCCGGGTGGCCCAGCACCAGGGCCGAAGGCAGCATCGCCTCTTTGAGGAGATGCTGTTCCTGGTAAATGTCGTTCAAGACGGCGTTGAGCAGTTCAGCCCGCTGCGCCACGCCCTTTTCCAGCGCCGTCCAGTCGGTGGGCGACATGATCAGCGGCAGGGTCTCCAGGGACCAGGGGCGACTGGGACCCCCTTCGGCGTTGTAGACGTTGTAGGTGACACCGTCTTCCTGAATCTGCCGCGCCAGTTGAGCCTGGCGCTGGTTGAGCGAAGCCGGGTCTCCACCGAGCAACTCGGCGAACTGCTGCCATTGCGGGCGCAGCTGGCCCTCGTCGTCGCGCAGTTCGTCGTAATGGTCCGCATCCGCCGGGCGTGCGCGGTGCAGCAGGGCTGCGCCTGCGTCGACAGGGGCGGCTTCTTCATCGAACAGGTGGAGGGACGAGGACAAGGAGGGTCGAGCCGTCGCAGAGACGGCCAGGCAAAGGTTCCGGAACCAGGGTGGTGATTGTCAGCGAAGCAAGGCACAGGCCGACCACGGGATGCCACCGAGTCAGGGGTCAAACTACCCCCGACCGCGGCAGATCACCATGCTGCACCGCACCAATGCCGAGCCAAGGCTTCACCCTCGTCGCACCAGTGCGGTGCAAATTTCCGCAGGGTGAGACAGCGCCTGAGACACACCGGGCAGATACCCCACCCGGTGTGCGCCCTCAACCCATCTTGGCCGTGCGCAAGTCCAGCGTCAATGGGTGCTCGATGCCAGGGGGCAGCGGCTTGATCGGCATCTGGCCCGGCGTGTGGCCCATGCGGAAGAAGCGGCCCAGGCGACGGCTTTCGGCTTCGTAGGCATTGACGGGGAAGGTGTCGTAGTTGCGGCCACCTGGGTGTGCCACGTGGTACTGGCAGCCACCCACCGAACGCTTGAGCCAGCTGTCAACCACATCGAAGGTCAGCGGAGCGTCGACGCCGATGGTGGGGTGCAGGCACGACGGCGGCTGCCAGGCGCGGTAACGCACGCCCGCCACGTACTCGCCGACCCGGCCCGTGGGGTGCAGGGGCAGGATGTGGCCGTTGACGGTGACCACATGGCGGTTGCCATTCAGGCCGGTGACCTTGACTTCCAGTCGCTCCAGCGAGGAGTCGACGTAGCGCACGGTGCCGCCGGGCGAGCCTTCTTCACCCATCACGTGCCACGGCTCCAGTGCAGTGCGCACGGTGAGGCGCACACCTGCCGTGGCCACCTCGCCGATGAAGGGGAAACGGAACTCCAGGTGCGGCGCAAACCATTCAGGCTCGAACTGGAAGCCGCCTTGGCCCAGCTCGGTCAGCACGTCGGCAAAGTCCTGCTCAACGAAGCTGGGCAGCATGAAGCGGTCGTGCAGGCCCGTGCCCCAACGGGTGAGGCGCTGGGCACCATGGCCCTGGTAGGGCTCTTTCCAGAACCAGGCCAGCAAGGCGCGCAACAGCAGCTGCTGCACCAGGCTCATCTTGGCGTGGGGCGGCATCTCGAAGGCACGCAGCTCCAGCAGGCCCAGGCGGCCGGTGGGGCCGTCCGGCGAGTAGAGCTTGTCGATGCAGAACTCGCTGCGGTGGGTGTTGCCGGTGGCGTCGATCAGCAGGTTGCGCAGGGTGCGGTCGATCAGCCACGGCGGGCACTGGCCCCAGATGGCCATCTGGCGCTCGATCTCCTTCAAGCCGATCTCGGTCTCGTAGACCTGGTCCAGCCGGGCCTCGTCGATGCGGGGCGCCTGGCTGGTCGGGCCGATGAACATGCCCGAGAACAAGAAGGACAAGGACGGGTGGTTGTGCCAGAAGGTCAGCAGGCTGGCCAGCAGGTCGGGCCGGCGCAGGAAGGGGCTGTCGCCAGGTGTGGCACCGCCGAGCACGAAGTGGTTACCCCCACCGGTACCCGTATGGCGACCGTCCACCATGAACTTCTCTGTGGACAGACGGGTTTCATGGGCCGCCTGGTAGAGGAACTCGGTGTGGTCGACCAGCTGCTCCCAGCTGGAGGCCGGGTGGATGTTGACCTCGATGACGCCGGGGTCGGGCGTGACCTGCAGCATCTTCAGGCGGGCGTCGCGCGGCGGCGGGTAGCCTTCCAGCACGACCTTCATGCCCAGGTCCGCCGACGTGGCTTCGACGGCCGCGACCAGGTCCAGGTAGTCGTCCAGGCTGCTCAGGGGCGGCATGAAGACGTACATCACGCCACCGCCCTTGCCTTCGGACTCGACCTTGGGGCCGCTGGCGCGGTCGGGGTTGCGCACCTCGACGCACAGGGCCGTGCGGGTGATCCAGTGCGCCGACTCGAACCGGCTGGGCGACTTGTTGGGGTCGACCGACGTGGCCGTTGCCGGGCCAGCCGACGCCGCCACCGGGTTGGCCGCCAGGTTGCCCCATTCGCCATTGACGGCCGCGCCGCCCAGGCCCGTGACGCCCTGGCCCTGGATGCTCACCGCACCCCCTTGTGCAAAGCCGCCGCCGATCTGGTGCGAGCCATACTGGGAACGCAGCGCAGCGGCATCAGGCAGTGCCGGCTTGGGCGCAAACGGGTCATGCTCGTGCATGAAGGGGTACTCGCCTGCGCTCACCCAAGGCAGGGAATCGAGCGGCAGGCGGTAGCCCATGGCCGAATCGCCCGGGAAAAGGTACATGCGCTCGTCGCGGAAGAACCACGGGCCGGTCACCCACTTGGGGCCGTCCAGGCCGACAGACCAGTCGCGCTTGATGGGCAGGGCATAGCCCACTTCCAGGTCCAAGCCCTGGTCGAAGACACGGCGCAGACGCTGGCGCTCCAGCTCATCGTCCAGGCGGGCGTCCAGCGGGTCGACGTTCACGGGCAAGCGGCGCTCGCGCCACAGGTAGTACCAGGTGTCCTCGTAGCCCGTCTGGATGTGGGACGTGCCCACGCCCAGCTTGGTGGCCAGGGTGTCGATGAAGCGGCGGGCGTCGGCGCTGGTGTAGCGCAGCGGGCTGCCTTCGTCGGCAAACAGGGCCGGGTCATGCCAGCAAGGCTGGCCATCGGTGCGCCAGAAGATGGACAGGGCCCAGCGCGGCAACTGCTCGCCCGGGTACCACTTGCCCTGGCCGAAGTGCAGGAAGCCGCCCTTGCCGTAGCGGGCACGCAGCTTGTGGACGAGCTCGGTGGCCAGGCCGCGCTTGGTCGGGCCCATGGCATCGGTGTTCCACTCGGCACCGTCTCGGTCGTCCACCGACACGAAGGTGGGTTCGCCACCCATGGTCAGGCGGACGTCGCTGGCCTGCAGTTGCGCGTCCACTTGCGCACCCAGGGCATCGATGCTGGCCCACTGGTCATCGGTGTAGGGCTTGGTGACACGCGGCGACTCGTAGATGCGCGTGACGCCCATCTCGTGGTGGAAGGTCACTTCGCATTCGTCCACGCCACCGGTCACCGGCGCTGCGCCGGTGGGCTCTGGCGTGCAGGCCACGGGGATGTGGCCTTCGCCCGCCATCAGGCCGGACGTCGGGTCCAGGCCGATCCAGCCGGCGCCGGGCAGGTAGACCTCGCACCAGGCGTGCAGGTCGGTGAAGTCGATTTCGGTGCCGGAGGGGCCGTCCAGCGCGGCCACGTCGGCCTTGAGCTGGATGAGGTAGCCCGACACGAAACGCGCGGCCAGGCCCAGGTGGCGCAGGGTCTGCACCAGCAACCAGCCGGTGTCGCGGCAGGAACCGGTTTTGAGCGTCAGCGTTTCCTCTGGCGTCTGCACACCAGGCTCCATGCGGATGGTGTAGCCAATGTGGCTTTGCAGGCGCTGGTTGAGGCCGACCAGGAAGTCGATGGTGCGCATCTCCTTGCGGTCGATGCCGTCCACAAAGGCCTTGAACGCCGGCGTCAGCGCTGACTTGGCCAGGTAGGGCTGCATGTCGTGCGCCGTGGCCTCGTCGTAAGCGAAGGGGAAGTTCTCCGCATACGGCTCCAGGAAGAAGTCAAACGGGTTGTAGACCGCCATCTCGGCGACCAGGTCCACCGTGATCTTGAATTCCTGGGTCTTCTCGGGGAAGACCAGGCGAGCCAGGTAGTTGGAAAAAGCGTCCTGCTGCCAGTTGACAAAGTGCAGCGCCGGCTCTACCCGCAGCGAATACGACAGGATGCGCGTGCGGCAATGGGGCGCGGGGCGCAAGCGAACCACCTGAGGCGACAGGGTCACCAGGCGGTCATAGGTGTAATGGGTGACGTGATTGAGTGCAACGTGGATGGACACACGGATCTCCGAGAACAAGCCTGCGAGTGTGCAGGCGTTTGTATGACAAGAGCAAGTTGCGCGCCAGATTCAGTGTTGACCGAGGCTCGTGTGACATAGTCCCGGGCGATGTCGACCTTTGCCCACACCGTCCGCAACGCGCAGCTGCTCGCCTGGCTGGCTGCCCTGCCCCTGGCCGCCCATGCCGACACACCGCTTGCCCTGCCCACTGAGCCCGCGCCGGTGGCCGAAACCCACTGGAAGGGCCTGAGCAGCGCCTCCACCGCCTTCAGCTCGGGCAACACCAACGGCATGAGCGCCATCCTGAACCTGGACCTGGCCCGCAAGCTGGCCCACAGCAAGACGGCCCTGCAGAGCTACGTCAACTACAGCACCAACAAGGTTGATGGGGTCAGCCAGACGGCGTCTCAGACCTGGGGACTGGGCGTGCAGCAGGACCGCGACATCAGCGCGCAATGGTTCGCCTTCGGCAAGCTGGGCGCCGACCACGACCGCATGCTGGAGTTGAACCTGCGCCTCACCACCTCTGCCGGCGTGGGGCGCCACGTGTTGACCCAGGAAGACCACACCTTCGATGTCTTTGGCGGCCTCAGCTACACCGACCGGCATTACCGCCGCGCGCAGACCATCCACGACCGCACGTCGCAGCACTTTGCGCAGCCCGGCGCCATCCTGGGCGAGGAGTCCAGCCACCAGCTCGGCGAGCAGGTGTCGCTCAAACAGCGGCTGGAGGCCTATCCGGACCTGAGCGGCTCGCTGGCACACACGGCCAGGTTCAACGGCTCGCTGAACGTGTCGGTGACGCAGACGCTGTCGCTCTCGGTGAGCCTGGTCAGCGCCTACAACCGCCGGGTGCCCGAAGGCGTGCGCACCACCGACACCACCCTGTACACCGGCCTGAGCATCAAGCTGGGCAACTGAGCGTGGCGTGGCGCGGGCCTATCGCGCGGACAACCCTGCAGCCGCCAGGGTCTGGGTGCCCGTGACGATCATGCGCACCATCAGGATCACCTGCTCGGTGAACTCGGCGTGGCGCTCGGGCGGCAAGTCCATCATCTGCGCGCCCATGGCGAACACCAGCCGGGTGATGGCCCGCGCCGTGATCAGAGGCTCGAAGAGGCCGGTCTTGTTGGCCTCGGCCAGGCGCATCAGGTCGGCTTGCAGCTCTTCTTCAAAAAAGCCCAGTTGCTTCTCCACCGCCTGCTTGAAGGCTTCCGACCCGACCATGCCCTCGCGCAGCAGGATGTGCAGCAGCCGGTCATTGGCGTGCAGCTGCTCCATGAACGCCAGGATCGAGCCCCGCACCACACTTTGCTCCGAGGTGGCGCGCTGGCGGGCCTCGCCAATGATGCTGCGCAGGGACTCGCCCGCCCGCTCGATCAGGGCCACGGCCAGCTCGTCGATGTCGCGGAACTGGCGGTAAAAGCTGTTGGGGGCGATCCCAGCCTCGCGCGCCACCTCACGCAGGCTCAATGACGCCAGGTGGCGGTGGGGGCCGACCAGCTTGAGCGCCGCCTCGATGATGTCCTCGCGGGAGATCACCGGCTTGCGCCCGAGGGCTGAAGATGAGGCAGAGGGAGTGGGTGAGGTGGAGGCCACTGGAATAGGGGACGGGTTGCTTCGCATTGAGCGTTTGGCAGCGTTGCGACATGATAGCCGGGCAATTAATGCACACGCGTATAGACAAACGTCTAGACGCGCATATACTTCGCCGCAACCGAACACCGAGAACCGCCCGTGTCGACCACCCACTTGCCCGCAACACCGACGACCGCACCCACACGGCGCACCAGCCAGGCTCCCTGGCAGCGCCGTGTTGCCGCACTGGTGGCCCCCCTGGTGGCGCCTGACGTGTTCGATTTCTGGGCAGGGATGGTCAACCCGACCTGGTCATGGGCGCAGCCACTGGCCCGTGTGGTCGCCCGCCGCGACGAAGCCCGTGACACCGTCACCCTGACGCTGCGACCCAACCGCCACTGTGCCCAGGTGCTGCCGGGCCAGCACGTGCTGGTGGGCGCCGAGGTACACGGCCGCCGCATCACCCGCAGCTACAGCCCCAGCCGGGTCGACGCCGCCGCTGGCCTGCTGGAAATCACCGTCAAGCACGTGGACAAGGGCGCGCTCAGCACCCAGCTGTGTCAGCGCACCCAGGTCGGCGATGTGCTGCACTTGGGCACCGTGTTTGGCGAGATGAACTGGCCCCGCCAAACCCAGGGCGCCTACCTCTTCCTGGCCGCGGGCAGCGGCATCACCCCGTTCATGGCATTGATCCGTGACCACGTGGCGCGCGGCCGCGCCCAGCCCGTGCAACTGATCTACTGGGCCCGCACCCGCGCCGACCTGTGCTTTGTCAACGAGCTGCGACAGCTCAACACCCGCGTGCCCCTTTTGCACTGCGAGTTCGTGCTCACCGACGAGGCGGTTGAAGACCCTCAGGCGCCCAGCGGCATGATCAGCGCCGAGCAGCTTCTGCACCTGGCCCCCGACCTGCACCGACGCCACGTGCGCATCTGCGGCCCCGCCGGCTTTGTGGAGGCCGCCCGCCACCTCACCCAGGGCCGCGCCCAGAGCGTGCTGGCCGAAGGCTTCACCCCTGCGCCACCTGCCGACATCGACAGCTTGGAAGGCACGGTGCAACTGACCCTGCAGCGCAGTGGCCGCGTGCTCACCGTGCCCCGCCAGACCTCGCTGCTGGCCGCCCTGGAGGCGCAAGGCCTGCAGCCGGCCTCAGGTTGCCGCATGGGCGTCTGCCACACCTGCGTCTGCCCGCGTGTGCAAGGCCAGACCCAGGACGTGCTCACTGGCGAGCGCGAGGCCGAAGGTGGTCGGAGCGTGCGCCTGTGTGTGAGCCGCGCCTGCACCGACCTGACGCTGGACCTCTGAGCGCCAGTTGCCACACCCACCGCCCCCCATTCACCCCCGCCGTCGCCCCACCATGAGCAACACCCCCCGCACCCTCCAAGGCGCCGAGCTGGCGCAATTCGGCGCCGAGATCGAAGCCCTGCGCGCCCGCACCGTGGCCAACCTGGGCGAGCGCGATGCGCGCTACATCCGCAACGTGGTCAAGGCCGTGCGTGGCCTCGAGGTGGCTGGCCGAGGCTTGCTGATGATCGGTGCCTTCCTGCCCCAGCCGGCGCTGATCGCCTGCTGGCTGCTGGGCGTGCTGGCGCTGGCCGCCTCCAAGATCCTGGACAACATGGAGCTGGGCCACAACGTGATGCACGGCCAGTTCGACTGGATGGGCGACCCGCACCTGCAAGGCAA
>CANBQJ010000073.1 GCA_947371645.1 Burkholderiales bacterium | reverse complement strand
AGGAAGTACAGCGCATCCAGTTCACACAGCGAGTCGCCACGCAGGATGTTGCGCGCCTTGGCCTCAGGGCTGAAGACGGGCACGTCGCAGTGCGCGCGGGTTTGCGCAACGAGCGGGTTGCGGCCAAAGGACACGAACACGTAGGCACTTGGGCTGCTGCGCCAGGCGCTGGGCAGGAGGGTGGCCAGCACGCCCTTTTTGATCACCGAGCGCATTTTCTTCAGGCTGCTGCTGGGCGCGGTCTCGCGATGGGCCACTTCGGCCAACACGCGCCGGCGCCACGTCATCTCGACCCGAAACAGCTGGGCCCAGTTCAGGCTGGGCGTTGGGCGTGAAGGCTGCGTCATGTCGTTGGCAAAGTTCAGCGCGCTCAGCCTGCGATGTAGCGCTGGACATAGGCGTCCACGCAGGTCGTCCAGCTGAATTGCGCGGCCCAGTCCTGGGTGCGCTGGGCAAAGTCAGGAGCGGCAGCCTGCACGCGGCCACGGGTGATCACGTCGCGCATGGTGGCCGGGTCGAAGGCATCGAAGAACTGGGCCACCGGGCCGCCGATTTCGGGCAGGCTGGTGCCGCGCGACAGGTAGACGGGCTTGCCAAAGAGCATGGCCTCGATGGGCGGCAGGCCAAAGCCTTCGGTGATGGAGGGGAACAGCAGGCCTTCGCTGTGCGCGTACAACCAGGCCTTCTGGCCTTCGCTCACGTTGAAGAAGAAACGCACGTTGTTCAGGCCGCGGGCCTGCGCCTGGCTTTGGTGGCCCTCGGTGTAGCCTGTCCTGGGGCCGACGAAGACGAAGAGCTGCTCTGGCCAGGCGGCGGCCAGTTCGATCAGGCAGCCCACGTTCTTGTTCGGGGTCATGCGCCCGATGTGGAAGAGGTAGCCGCCGTCGGGCAGGTCGAGGGCCTCTTGCGGGACGGCGTCAAGCCGGTGCACGCCGTTGTAGATGCGCATGGCGGGCGTGCGCAGGGGCGTGAGGCGGCTCAGGTCCTGCAAGACGTAGTCGCTGATGCAGACGATCTCGTCGGCACGGCGCAGCAGGCGCACTTGGCGGTTCAGCGCCCGCCAGCGCGAGAAACCGCGCTTGGCGTAGACCATGTTGAGGTCGTGCAGCGTGGTGATGCAGTGGCGCGTGCCCAGTGGCGGGCGCTGGCGGATGAGCTGGTGCAGGTTGTGCCACACGTCGAAGCGCAGGCCGGGCGCATGCCAGTGGCGCTGATGCCGGGTGACAGGCAGGTAGCTGACCGTGTCGCCGAAGTGGCCGTGCCAGCGCTCGGGCAGGTGGAAGTGCACGCGCACACCGTGCTCACGGGCCAGCGCGGGCGCACGTTCGGCCATCTGCAGGCCGAACTGGCGGGCATATTCGCCCAGGCCATCGTGGAAGTGGTCGAGCTCGCCGAAGCTGATGCCCAGGTTGCGGGTGGTCGATGGCATGTGGGCTGTGCGCAATGGGGGGCTCAGCCTTGGCCGCACAAGCGCCGCCAGCCAATCTGCAAGTGCTGGCGCAGGGCATCGCCGCTGAAGCCACGCTGCGCTGTGCGCTTGCGCAGCACCTCGCGTGCGGCGTCCAGTTGCCCCAATTGCATGAGTTGCTTGATCAGGTGCCGAGCATCAGGGCTGGTCGCCATGCTGGCGGGGAGCGCATCGATAAAGTCCCGCATCTCTGTCGGTGTCAGCACCTGAGGCAGGTTGAACATGGCGTGGAAGCCGAAGGCGGGCCGCCAGGGTCCCCGTTCACAAGCGAAGCGCCCGGCGGTGGCCAGGTCGGCAATGCGGATGCCTTCGGCCTCCAGCGCCTGGCGGTGCGTGACGGCGATGCAGACGTCTTCGGGGTTGTGCGGCGTGAAGCGGTCTTGCTGCAGTACCTGCAAAAGCCTGCGGGAGCGCAAGGTGAAGCCGCCATTGCCCACCTGTCCAGCCAGCTCGCCACCAACCCAGGGCGCGCCGATGTAGTCGAAGGCCAGGAAGTCGTCCGACCAGGCTTGCGCGTCCCGCACGAAGCCGTCCCACTGGATCAGCAGCATGTGGCTGGTGTGCAGCACCGGGGCCAGCCCTTTGAGCACGTGGTGAGAGTAGGCGTCGATGGAGGTGAGCGGCGCGATGGTGATCAGGTCGATGCCGGACAGGTCCAGCCCGCGTGCGGCTTCGCTGCTGACCAGCACGCAGCGCGCAAAGGCCAGGTGCTGCATGCTGCGCCGCATGGCGTAGAGCGCCAGTTCGGGCGTGCGCGTGTCGACGCAGCACAGCGTCACGTCGGGCAGCGCGCGGCGCTGGGCCGCTGGTGCGGGAAGGTCGAGCATGCAGGCGTGTGAGCGCGGCTCAGCGGTAGGGGTCGGTGCGGGTCAGGTGGGCTTGCACGTAGTCCCGCACGCCGTCTTCCAGCGCATGGAATGGGGTCGTGTAGCCTGCTTCGCGCAGCTTGGCCATGCTGGCTTGCGTGAAGTACTGGTAGTTGGGGCGGATGCTCTCGGGCATCTCCACGAATTCGATGTCCACCGGCTTGTTGAGCGCCACGCCAATGGCCTGCACCAGGTCCACAAACGATCTGGCCTGACCGGTGCCCAGGTTGAACAGCCCGTTGGCCTCACGGTTGGCCATGAGCCAGAGCATGACGGCCACGCAGTCTTTCACGTAGACGAAGTCCCGCAGCTGTTGTCCGTCGGCAAAGCCATCCTTGTAGCTCTTGAACAGCTTGATGGTGGCGCCTTGGTCCACCAGTGCGGTGTTCTTGGCCACCAGGCTCTTCATGTCGCCCTTGTGGTACTCGTTGGGGCCGTAGACGTTGAAGAACTTCAGGCCGGCCCACTGCGGCGGCGCCTTGCCTTCGGCCGCGCGCTCCACCGCCCACTTGTCGAACTGGTGCTTGGACCAGCCATAGAGGTTCAGCGGGGCCAGCTGGTCCAGTGCCGCGGGCGCCTGTTCGTCGGTGAAGCCCTGGGCGCCGTCGCCATAGGTGGCGGCCGACGAGGCGTAGATGAAGGGCGAGCCGGTGTGCGTGCACCAGTGCCACCAGGCCATGGAGGCGCGCAGGTTCACGCGCAGGATCTCGTCGCCATCGGTGGACGTGGTCGACGAGTTGGCGCCCATGTGGAACACGGCGTCGGCCTGGGGCAGCTTGGGCAGGATGGCGTCGATCTGGCGGTAGTCCACCAGGTCCAGGAAGCGCCGCTTGGCGATGTTCTTCCACTTGCCTTGCGTGCCCAGGTCGTCGACCAGCAGCAGGTCGGTGCGGCCCTGTGCATTGAGGTCGGCGACGATGTTGGAGCCGATGAAACCGGTGGCGCCTGTGACGATGATCATGGTGTTGCTCAGAGGATGGCTTCGATGTCGCGTGCAGGCAGGTGGCCGCCAGGGCCGTCTGCAGACTGGATGCGCACCAGGTTGGCGTAGGTGCCGTTGAGGGCGATGAGTTCGGCATGGCTGCCTTGCTCGATGATGCGGCCCTCGGACATCACGCAGATGACATCGGCGTTGCGGATCGTGCTGAGGCGGTGCGCAATCAGGATCAGCGTCTTGCTGTGGCGCAGCGATTCGATGGAGCTTTGCACCACGGCTTCGGATTCGGAGTCCAGCGCGGAGGTGGCCTCGTCGAAGATCCAGACCGCGGCGTCGCGGTACAGGGCCCGGGCGATGGCCAGGCGCTGGCGCTGGCCGCCCGAGAGCTTGCTGCCGTTGATGCCGATGCTGGCCTGCATGCCGTCAGGCAAGGTGCTCACGTGCTGCCACAGGTTGGCCGCCCTCAGGCATTGCTCCACCTTGGCCAGGTCGACGCCGATGGGGCTGGCGTAGGCCACGTTCTGCGCGATGCTGCCCTCGAACAGCACGATGTCTTGCGACACGACCGCAAAGTGACGACGCAGGCTGGCCAGCTTGAGGTCTTCGATGTTCACGCCATCAAGCCGGATGTGACCCGATTCCAGCGGCACGAACCTCAGCAGCGTGCTGACCACCGTGCTTTTGCCGGCGCCGGACGCGCCCACCAGCGCCACCGTTTTGCCCGCCGGGATGTTCAGGTTGAAGCGTTGCAAGGCAGGCGACGGCGCCCCCTCGTAATGAACCTGTGCGTTGTCGAAGGTCAGCTCACCACGGCTGGTGGGCATGGCCAGGGTGCCGTGGTCAGGCTCTGGCGGGGTGTTGATCAGGTCGAAAGCGCCGCGCGCGGTGATCAGCGAGCCGGCAATGGGCTGAACCACGTCGGTCAGGTGCCGCATGGGCGAGATCGTCATCAGCAGCGCGGTCACGAAGGACACGAAGTCACCCACCGTGGAGTTGCCCTTGCTGGCTTGCTCGATGGCCAGCGTGATGATGATGGACACGCCCAATGCCGCCACCACCTGGGTCAAGGGCGTGACCATCGCGCTGGTGGTCACCTGCTTCATCGTCCAGCGGCGGTACTGGGTGGCTTCGCGGTCAAAGCGGGCCTGCTCGAACTCGGCGGCATCGAAGGTGCGCACCACGCGCCAGGCACGGGCGTTGTCGTCCACCGTGCTGACCAGCCGTTGCTGCGATTCATACTGGTTCTGGCCCACGTGCTTGAGCCGCTTTTGCACCTGCTTGATGGTCACCGCCAGCAAGGGCATGGACACGAAGGAGATGAGCGTCAGCTGCCAGTTGATGTAGACCAGGTAGCCCACCAGCGCGATCAGGGACATCGAGTCCTTGATGATCGAGATCGTCGTCAGGCCCAGCACGTCCACCGAACTGTGCGGGTCGTTGATGATTTTGGATACGGCGATGCCGGGGCTGATCCGGCTGAACAGCTGGGCGTCGGCACGCAGCAGGGCGCGCATCAGGTCCTTGCGCAGGTCCAGCACGACGGCGGTGACGCCGTACTCCATCGAGAACGTGCCACAGAAATTCAACATGCCGCGCGCAAAGAACAGGCCCACGATGACCAGCGGCACGATCCAGATCGGGTAGGCCATGCCGATCTTGAAGCCCGAGTCGATCAGCTTCTTGAACAGCATCGGGATGACGGGTTCCACCGCCGCCCCGAGCATGAAGAACAGGAACGAAACGGCCCACAACTTCCAGTGTGGCCGCAGGTAGGTGAGCAGCTTGCGCCCTGCATCGGGCAGGGTCATGGTGGGTTCGGGCGTGGCGGATGGCTGCATCTCAAGTGGCCGGGTGTTGGCGTTCGTTGTCGAGCAGGGCGAGCACGCGGGCGACCGAGATGTCGGCCAATGTGGCTGCCGTGATGTTGCTCAGGTTCCCCGGGTCCTGGTCCAGGGTGGCGCGCGAACCGATGATCACCCAGCTGCGCGTGCCCACGGCGGCGGCCACATTGACCATGCCGGTGTCGTTGCCCACGCAGCAGTCGGCCAGCTGCAGGGCTGCGGCGCTGCCCAACACGGGCGCGTCCACCACCGTGATCAGGCCATGGTGCGAGCTGGCGGGGATCAGGGCGTTGATCTCCTTGGCGATCTGCACCTCGGCAGGGCCGCCCAGCAGCATCACGCCGCAGCCCTGGGCGATGAGCGCCACGGCCAGGTCGGCAAAGTTTTGTGCGCCCCATTGCTTGTGGGTTTCGCTGGTGCCGATGGCGAAGGCATACAGCGGCCTGGGCAGCTGGGCCAGACGGGCCGACATGGCCTCGACCTGGTCGGCAGGCGGGCTCATGTGCGGCACCACCGGCTGGGCGCAGTAGCCGTGGGCCACCATGAAGGCGCTGGCCTCGGGGTAGACGGCGAGCGAGGGGCCCTTGTACGGGGCGATGTAGGGGCCGCTGTTGAGGAAGATGCGCTGCCAGAAGCGGTAGCCAAAGCCCTGTCTGACGGGGATGCCGCTGAGCCAGGCGATCAGGCCGCGGCTGGGCCGGCCGGAAAACAGCATCACCCGGTCGAAGTGGCCTGCCTTGAGCTGATCGGCCATGCGGCGCATGCCGGACCAGCCGGCGTGTGCACCTCGGCGCTTTTCGCCTCGGCGGGGGCGGTGGTCGTGGTCGATCACGGCCTCCACCCAGGGTTCCTTGCCGATGAAGGCCTTGGTGAGCGTGGACGGCTGCGCCACCACGGTGACCTTGCCGTCCCGGCTGCTGTCGGCAATCATCTTGAAGTAGGGGATGTGCCAGATGAGGTCGCCAATGCCTGCGTACTGCAGCATGACCACGGTGCGGGGCCGGGGGGCGGGAGATGAGGGCATGGAAGGCAGATGGGGTGTCGCCCGACGGGCGTTCGCGAAAACGGCGCCCAGGTGGACAAACCGCTATTTTGCCTTGTGCCGGCCAGCCTCCGTGAGCGCCACAGAGCTGTCATGCTGCGGGCCACGTTTACCCCGACAATATGGGCCTGAGTCGAGGGGCCGCTGTGGCACCTCGTGAGGCTGGCTCCTTATGTCTGATCTCTTCTTGCAAAACGTGGCCGACCAGGTGGCCGTGCTGCAAACGCTGCACACCCTGGCGGAAGTCGTCAACCAGGCCGGTGCGGTGTCCGCGCGGGCCCTGCAGGCGGGCCACAAGCTGATGTTCTGCGGCAATGGCGGCTCTGCCGCCGACAGCCAGCACCTGGCCGCCGAGCTGACCGGCCGCTTCATCAAGGACCGCAAGCCTCTGGCTGCCGTGGCTTTGTCCACCGACAGCTCGGCGCTGACCTGCATCGGCAATGACTACGCATTCGACGAGGTCTTTGCCCGCCAGGTGATGGGGCTGGGCCGTGCCGGCGACGTGCTGGTGGCCATTTCCACGTCGGGCAATTCCGGCAACGTGATCCGTGCCGTGCAAGAGGCCAAGGCCATCGGCATGACCGTGATCGGCTTCCTGGGCCGTGACGGCGGCAAGCTCAGGGCCATGGTCGACGTGCCCATCGTGGTGCCCAGCAACGTGACGGCCCGCATTCAAGAGTCGCACATCCTGATTGGCCACACGCTGTGCGGCCTGATCGAAGCCGAACTCGGCCTGGCTTGAGGAGCAGCACCGTGACGACGCAGATTCCGGGCAAGGCCCTGGTGGCGGCACGCCGCGTGCTGGTGGTGGGCGACGTGATGCTCGACCGCTACTGGTTTGGCGCGGTGGACCGCATCTCGCCCGAGGCCCCGGTGCCTGTGGTGCGCGTGTCCAGTGAAGAAGAGCGCGTGGGCGGCGCGGCCAACGTGGCCCTCAACGTGAAGACGGTGGGCGGCCAGGTCACCTTGCTGAGCATGGTGGGCGACGACGAGCCCGCCCGCACCCTGTCCAGGCTGCTGGAAGCCCACGGCGTGGGCACCGTGCTGGGCCGCGACCCGGCCATGCAGACCATCGTCAAGCTGCGCGTGATCGGCCGCCAGCAGCAGATGCTGCGCGTGGACTTTGAGCGCGAACCCGACCACGAGATCCTGGCGCAGATGCTGGGCGACTACGAGCGCGAACTGGCCACCCACGACGTGGTGCTGTTCTCCGACTATGGCAAGGGCGGCCTGGCCCACGTGCGCCGCATGATCGAGATGGCCCGCGCCGCAGGCAAGCCCGTGCTGATCGACCCCAAGGGCAGCGACTACAGCCGCTACGCCGGCGCCACCGTCATCACGCCCAACCGCGCTGAGTTGCAGCAGGTGGTGGGCGCCTGGAGCAGCGAAGCGCAGCTCACCCAGAAGGCGCAGGCCTTGCGTTCGGAACTGGGCCTCACCGCTTTGCTCGTCACCCGCTCTGAAGAAGGCATGACCCTGTTCGAAGCCGACCGCATCAGCCACGTGCAGGCCCAGGCCCGCGAGGTGGCCGATGTGACTGGTGCCGGAGACACCGTCATCGCCACCATGGCCCTGATGCTGGCCTGCGGCCTGTCGCTGGCCGATGCCATGGCCCACGCCAACCGCGCGGGTGGCCTGGTGGTCGAGAAGTTCGGCACCGCCACGGTGAGCTACGACGAGCTGTTCACCGCTGGAGCCGACGCATGAGTGAGGCCGCGCAAGCCGGCAGCCTGCTGGACAAGGTGTGCGCCCGCGAAGACGCCGCTGAGCGCATGGCGGCGCTGCCCCACCCGGTGGTGTTCACCAACGGTGTGTTCGACGTGCTGCACCGTGGCCACGTGAACTACCTGCACGAGGCCAGCAAGCTGGGTGGCTCGCTGGTGGTGGCCGTCAATTCAGATGCTTCAGCGCGCATGCTGGGCAAGGGCCCCGACCGGCCGCTCAACAAGGACATCGACCGAGCCGCCGTGCTGGCCGGACTGGCCTCGGTGTCGCTGGTCACCTTCTTCGATGAGCGCACGCCGGTGTCGCTGATCCAGCAGACCCGCCCCGACATCTACGTCAAGGGCGGCGACTACGACATGGCCACGCTGGAAGAGACCCGCGTGATGCACAGCTGGGGCGGCACATCCCTGGCCATCCCCTTTGTGGACGGCTATTCCACGACCTCGCTGGTCAAGCGCATCCGTGCAGGTGGTGAGGGCGGCGGCGACGCGCCCAAGCCCGCCTTGCGCAAAGCCGCCTTCCTGGACCGCGACGGCGTCATCAACCTCGACCGTGCCTATGTGCATGCCTGGGCAGACTTCGAGTTCGTGCCCGGCGCCGTCCAGGCCATGAAGGCCCTGCGTGAAGCCGGCTATGCCCTGGTGGTGGTGACCAACCAGTCGGGCATTGCGCGTGGCAAGTACACGGAAGCCCAATACCAGGACCTGACCGCGAAGATGAAGGCCGCCCTGGCCGAAGCGGGCGCCGCGGTGGATGCCGTCTACCACTGCCCCCACCACCCGGGTGGCCAGGTGGCCGAGTTCGCCCGCGAATGCGATTGCCGCAAGCCCGAGCCCGGCATGATCCTGCGTGCGGCCCAGGACCTGGGCCTGTCGCTGGCCGATTCGCTGCTGGTGGGCGACAAGCCCTCGGACATCGAAGCTGCTCGCAAGGCCGGCGTGGGCAAGGCCTACATCGTGGCCTCGGACAACGCAGAGTCCACGGCCGACGCCGGAGACCTGGCGGGTGCCGATGCGGGTTTTGCCGATCTGCAAGCCTGCGTGAAGGCCTTGTTGGGCGCGTGAGCCGCGGAGTGGCCCACAGGCCCCTTCACGGGCCCTTGGCGACCTTCTTGGAGCGCCGCTGCGGGCCTCCTCGCCTCAGCCCAGCTTGTGGCGCTTCACCAGCGCCTCGTAGACGCCCAGGTTGCCGCGCACCATCGCCGGGATCGAAAACTGACGCTCCACCCACGTGCGGCCTGCGGCGCCATAGGCCGCCCGCTGCGCAGGTGAGCCCAGCAACTGCTGGAGCGCGGCCGCCAGGGCCACCGTGTCACCCGGTGTGATCAGCTCGCCATTCAGCCCGGGCTGGACGATCTCCGGGATGCCGCCCGCACGACCACCCACCAGCGGCACGCCGCAGGCCGCAGCCTGCAGCAGCGACACGCCCAGGCCTTCCATGAAGGCCGGGTGGGCCAGCACATCCAGACAAGGCAATACCTTGTCGAGGTCCCTGCGGAAGCCCGGCAGCTGCACATGCCGGCTCAGCAAGGGCGAGGCCCGCACCTGCTGCGCGATGTCGTCACGGATCGGGCCCTGGCCAAACAAGAGCACCTGGGTCTGCGGGTGTGCTTGCAGCACCGCGGGCAGGGCGTCCAGCAAGGTCTGGTGGCCCTTGCGCGGGATGAACTGCGCCACCATGCCGATGGTCAGGGCACCCGGCTGCAGCGTGAACTCATCGCGGAACCAGGCCAGGTGGGAACGGTCGGGCCGGTACTGTTCGGTGTCGACGGCACTGAGCACGCAATGCAGCTTGTGGGGTGGCACGCCTTCTGCCAGCAGCACCTGGCGGATGCCGTCCGAGATGGTGATCACTTCGTCGTAAAGCCTGTATTTCAGCCTGACGATCCAGGGCCGCTCGGGGTTGTCCACGCGGCGGCTGAGCACCACGGGCACGCCTTCCAGGCGGCCGGCCAGGGCGCCCCAGATGTCGCTGCCGCGCCGGCTGTGCAGGTGCACCACGTCGGGCTTCACCTCGCGGATCAGGGCGCGCAGCCGGCCCAGCAGGCCGACATCGGCATCGCCCTTCATGGGCATGGGGCGCACCTCGGCATGGGGCGCGGCCTCCTGCGCGATGGCGCTGCCCGAGGGACAGGCCAGCACGCTGTGCACGCCCAGGGCCTTCAAGCCCCTCAGCAAGAACACCACCTGCAAGGCGCCGCCATACAGGTGCATGCCCGCTTCGACGTGCAGGACCTTCATGCCGCCTCCGGCAGGGCCAGCGCGGCGTCCAGCACGCGCTGCACGGTGAGCTGCCGCATGCAGTCAAAGCGGCCGTTGCAGGTGGGGTTGCGCCGGCAGGGCGAGCAGGGCAGGGCGTCGTACAGGATGTGGGTCAGGGGGCTGCCGCCGCTCAGGTAGGGGCGGGTGGAGCCAAAGAGCGCCACGGTGGGCACCTTCAAGGCCGTACCCATGTGCGTCAGCCCCGTGTCCACGCCGATCAGGCGATGGCACAGAGAGATCAAGGCCACGCTTTCGTCCAGCTTCAGCCGGCCTACCAGGTTGAGCAGGCCCGGTGTGGCCTGCGCGATGCGTTGGGCAGCAGGCACGTCGGCCGGGCCGCCCAGCAGCACGGGCTGCAGGCCTTCGGCGATCAAGGCCTGCGCCAGGGCTGGCCAGTGGTCTTCCACCCAGTGCTTCTGCGGGCGGGTGGTGAAGGGGCACAGGGCCACCAGGGGCCGCTTGTCACCACCCACCATGCCCGCCACCGCAGCTCGGGCCTTGGCCAGCGGGGCTTCGCCCACGGCCAGGTCGGGCTGGAAGGCGCCTTCCGGCGCACCCAGATACCCTGCCAGGTACCGGTACTCGGAGCCCATGACGGGCACGGCCACAGGCGTGGGCACCACCACCTCGTGGGCCAGCAGGTGGCTGCCTTCGCGCGCGATGATGCTCACGCGGCGGGGAGCCGCCGTGAACCACGCCATCAGGCCGCTCTTGAGCAGGCCCTGGCCATCCAGCACCAGGTCGAACTGCCTGGCGCGCAGCATGGCCTTGAACTGGCGCACCGCTCGCCACAGGTCGCCCCAACGCCTGGCCTTCTTGAGCGCCTCCCAGTCGCCACGCGGCCAGATGATCAGCTCGTGCAGGCGCGGGTTGTGTTTCAGCAGCGGGGCGCTGGCGGCTTCGCACAGCCAGCTCACTTCGGCTTGCGGAAAGCGTGCCTTCATCGCCGGGATCAACCCCGAGGCCATGACGATGTCGCCCAGCGCAGACAACCTCACGATGAGGATGCGGCGGGGCTCGGGGTGGACTCGCGTGCTCATGTCAGGCAGCCTGGGCTCACAGCCAGCGTTGGTAGAGGGCCAGCGTCTTGGCCACCATGGTGTCGGCCGTGAGGTGGGCCTTGTAGTGTGCTTCACCCGCCCGCGCCATGGCCTGCGCAGCGTCAGGCTGGGCCAGCAGTTGCGCCACCGCATGTGTCAGCGCGGACACATCATCGGGCGGCACGATCAGGCCACTGACACCATGCTGCACCACTTCCGGCACGCCACCCACCGAGGTGGTGACGATGGGCAGGCGGGCGGCCATGGCTTCGATCAGCGACAGGGGCATGGCCTCACGCCGCGATGACAGCACATAGGCGTCAAAGGCCGGCAGGATGCGCTGCACGTCGTTGCGGTAGCCCAGGAAGTGGATGCGGGCATCCGCTTGCGCGCTGGCCTTCACGGCCTGGCCGTAGTCGGTTTGCGGGTCACCCACCAGGTAGAGGTGCACATGCGGCGGCGTCAGGCCCGCCATCATCTGCACCAGAAGGTCTTGCCCCTTGTCGTGGATGAAGCGGCCGGCGTTGACCAGCGCAAACTGCCCAGGCGCGATGCCCAGCTCCTGGCGCAAGGCCTCGCGGTCGGTGCAGACCGGGCCGGCAGGCATGCCGTTCCAGATCACCGACACGCGGGCATCCGGGTAGCCGTGCTGCAGCAGTTGCCGCTTGACCGCACCGGACACCGCGATGATGTGTGCACAGCGCTGCATGTGCGTGCGAGCGGTCGTGGCGTGGGCCGTGCCGATGGCCACTGGCTTGTGCCCCTTGTCCATGTGGCCGGCGCGCCCCACGTAGTGCGAGCCCCGGATCAGGTGCCCGTGCAGGATGTCGGCCTGCCAGTTGCGGGCGATGCGCTTGAGCTTCC
This sequence comes from Burkholderiales bacterium, assembly GCA_947371645.1. The sequence continues at coordinate 3,709 of CANBQJ010000073.1, read as the reverse complement.
ACATCGACCACAGGTCGTAGATGCCTGCCATGCGCACGTCAAACACCTCGATGCCGGCGGCCAGGCAGGCGCGGCCCAACCAGCTGTCGGCCAGGCCGGCAAAAGCCACGTCATGGCCTGCCGCGCGCTGGCCCTGCATCTGGATCAGGGCGTGGTTTTCTGCGCCGCCGTAGCCCCGGCTGTGCAGCACATGGATGATGCGCATGCGGTGCTTCAGCCTTTGCGCGCGTGCTTGGCGTGCAGCTTCCAGGCCAGGCCGATCAGGTTGTCGCCGTAGGAAATGGCCTTGCGCGTCAGCTCGAATGGGTTGTGCGAGAAGTTGGCCGCACCGCGGATGCAGGTGGTGGCGCTGCGGTAGCCGGCTTCGGCAACCAGGTCGCGCGTGCGTTCGTTGTAGTCGCCGTAGGGGTAGCAAAAATCCGGCACGGCTTCGCCCATCAGGTCTTCCAGTGCAGCCTTGCTGTCGAACACCTCGGCGCGCATGGCATCCGGTGCGAGCTGCGACAGCCGCGGGTGCGTCACGGCGTGCGAACCAAAGCCACAGCCTTCGCGACGCAGCTGGCGGATGCTGGCGGCATCCATCAGCGGGGCCTGCACGGGCCAGTCCTTCAGCCACTCGGCCTTCTTGCCCACCAGCGAGCTCACCAGGTAGACGGTCGCGGGGTAGCCAAACTCCTGCAATGCCGGCCAGGCGTGCTCACGGAAATCGTCATAGCCGTCGTCCACGGTGATGACCACCGAGCGCGTGGGCATGGGTGCGCCTTCGAACAGGCATCGGGTGGCCTCTTCCAGGCTGAGCACCTTGAAGCCGGCCCACTTGAAGTAGCGCAGCTGGTCGCGGAAGCGATCGATGTGGCAAAACAGCGCGCGATGTGCATCCGGTCGGGGGTAGGGCCCGATCTGGTGGTACATCAGGATGGACATCGGCGGTGAGGCCGGCGGGGTCGAGGGCATGTGCGGGCGGCGGTGCGGGGCGCGAACGGGCGCGATCCCCCTGGGCAAATCAGGCCCGGACTTTAACCCAGGCCGCTCAGGCGTGGGACGCCACGCTGCTGGCCAGCTCGTCAAGCATGGCGTATCGCTTGCGGTACATCGAGCGCTTCTTGGATTCGACGTCGGCCAGGTCCTTGCGGTTGCCGCGCACGGGCACGTCCCAGTGACCCTGGTCGTTGCACTGGCCGCCCAGTTCCTGCCAGAAGGCGGCGTAGTCGAACCTCACCAGGTGGCTGTCATGGCTGTCTCGGCTGGCCTTGAGCTGGTGTGCGGCATCGACACCGACCAGACCTTGCGCGCGCCAGGCCTGAGCCAGCAGGCGCAGCACCTCGATCAGGAAATAATGCGGGCGCACGCCATGAAGGGTGCGGGTGACGCTGCGCACCAGGTCTTGCACATCGTCGCCCTTGGCGCCTTGCACGGCCCCCACAAAGGCGCGCTGGTGCACCATCGCAAAGGACAGGGAGTAGATGCGCCGACGGCCCTCCACCTGGCACAGGCTCAACCGCCACAGGCCCTCTTGCGGGGAATCGAGGTTGATGTCGAACTCCACCATCAGGCCCAGGGCCTCGTCCTGCCAGAGGGTGAGCCGCTCGCGTTCCAGCAGGTCGATCAAACGGCCTTGTGCGCGCCGTTCGTGCAGGTGCCGCAGGTCATGGGCCACCAGGCGGAAACGCTTGCCCATGCCATGGCGCTGGTCCAGGTACTGCTCCAGCACCGTCTTGAACAGGCCGGGATGGCGGTGGAACAGTTGCCCCGCCCAGCTCATTTCAGAGAAGGCAGAGACCAGTGTGGGGCGGTGCAGGCGCGCTTGCAGCAGCACCGCCGACGTCTTGATCCGGCGGCCGATGTTGAAGGCACCGCTGCGTTTGGCCTGGAGCATCTGCTGCACGCTGGGCCAGGGGTTCATGGGCGCGACCTGGCCTCCCGTCAAGGCGACGGCGTGGGCTGCGAGGTGAGGAGAAGACAAGGTCATGCGCGATTGCAGTCGTGTGGGGGAGCGGTGAGTGAGCACGACTGGCCAACTGTGGCAGCGTGAGCCGCAACTGGGCTCGGCCGTTTCGTCAACCGCCTGCAGCACATCAAATCGCTTGCAGAACTTTACACGATCCCGCGTCCGCCAAGGATCGTCGAGATCCTTCAGGTGAAGGACGGGCCTACCCTCAAGTGCGGGGCCCGAAAGGGCAGTGGCCCGGGCGAGGCCCCACCTGCGGGTGCTTGCGGCAGGTGCTGGGGCGATGGTCGTAGACGCTGCAGCGGCGGGTGCTGGCATCGAGCAGGCTGCAATCGCCATCGGCGCGGCGGCTGAGCGTGTAGACCTCGTGCTTGAAGCTGAAGTGCTCGATGATGCCCGCCTTGCTCAGGCGTTTGGCGATTTGTTTGGGGGCCTCGTGCTCGGCTTCGAAGGGGTCGACCAGGCCAAGGCGAACCAGGTCGGCCAGCTTCACTTCAACCGGCATGGTGCAGCAGTTGGCCATGCAGCTGTCGCACAGGCCCTGGCGCCACCGCGTCCAGGTTGCGGTGCGGTCGACGTCGACGATGGCGATCGAAGATCTCATGGCCTGGGCATGCACAAAGCAAAAAGCAAAAAGCAATGCAAAACGCCCAGCCGACTGTTGTCTTCTGGGCGCATTGGGTATTTCGAAATCTTGGTGGCCTGGGGCGGAATCGAACCACCGACACGCGGATTTTCAATCCGCTGCTCTACCAACTGAGCTACCAGGCCATCTGTCTTGCGCTGCTTGTTCAGCGAAGACCGCAACTATACATCAATTTGCGACCGCTTTTTTGCTGCGACCGAGGTCAACGCCAAGTTGCTTGAGCTTGCGGTAGAGGTGGGTGCGTTCCAGCCCGGTCTTCTCAGCGACGCGCGTCATGCTGCCGCCCTCGCGGGCCAGGTGGAATTCGAAGTAGGCGCGTTCGAAGTCGTCGCGGGCTTCACGCAGGGGGCGGTCCAGTTCGAACACCTGCTCGTGCGAGGGGCCGCTGCTCAAGGGCGCCGTGTGCGTGTGAGCCGGTGCGGAGGGCGCACTGACCACGCCTGCGTAGGTGGTCGGCGCGCTGCCGTGGTGCAGCAGGTTGGCGTCACCGCCCACCAGTTCGCTGCGGATGATCGTGGTCAGGCCACCGTTGCTGCTTTGATAAGACGATGCCGCCGTGATGGGCGTGACCGTGGCCAGATGCACCGGTGGCGCGGACAGGGCCGCGCGGGGGGCGGGCTTGGCCAGGCCTTGCTCGACTGCGCGCAGCAGCTTTTGCATGGTGATGGGCTTTTCGAGGAAGGACTGCGCACCGAACTTGGTGGCTTCGACGGCGGTGTCGATGGTGCCGTGGCCAGACATCATGATCACGGGCATGGTGAGCTGGCCACTGGCCGACCATTCCTTGAGCAGCGTGACGCCATCGACATCAGGCATCCAGATGTCCAGCAGGACCAGGTCGGGCTTGCACTGCTCTCGCAGCAAACGCGCTTTCGCAGCGTTTTCAGCGACTTCGACCGCATGGCCCTCGTCGCTCAGGATTTCAGATAGGAGGGCACGGATGCCCAGTTCGTCGTCAACAACAAGTATCGTGGCCATGAATTTTTTTGACGTGCTCGCTGTTTGATATCACAAGTGTGACTCAGCTTCGTCGTTTTGAGATGACAGCTTCGAAAATGATATCGAAACTTGAGCCCCAATCAAGGTTTGGTGCGCTGCGGGATACCCTTGATCTG
>CANBQJ010000072.1 GCA_947371645.1 Burkholderiales bacterium | reverse complement strand
TGCGCCTGCGTCGATCAAGAAGATGATGGCGCGGCGGTTTGGCCTCGGCTGATGAGCAAGCCGCATGGGTGGGTCTGGGCCTGGGACAAGGCCAGGCTCGCTCATTGCAACTCACGCAACCCATCGCCTTACTTGCCACGATGTATCTTATGTCAACCATCATGCACACATGCCCGAACAGGCAAAACCTGGGCTCATCACCGAACCGCCTGGCCAGGCCAGGTGCACTCAACTGGTCTTGAGCATCGCCAACACGGTGGCCGCCATGGACACCGTCGCGATCCAGCCCAGCCACCGCAGTTGCCGCCCGATCACGTTTTCTCCCATCACCTCACTGCGAGACGCCAGCAGCATCATCACGACCATGATGGGCACGGCGATCACGCCGTTGAGCACCGCAGACCAGAACAACTCCTTGACCGGATCTACAGCGGTGAAGCACATGATCACGCCACCCACCGTGGCCGTGGCGATCACGCCGTAAAAGCCTCGCCCTTCATCCTTGTCCAGCCGCAGGCTCAGGCTGCCTTGCCAGCCGGCCGCTTCAGCCACGGCGTAGGCCGCCGACCCGGCCAGCACAGGCACGGCCAACAGACCCGTGCCAATGATGCCCAGGCTGAACAACAAGAAGGTCATGTCGCCGGCAAGTGGCCGCAAGGCTTCGGCCGCTTGGGCAGACGTCTGGATGTCGGTCACCCCTGCGGCATGCAATGTGGCGCCGGTGGTGAGGATGATGAAAAACGCGATCAGGTTGGAAAACGTCATGCCCACCACCGTATCGACCTTGATGCGCCTGAGGTGGTGGCGCACTTCTCTGCGCGTGTGCGGCCGGCTGTCCGTGGTGTCTTCCATCTCCTGTGCCGCCTGCCAGAAGAACAGGTAGGGGCTGATGGTGGTGCCGAACACGGCCACCACCATCAACAAGGCGTCGTGCCAGGTGGTGCCCGCGGGCAGATGGGGCCGCACGATGTCACCGGCCACTTGCAGCCAGTTCAGGCGCAGGCTGAAGGCCACGGCGACGTAGGCCAACAAAGCCAGGGTCAGCCATTTGAGCCAGCGCACGTAAACCGTGTAAGGCAGGAACACCTGAAAGGCCAGACACAAGAGGCCGAAAGTCACGGCATAGATGTGGGCAGAGCCGCCCACAAGCAGGCGCAGGGCCTGCGCCATGGCGGCAATGTCGGCGGCAATGTTGAGGGTGTTGGCCACCAGCAGCATGCCCACAACGCTCAACAAAACCCACCGCGGAAAGCTTGCCTTGACGTTGGCGGCCAGCCCTTTTCGGGTGACGTAACCAATGCGTGCACTGACGATCTGGATGGCCACCATCAATGGCAGCGTGAACACCACCGTCCACAACATCGCATAGCCGAACTGGGCACCCGCCTGGGAATAGGTGGCGATGCCGCTGGGGTCGTCGTCGGCGGCACCCGTGATCAGGCCCGGACCAAGGCGCCGCATGTTGTTTTGCAAGCCGAATTTGCGAATGTGTTTGATCATGGGTCGCGCCTGGGCGTGGCCGGCCCCCTGGCTGAAGCCGGGGGCGCCAAGACCAGCAGATGCCGATCACCACAGCCTGCACATCATGGCGGCGAACGGTGGCCTGGGCCTGGGCAGCGCAACAGAAAGTTTGGCGCCCACCCACCACCTCCCCATCGGTGGGTCAGCGAGTCGTGGCGCCGCTGATGCACTCACCCCATGTCACGGCCATGCGCTGCGGCAAGACCTGGTCCTCATCGGGCCAGGCGAGCAACTGGTACTGACGCAAGCTTGGGCTGCCGCCCCATGACCTGGACACCAGCAGCCACCGGCCACCTTGCATGGCCTGTTCGCGACAGAGGACCTGCGGGGGCAGCGCGCTGACCGCTGCGCGCTCCGACACCAGCCGTTCCACCCGGGCCTGGCGGGAGGCCGCCTCTGTGCCGGCCTCCGCGACTTGGGGCGCAGACCATGTCAGGCAGGCCACCACACCCGGCATCAAGGGCTTGACCACCGAGGCTGCAAAACGCGAGGCGTACTTCGTCATGGCGATGATCTTGGCTGGGCAGGCTGAAGCACGCGTGAAGTTGCGCCGCGGAGCGTCAACGTGGCCAGAGCTCTCCGGTGAGCACCAGCATGCGGCTCCAGCCCCGCCAGGCCTGAGCCCGGGCCTGCTCTGCGCGCAGGCGCATGTCGTGCGCCACGGCTTGGGCCTGCAGCACGGCCAGCAGGCTGCCTTCACCCAGGGTGTGGCCTCGGGCCAGCGCTCCCGCCATGTTCGCCTGCACCACTTGGGCCTGGCGCTCCAGTTGCCACTGGGTGCAGGCAGCCTGCCAGTTGCCCACCTCCGTGATGGCCAGCGCCTGCACGGCTTCCTGGGCCTGATCAATGCCTTGCTCGGCCATGGCCAGGCGGCGCGCCGACGCACGGGCCTGAGCGTCTCTGGCAGGCCCGCCCCAGGGCAGACTGAAGGTCAAGCCAACGTAGCGCTCCGCGCCATTGCCCGCCTGCCCACCTTTGACGCCAATGGTGGGGTCAGGTGACGCCTGGGCGGCGTCGGCCTGGGCCTGGCTGCGCGCTTGTTGCAGCGCGGTCTGCGCCCACTGCACCAGCAAGGCCTTGTCCTGGAGACCCTGGGCCCAGGAGGTGGCGGTGCGGGCTGGGGCGCACGCCTCACCTTCCGCGGCCAGGGCCTGATCGGCAGACCACGGCCATTGCGGCCAACGTTGTCGCAACAAGGCCTGGGTGTTGCGCATGCGCTGCTGGGCCAGTGCCCCTTGAAGCGTGGCCTGGGCCAATGCGGCGTCTGCCTGGCGGCTGTCCAGCTCCGCGCCCTCGCCCAGTTGCACACGCTTGCGGGCGGCCTGGGCCAGTTGGTCCATGGCATCTTGCTGCAGGCCCCAAGCCTGACTCTGGGCAAGGAGGCTCACCCAGTCTGCGATGTCGTCCACCAGTGCCAGGGCCAGGCCTTGCCATTGCTGCACGAGGGCCAGATCGGCCAGGGCACGCTGCGCCTGAGCCTGCTCTCCCGCGACGCGCGCCTTGTGGCCACTGCGCCAGGGCCGCTGCACGCCCAGCTCCCATTCGCGGCTGCGCCTTTGCAAAGGGTCGTCGTGCCAACGGGTGCCGGCGCTCAGGTCTGCGCTCCATTCGTTGCTGCCCAGGCTGGTGACCTCGCTTTGGGCATGTTCGGCTTCGCGGCCTTGCAGGGCCATGCGCCAGGCAGGTCGAGCCTGCAAGGCTTGCTGTACGGCGATGGGGTCCGCCCAGGGGGTGCCACGCACGGAGGCCAGCCAGTCCGGTGGGTTGGCACCGTCTGACGGAACGGGTGCGGACGCCGCCGCCGCGGGCATCTGGCCGCGCACCAGAGATGGGGCCAGGCACAGGAGGACACAGGCCATGCTCACCCGCAGGCATTGAAGTGGGCGAAGGCTCATGCCGCCTCCCCGTCCAGCCGGCCGAAGGCCTCGATGGGGCTGACCCACCAGCGCCCATCTGCGCCATGCAAGGTCGCCGTCAGGGCCGCTTGCAGTGCAGGCAGCTGGGCGCGGCTGGCCACCACATGCAGCCAGATGCCTTCGCTGAAGCCCTGCACCAACTCATGAACGTGTCTGGAGCGCGCGGCAGCCGCGTGTGAGGCCACGGCCTGGAGATTGAACTCGATGTAGGACTCAGGCTGGCTCAGCAGCCAGTCCACCACCGTGTCTTCCCAGGTGCGGGGCAGCACGATGTGCAGGGCCACCAGTTCGCTTGGTGTGTGTGTGCTCATGCGAGGGACTCGTCGGTGTGGATGGCGCCTTGCCCCCAGCGCTCGAAAAGCACGGGCATGAGCAAGAGGGTGAGGAAGGTGGACGACAGCAGGCCGCCGATCACCACGATGGCCAGGGGCTTCTGGATCTCGGAGCCGGGGCCGGTGGCAAACAGCAGGGGCACCAGACCCACTGCTGTGATGGCCGCGGTCATGAGCACCGGGCGCAGGCGGCGCTGGGCGCCCTCCACCACCACGCGGCGCATGGGCAGGCCTTGCGCCAGCAGCTGGTTGAAGTGGCTGACCATGACGACGCCATTGAGCACCGCGATGCCCAGCAGCGCGATGAAGCCCACCGATGCCGGCACCGACAGGTATTCACCGGCCACGGCCAGGCCGGCCACGCCACCCATCAGCGCCAGGGGCACATTGGCCAGCACCAGCACGCTCTGGCGCACCGAGCCGAATGTGGAAAAGAGCACGAAGAAGATCAGGGCCACGGCCAGCGGGATGACCAGCGCCAGGCGGGCCGCTGCCCGCTGCTGGTTTTCGAACTGGCCACCCCAGGTGATGTTGTAGCCCTGGGGCAGCTTGACGCCCTGCTCCACCTTCTGCCGCGCTTCTGCGACAAATCCCACCAGGTCACGCCCTTCCACATTGGTCTGCACCAGCGCCTGACGCTGCCCTTGTTCGCGGTCGATCTTCACCGGGCCCTCCACACGCTGCAGCCGGGCCACGTCGCCAATGGCCACCGAGGCGCCTTGCGCAGTCACCAGGCGTGTCTGCTCGAAGGTGGTGGGCGAACGGCGCAAGGCCTCGTCACCGCGCAGCACCAAGGGCACGCGACGCCCGGCTTCGTGGATGACGCCCAGCTGTTCGCCTTCCACCAGGCGGCGCAGGTCGGTGCCGAGTTGGGCCATGTCCAGGCCCATTCGGCCGGCACCCAGGCGGTCCAGTTCCAGCTGCAGGTACTGCACGCCGTCATTGCGCACCACCACGGTGTCGGCGGCGCCGCTGATGGGCTTGATCACGGCTTCGATCTCGCTGGTGATGCGGCTGAGCTGCGACAACTCGGGCCCATACACCTTGACCACCACGTCGCCGCGCGCCCCGGTGAGCATCTCCGAGACCCGCATGTCGATGGGCTGGGTGAAACTCACACCCACGCCAGGGAAGTCGGCCATCACCTTGCGCAACTCTTCAATCAGCCATTCCTTGTCGGGGCGGCGCCACTGTTCGCGCGGCTTGAGCACCAGGAAGGTGTCGGTCTGGTTGAGGCCCATCGGGTCCAGCCCCAGCTCGTCGGAGCCACTGCGCGCCACGATGCCTTTGACCTCGGGCACGCGCTGGAGCACGGCCTGCTGCACGCGCAGGTCGATGTCCGAACTGGCGTCCAGCCCGATGGCCGGCAGCTTTTCGAGTTGCATGATGATGTCGCCTTCATCCAATGTCGGCATGAACGACTTGCCGAGTTGCATGAACAGCAGCACCGAGCCGGCCAGGGCCACCAGGGCAGCGGCCATCAAGGCTTTCGGGCGGGACATGGCCAGGGCCTGAATGCGCTGGTAGCCGCGCATCAATTGGCGCATGAGCCAGGGCTCATGCGGCTGCAGGCCGCGCAGCATCCAGGTGGCCAGCACGGGCACCACGGTGAGCGACAGCAGCAGCGACACCAGCAGCGCGAACACGATGGTGAGGGCCACGGGGGCAAACAGCTTGCCTTCCAGCCCTTCCAGGCTGAGCAAAGGCAGAAAGACAATGACGATGATGGCGATGCCCGAAGCCACGGGCGTGGCCACTTCTCGGCTGGCCCGGTAGACCAGGTGCAGCCAGGGCATGCGCTTGGCTTGTGCCTGACCCATGGCCGCCTCGATGTTTTCCACCACCACCACCGCGCCATCGACCAGCATGCCGATGGCGATGGCCAGGCCACCCAGGCTCATCAGGTTGGCAGACAGGCCCGCCTGGCGCATCAGCACGAAGGTGCCCAGCGCCGACAAGGGCAGCATGAGCGCGACCACCAGGGCCGCACGCAGATTGCCCAGGAAGGCCAGCAAGAGCAGCAGCACCAGCACCACGGCTTCGGCCAGTGCCTTGCCCACGGTGTGCACGGCACGGTCTACGAGGCTGCTGCGGTCATAGAAGGTGTCGACCTTCATGCCCTGAGGCAGGCTGGGTGCGATGCGGGCCAGGGCCTGCTTGACACCCGCCACCACCTCACGGGCATTGGCGCCTCGCAGCCCCAGCACCAGGCCCTCCACTGCCTCGCCCTGGCCGTTGCGGGTCACCGCGCCATAGCGGGTGAGTTCGCCCATGTGCACGCGGGCCACATCGGCCACGCGCACCACCTGGCCGGCATCGCCGCGCACCACCGTGGCACGCACGTCATCGAGGGTGCGCAAGGCGCCTGCCACCCGCACGATCAGCGCTTCTTCACCCTGCGTCAAGCGCCCTGCCCCGTCATTGTGGTGGCCCTTGATCAGGGCTTCCTGCAGGTCCTGCATGCGCAGGCCTCTGGCCTGCAGCGCCGACAAGTCAGGCACCACCTCGAAGGTGCTGACCCTGCCGCCCAGGCTGTTGACGTCGGCCACGCCAGGCACCGTGCGCAGCGCAGGCCGGATCACCCAGTCCAGCACCTGACGGCGGGCCTCCAGGCTTTGCGGGCCTTCCACGGTGAACATGAACATCTCGCCCAGCGGGGTGGTGATGGGGGCCAGGCCGCCACTGACGCCTTCGGGCAGGTTCTGCATCACGCCACCCAGGCGCTCGCTCACCTGTTGACGTGCCCAGTAGATGTCGGTGCCCTCATCAAAATCCAGGGTGATGTCGGCCAGTGCATATTTGGACGTGGACCTCAGCACCTTCTGGTGCGGGATGCCCAGCAGCTCTTGCTCCAGGGGCACCGCGATGCGGCTTTCCACTTCTTCCGGGGTCATGCCCGGCGCCTTGAGGATGAGCTTGACCTGAGTCGTAGACACATCAGGGAAGGCGTCGATGGGCAGACGCAGGAAGGCGCTCACGCCGGCACCCATCAACATGGCGGTCAGGATCAGCGTGAGCACACGCTGCCTCAGGCAAAAGGCGATCAATGTGGACAACATGGATGGCCTTTCACGGACGGGCGTCGAGCATGGCCATCAAGGCCGCCGTGGCGTGGGTCACCACGCGGGCCCCCGGGGGCAAGCCCTGCACCGTGCTCTGCCCTGCGCGCCGCTGCGCCTGTTGCACGCTGCGCAGCCGAAAGCGCCCTGCCCCATCCTGCACCCACACGGCGGGTGTGCCCCGCCAGGCCACGATGGCCGTGTCAGGCAGGCCCACCGTCCCGTCCTGGTCCTGCAGCACATGGGCGGCCACGGCCTGACCCCAGCGCAATGCGGGCGGCACATGGTTGGCACCTGGCACCACCTGGGCGCGCACCAGCACCGTCTGGCTGGCCGCGTCCACGGCCATGCCCACCACCGACACGGTTGCGTGGTCCGTCGAAGCCGCGTCGCCCAATGTCACGCGCTGCCCGGACTGGATGCGGGCTGCGTCGCTCACCGGCACACGCAGGTCCACCCACCACCCCCCCGGCTGACCAATGTGCATCAGCGGCGCGCCCGCGTCCACGCGTTCGCCCAGCGTGGCCGTGCGGCCCAGCACCACGCCGGCCATGGGGGCCAGCAGCTGCAGGCGGCCGCCCTCCCACCGGGTGTCGGGCGTTTGCGCCACGGCCTGCCGCGACTGCGCGGCCAGCTCGTCCTGGCCAGCCTGGCTGCGGCTGGCCTCCAGCCTGGCGCGGCTGATCAGGCCCTCATTGAACAAGGCCTCGTCACGCCGCAGCTTGTGTTGGCTGAGGTCCAGCTGGCTGCGCGCGGCCCGGGCCGCATTGCCCTGCTCGACGCCATGGGGGCTGAGCAGGGTGGCCAGCACCTGGCCCGCTTTCACGGTGTCGCCTTCGCTCACCTGCAACTGGGCCACCAGGCCTGGCCAGGGTGCAGCCACGCGACGCAAGCGGGCCGGCGGCAGGCTCACGGTGCCTGCATACGGCCCCATCGTTGCAGGCATGGGCGTGACGGCCTGAACGCTCACACCCATGGCCTGCACCTGGGCAGGGCTGAGCTGGACCACCTGGTCTGCCGGTGCTGTCCAGGCGACAGGGGCGCACAGTGCCAGAGCGGACATGAGAGACAGCCGCATCAGCCAGCCAGGCAACAGGCGGTGGTGGTCAAGCGTTCGCAAGAGGGGGGAGGCGGGCGTGGTCATATGCGACGGCACTGTGACCACACAAGCTGAAGACGGCATGAACAACAAGACAGGGCGCCGGTGCTAAGGTTCAGCCCACTGGAGGAACCGCACTTGAGACTGCTGCTGCTGGAAGACGACACCATCCTGGGTGAAGGCCTGCGCGACTACCTGCAGGCGCAAGGCCATGTGGTGGACTGGTGCCAACGCGTCAGTGAAGCCATGGGCCTGCGCGACGAGAGCTTCGACGTGCTGCTGGTGGACTGGCAGCTGCCCGATGGATCGGGCGTCGACTGGATCCGCAGCCTGCGTCGGCGCGAAGTGACGACACCCGCCTTGCTGCTCACCGCACGGGACCTGCTCAGCGACCGCATCCAGGGCCTGGACGCCGGCGCCGACGACTACCTGGTCAAGCCCTTTGCACCACAAGAGCTGGCCGCCCGCATCCGGGCCGTGAGCCGCCGCGCCACGGGCATGGTCTCGCCACGCCAGGCGGTGACGGGCACCGACGCCAGCCTCGACATGCAAGCCAAGCGGGCCTACGTGCACGACATCCCCGCGGACCTCACCGCACGCGAATGGAGCATCCTTGAAGCGCTGGCCCTGCGCGCCGGCCGGCTGGTGTCCAAGGGAGACCTCGAAGGCCTGGTGCTGGGCCTGGATGCCGACCTCAACAGCAACGCCCTGGAGGTGCACATCTCCAGCATCCGCCGCAAGCTGGGCAAGGGCGTGATCGAAACCGTGCGGGGCATGGGCTACCGTGTGCCTGCATGACGTGGCGGGCTGAAGCCTCCCTGCGGCGCAGGCTGTTTGGCAGCCTGCTGTGGGTCTCCGTGGCCTGGAGCCTGGTGGTGGCCGCCGCCGTCATCTTCACCGTCCGCAGTGCAGTGGATGAACTGCTGGACAACACCTTGCAGGAATCGGCCGAGATCCTCTACGGCCTGATCCGCAGCCAGGGCCCTCAGCTGGCGGTGACCAACGGCGGCTCTCTGCCGGCACCTGCCCACGACGAGCACCTGGTCTGGCAAGTGGTGTCGGCCCAGGGGCATGTGGTGTGGCGCTCGCACCGTGCCCCCCAGCTGCCCCTGCTGGCACAGCCCACGATGGGTTTGTCCAGCGTGGCCGATTCCTGGCGTGTGTACGGCATGTCGCTCGATGGCGAGGGCCACGTGCTCTATGTGGCGCAGGTGGCCCATGTGCGGCAAGAAACCAAATGGCGGGCGGCTGGCACCACGGCCGCCGTCACCTTGATCGTGGGTGTGCTGTGCGCCATCTGGCTGCGGCTGCGGGCCAGCCAGGCGCTGGCACCCATCGTCGAGCTGTCAGACGCTGTCAAGCACTACGACCCCATGGACGGCAAGCCCAACCGGCTGCCCAGCACCCTCACCGAGCTGGAGCCCATGCGCCACGCCATCCATGACCTGGGTGAGCGCCTCGCCCAGCGCGTGGCCAGCGAGCGCGCGTTTTCAGCGCACGCTGCGCACGCCTTGCGCACACCTCTGGCCGGCATGATGGCCCAGCTGGCCGTGGCGCAGGTGAAGTCCTCGCCCGAAGCCCTGCCCCACCTGCAACGCATGGGCGTGGGGCTGGACCGCTTGCGCAGCGTGGTCGCCGCCCTGCTCACCCTCTTTCGGGCCGAACAGGCGGCCGTGCGCCTGAGCTGGGTCCGTATCAGCGAGCTGACATCGCACCTGCCGCTGGACGGCCTGCAGGTGGACGTGTCGACCGATGGCCACATCTGGGCCGACACCGACCTGCTGTCGGCAGCGCTGATCAACCTGATGGACAACGCCCACAAACATGGCGCCCGCACGGTGCAGATGAGCTGGCAACACCTGCCGCCCTCTGACAACCGGCCGGCAAGCTGGGTGGTGAACGTGCTGGACGATGGCCAGGGCATGACGGCCGCCGCACGCACCCATTGCCAGGCCGCGCTGGACGGCCAGCACTATGAACAGCTGGGCGGACTGGGCCTGATGCTCGGTGACCTGATCGCCCGTGCGCATGGCGGTCGGCTTCAGCTTCTGGAGAGCCCTCAGGGTTTGCACGTGCGCCTCAGCGGGCGGGACGGGCCAACCGACCAGCTCACCGTGTGACCTGAGTCACACGCTGGCGCAACTTGCGGGATTGCACCCCCATCGAACGCGGGAGTCCCCTCTTTGTCAAATCGCGAAATCGGGGCAACAATGGGCTGATGGTTACAGGGTGTATCTACCACGCACCCGGCCATGCGTGCAAGATCTCATCATGGTCAGCATCACGTGATGCCGCCATCACCCGAAACACCGTCTTGAATCCATGTTTGAACGCATGTCCAATGGCCTCAAGCACCCAGCCATGGGGTGGATGACGGTGAGCGCCACATTGAGTGCCTCGGACCACCGCCGTGACACCAGCAGCCTGACCGAGCCCACATCGCTCGACGACGCGCCGGTGCGCTCGGCGCAGGCACAGCGCATCGATGCCTTGCTGGCCGGCGGCTTGGGGAGGCTGGGCTTCCCTGATGACCTGGAAGATCAATTCCAGGAAGAAAACGCCGCACGCCGCATGCGGTGGGTGATGATCTGCGGGCTCCTGGTGGCCGTGGTATCCAACATCTTGCTTCTGCCCGACCTGCTGATGGTGCCCGACACCTTCGACTTGGCCGTGCGCCTGCGCCTCTTCGCTTTCACGCCGCTGGTGGTGGTGGGCATCTTCATCCTGTCTCGCATGCGCATGCCCTGGTTGCGGGAATGGGCCACGGTGGCCCCAGGCCTGGTGTCTACCGGCACCACAGCCTTTCTGTCCTGGAAGAGCCAGGACGCGCTGGCTGGCCCCTACCTGATTTCGCTCATCCCCATCATCTTGTTTTCCAATTCGGTGGCGCACATGCGGCTCAGGCCCGCCCTGGCCATGGACCTCGTCGTCCTGGGCATGTATGCCGTCGTCTGGACCAGCAAGCCCGAGGCGCCCATGGCCATCATGGTGCCCGCGACACTGACGTTGCTCTCCTCAATGGTGTTCACGCTCTATGGCTGCTACACCATCGAGCTGGACGCGCGCCGCAACTGGCTGTTGCGTCAACGAGAAACCTGCCTGCTGGGTGACCTGGAGCAGGCCAATGCCGACCTGGATGCCATGTCCCGCAGCGACATGCTCACCCAACTGGCCAACCGCCGCCATTTCGACGAATACCTGCTGCACCTCTGGGAACGCGCCCGCATGAACGGCACCGAAGTGGCCCTGATGATGATCGACGTCGACCACTTCAAGGCCTACAACGACCGCTATGGTCATCCCGAAGGCGATGCCTGCCTCAAGGACGTGGCCGGCACCCTCAAGCGCCGCCTGCGCCGCCCCGGCGACCTCATCGCCCGCTTTGGTGGCGAAGAGTTCATCGCCGTGCTGGCTGGCACCTCTCTGGACGTGGCCCTGGGTGCCGCCGAGCGCGTGCGCAAGGGCGTCGAAAACCTCAACCGCCTGCATGCCAAGTCACCCACACATGCCGTGATCACGGTGAGCATTGGCGTGGCCACCTTGCGCCCCAATGCCCCGCACGCCACACCTGCACAGCTGATTTCTGCCGCCGACGAAGCGCTCTACCAGGCCAAGGCGCGGGGCCGCAACCGCGTCTACGCCTTCGGCACCCACGACTGACCGCCCATGGCTGCGCACACCCCCTCGTCCGCCCCCTTGCCAGCCGCGATGGCCGCTGCGCATGCCGACGCCGGTTTGCAGTCGGTACAGCGCAGCCAGCCGAGCGCCGACCCCATGCAGACGGACATCAGCCGCCTGCTGGATCAAGGCTTTCCGCTGATGCGCTTCCCGGCTGCGCTAGAGGGCCAGTTCGTGGCCGACACCAGCGATGCACGCCGCAGGCATTTCCTGATCAGTGGCTTGATCGCGCTGCTGGTCTACAACGGCTTCCTGGTGGTGGACTTCCTCATGGCCAGAGATGTGTTCTGGCTGGCCGTGAAGCTGCGCTCTTTCTTGTTCACGCCAGCCGCGGCCTTCTCGCTCTATGTCTTCTGGGACCCGAGCGGCTGGTTTCGGCGCTACTGGCCCAACGCATTCTGCGAGGTTGCCGTGTTCGCCAGTGGCCTGATTGCCGCAGCCTCTCTGGCCTTCATCCTGTCAGAAACCCACAGCGAGTTCGCGCACTTCTACCATGTGGGCTTCATCGTGGTCATCATGTATGGCAACGTGGTCCAGCGGCTGCGCTTCTGGAATGCCGTGGTGTTCTCGCTGGCGATCCTGGGCATCCATTTGGCGGGCATCTTGCTGCTGGACAGCTTCCCGCAACGCCTGCTGTCGCCCATCATTGCCTTGGTGTCGTCCACGGTGCTGTTCACGCTGATCTCCAACTACGTCATGGAGCGTGACGAACGCACCCGCTACCTGTTGACGCTCAAGGAACGTGGCCTGGTGCGAGAGCTCAGCCAGGCCCATGAGCGCCTGCAGCAGCTGTCTCGCAGTGATGGGCTGACCGGGCTCTTCAACCGGCGCCATTTCCAGGATTACTTCCAAAACGTCTGGGAACGTGCCCAGTATGACCACAGTCCCGTCAGCGTGCTGATGATCGACGTGGACCACTTCAAGAAGTACAACGACCGTTACGGCCACCCTGCTGGTGACGAATGCCTGCGACATGTGGCTCAGGTGCTGGAGCAACATGTGCGACGACCGGGCGACCTGGTGGCACGCTACGGCGGTGAAGAATTCATTGCCGTGCTGCCCCAAGCCAACTCCGAGGTGGCCGCCGCCGTGGCGGAGCGCGTGCGCCAGGCCCTGGAGGCCTTGCAGATGCGCCACGAGGCCTCACCCACCTCTGCGGTGGTGACGCTCAGCGTGGGTGTGGCCACCTGCCAGGCCGACTTCCTGCTCAAGGACACGGCCTTGCTGGCCGCCGCCGACGAGGCCCTCTACCAGGCCAAGAACGGTGGCCGCAACCGCGTGTGCGTGCGATTGCTGGGCGTGACGTCTGAGGCCAGCCAGGGCGCCTGAGCCCCGGTCCCGCCGGGGTCCTAGAATCCGGGGCTGCATGCCTACCCCCGAACTCAACCTCACACCCGATCAGCTGCCCGCTTCCTGCGAGGTGCTGGTGGTGGGCGCAGGCCCCGCCGGCAGCGCCTGCGCACGCGCCCTGGCCCTGGCCGGGCGTGACGTGGTGCTGGTGGATGCGCAGGCCTTTCCGCGTGACAAGGTCTGCGGCGACGCCCTCGTGCCCGATGCCCACGCCGCCTTGCGCCGCCTGGGCCTGCACGAGCGCGTGATGGCCCTGGCCCGCCCGGTGCCCATGGCGCGATGCGTGGCGCCGAAAGGGCACAGCGTGGACGTGGCCGGTGAAATGGCCGTGCTGCCCCGCGAACAGCTCGATGCCCTGCTGTGCACGGCCGCCGTGGAAGCGGGCGCCCGCATGCACGCACCCTTGCGCTTTGAAACCCTGCTGTCCGGGCCAGACGGCCGCGTGACGGGCGCCGCCTTGCGCCATGGCGGCAGCACCCACATCGTGCAGGCCAACTGGGTGATCCTGGCCACCGGGGCCCACCTGCCACCCCTGCTGGCCGCGGGTGTGTGCACCCGTCGCACACCCAGTGGCATGGCCTTGCGCGCCCATGTGCAGCACCCCGAGATGGCCGCCCGCCTGGGCAGCCTGCGCTTCACCTGGCACCGCCAGCTCCATGGTGGCTATGGCTGGGTCTTCCCCGGGCCGGATGACACCTTCAACATCGGCGTGGGCGTGCTGGACAACTACACGGATGCGCCACGCTGGTGGCAACCTGGCGCACGCCGGCGCTCCGGCATGAACCTGCGCACGCTGTTCGACGCCTTCCTGGCGGTGGACCCGGTGGCCGCCCAACTCATGCGTGAAGGCACCGTGCGCAGTGCGCTCAAAGGTGCCCCCTTGCGCTGTGGCCTCAACGGTGCCCAGTGGTCGCGCCCGGGCTTGCTGGTGGTGGGTGAAGCCGCTGGCGGCACGTATGCGTTCACGGGCGAAGGCATCGGCAAAGCCATGGAAACCGGCCTGGCCGCCGCAGACAGCCTGCAGGCCCATGGCCTGGCCGAAGCAGCCGACCCTGCAGTGCGTGCGCACTACGAAGCCTGCTTGCGCGGCCTGCTGCCTCGCTACCGCAGCTACCAGCAAGCAGGTGGCTTCAACCGCCACCCCTGGCTGGCCGACCTGGTGATCTGGCGGGCTCAGCGCAGCCCGCGCATCCAGGCCAAGCTGGCCGACGTGCTCAATGAGCGTCGCCTGCCAGGCGGTCTCTTCACCTGGCGAGCCTTGCGCAACATCCTGGCGGGCTGACAGGCTGAGCCGAGCTTCAGGCCGCTCCTGCGCCCTGCCCCTTGGCGCGAGACCGTTTCACCGGGTCCAGGTGGGTCATGACGTCCAGCACGGGCATCTTGGCCATCACGCGGTCGCGCGCCAGGGTGGCGATGTCGTGGCCTTCGCGCACGCTCAGGTCGCCATCCACCTCCAGGTGGGCGTCCACCATGATCATGTCGCCCATTTTGCGGGTGCGCAGGTCGTGCACCCCATGCACGCCAGGCGTTCGCGCCAGGATGTTCTGGATCTGCCCGATCTGCTCTTCCGAGACCGAGCGGTCCATCAGGTCATTGAGCGCATCCCAGCCAAATTCCCAGCCCATCTTGGTCACCAGCAGGCCCACGATCAGCGCGGCCACCGGGTCCAACAGGGGGTAGCCCATCAGGTTGCCCACGATGCCCAGCGCCACCACCAGTGACGAGGCCGCATCAGAGCGGGCATGCCAGGCGTTGGCCACCAGCATGCTGGAGCGCACACGCTCGGCAGCGGCCAGCATGTAGCGAAACAGCAGTTCCTTGGCCACCAGCGCGGCCAGGGCCACGTACAGCGCCACCGGCTGCACGGCCGGGATGCTGCCGGGCTCGCCCAGCTTGTGCACGGCGCTCCAGAGCATGCCGGCGCCCACGCTCAGCAGCAGCGCGCCCAGCACCAGAGATGCCGCGGTTTCATAGCGGTGGTGGCCGTAGTGGTGATCGTCGTCGGCTTCCTTGCGGCTGTGGCGGTTGGCCAGCAGCACGACGAAGTCGGACACCAGGTCGGACAGCGAATGGATGCCGTCGGCGATCAGCGCCTGCGAATGCGCCAGCACGCCCACCAGCACCTGTACCAGCGTCAACACCAGGTTGACCGCCACGCTCACCAAGGTGCTGCGGCGCGCGACCTCGTGCCGCTCGGGCGTGTCCTGTTCGGGGTCGTCCTGGGGGGCGAGGTCAATGTTCAAGGTCAGCCCAGCCAGTCGATGTGGTGGCCCAGCTTGCGGGCCTTGGTGTCCAGGTAGCGTTCGTTCTCGGACTGCACGTCGCTGCGAACGGGCACGCGCTCTTCAATCACCAGGCCCTGGGACTTGAGCGTGTCAACCTTGCGCGGGTTGTTGGTCATCAGGCGCACCGAGCGCACGCCCAGTTGCGACAGGATGTCCACGGCCGAGTCGAACTTGCGCAAGTCGGCGGCGAAGCCCAGGTGCAGGTTGGCCTCCACAGTGTCCAGGCCCTGGTCTTGCAGCTGGTAGGCGCGCAGCTTGTTGGCCAGGCCGATGCCACGGCCTTCCTGACGCAGGTAAACCACCACACCGCTGCCTTGCTTGCCAATTTCCCGCATGGCGAATTCCAGTTGCGGGCCGCAATCGCAGCGCAAGGAGCCGAACACGTCGCCGGTCATGCACTCGGAATGCACGCGCACCAGGGCGCTGCCAGCCACTTCGCCCATCACCATGGCCACGTGCTCCAGACCTGTTGCCTTCTCACGGAAGAGCTTCATGGTGAAGCTGCCGTGCTCGGTGGGCACACGCGCCTCTGCCAGGAACTCGACCAGGGCGGCTGCGACAGGGGTGGCAGCCGTTGGCGGTTGCAGGCTCAGGGAATCAGTGGATGACATTCAAATACCTCAGGGGCG